>CAYWDZ010000047.1:0-17724 GCA_964456255.1 uncultured Steroidobacteraceae bacterium | reverse complement strand
CTGCAGGCCGATGGCGTTGAGCATGCCCATGGGGGTTTCCCATACGCGGTGCGGCGCGTTGCCCAGACGCGGCTTGCCGGTGGTGCCCTTCAGGCAGATGGCGCCCACGTCGCGGTTCGAGAAGCCGGCCACTCGCGTGTACTCTTCGCCAAAGCCGACGCATCCGGAAAGCAGCACGATCGGCGACGCGAACTGCATGCCACAGAATTCAACTGCCAGCGAAGGATGTGGCGGCGCCCAGCCAGTGCTGTCGGAGGGCGTTTCCAGGGCCGCGTTCATGCTGCGATTATCGCCTAATCCCCAAGCGATTGCCCGTGGAGGCGCCAGTGTTCAACGTATTGCTGTTTGAGCCAGAGATCCCGGCAAACACGGGCAATTCGATCCGGCTGTGCGCCAACACCGGCGCCCACCTGCATCTGGTGGGGCGGCTGGGTTTCGACCTGAGCGAACCTCAGCTCAAGCGCGCCGGGCTCGACTACCACGACCTGGCCCGCGTGAGCCTGCATCCGGACATCACGGCCTGCCTGGCGGCCATCGGTCCGACGCGCCTGTTCGTGATCGAGACGGACGGATCAAAGGGCTATCACGAGGCGCACTTCCGGCCCGGCGACAGCCTGCTGTTCGGGCGCGAGACCAGTGGCCTGGCGCCGGACGTGGCTGCAAAGCTGCCGCCGCACGAACGGTTGCGCATCCCGATGCAACCTTCCAACCGCAGTCTGAATCTCTCCAACGCCGTGGCTGTGGTGGTGTACGAGGCCTGGCGGCAGAACGGGTTCGGGTCAGCGTTGCGCTGACCCGCTGCGTACGCGCCGCACCGCATCCTGCCAGCCGGCGTAGAGCTGGTCGGCCTCGCCGCGCAACATCTGCGGCGTGAAGCGCCGCTCGGCCTGCCAGAGCCGGGCGATGTCCTCGAGCGAGTCATACACCCCCGCCTGCAGGCCGGCGAGCATCGCGGCCCCCAATGCGGTGGTCTCGATGGTGTGCGGTCGCACGGCCGGAAGTTGCAGCATGTCGGCCAGGTTCTGCACCAGCCAGTTGTTGACCACCATGCCGCCGTCGACGCGCAGCTCGATGGGCGCGACCGCATCCTCGGCCATGGCGCGCATCAGGTCGCGTGTCTGGTAGGCCACGGCCTCGAGCGTGGCACGCGCGATCTGCGCGATGCCGGTGTCACGCGTCAGGCCCAGCAGCGCGCCGCGTGCATCGGGATCCCAGTACGGCGCGCCCAGGCCGGTAAACGCCGGCACGAGGTACACACCCAGCGTATTCGGGATGGACTGCGCCAGATGTTCGGTTTCACCGGCCGTGGCGATCAGATGCAGCGAATCGCGCAACCACTGCACGGCCGCACCCGCGATGAAGATGCTGCCTTCCAGCGCGAAGGTCGGCCGCCCCTCGAGACGGTACGCAACGGTACTCAGCAGGTGATTGCGCGACAGCGTAAGCGTGGCTCCGGTGTTCAGCACGATGAAACACCCGGTGCCGAAGGTGGATTTCGCCATGCCGGGAGCAAAGCACGCCTGGCCCACCGTGGCCGCCTGCTGATCGCCAGCCACGCCACCAATGGCTATGGATCCGCCAAACAGCGCCGCGTCGGTCTGGCCGAAGTCCGCCGCGCTGTCCAGAACCTGCGGCAACAGCGTGCGCGGCACACCAAAGAAGCCCAGCAGCTCGTCATCCCAGTCCTGCGTGGTCAGGTTGAACAGCGCGGTGCGCGAGGCATTCGTGGCGTCGGTAACATGCGCGCGGCCTGCGGTCAGCTTCCACAGCAGCCAGCTGTCGATGGTGCCGAAGGCCAGCTCGCCGCGCTCCGCGCGCCCGCGCGCGCCGGGGACATAATCCAGCAGCCAGGCGATCTTGGTTGCCGAGAAATACGGATCGAGCCGCAGGCCGGTGCGTGCGGCAAGCCACTCTTCACGATCCTCGTGCCGCTGGCAGAAGTCGGTGGTGCGCCGATCCTGCCAGACGATGGCGCGATGAATGGGCTCGCCGGTGACGCGGTCCCAGATCACGGTGGTCTCGCGCTGGTTGGTGATGCCGAGGGACACAACATCGCGCGCGGACACGCCCGCGTCCTTCAGCACCTGGCGCACGCAGCTGACCGTGTCTTCCCAGATCTGCGCGGCATCGTGCTCCACCCAGCCCGCTCGCGGGAAATGCTGCCGCAGTTCGCGCTGGGCCATTCCAAGCCGCTGGCCGTGCCGATCGAAGAGGATTGCACGACTGCTGGTCGTGCCCTGATCGATGGCGAGCAGGGTGGTCAAGGGCCTACTCGAACTCGGCCTGCGGTGGCCGCGCCATCAGTGCATGCACCACGTCGCGGGCATCTGCACCATCAAACAGAATGCGGCAGATGCCTTCGCAGACCGGCAGATCCAGTTGCAGCCGTGAGGCTACCGCGCGCAGCACGCGTGCTGCGTGATAGCCCTCGACCACCTGGCCGATCTCGCGCATGGCTTCATCAACTGAAAGCCCGCGGGCGATGGCCAGGCCACAACGGCGATTGCGCGACTGGTTGTCGGTACAGGTCAGCACCAGATCCCCGAGGCCCGCGAGGCCCATGAAGGTGCGCTCGCGCGCTCCGAGTGCGACACCGAGCCGGGTCATCTCGGCAAGGCCGCGCGTGATCAGCGCAACGCGCATGTTGGCGCCGAAGCCAAGGCCATCTGAAAGGCCCGCGCCGACCGCGATGACGTTCTTTACGGCGCCGCCAATCTCCACGCCCGCGATGTCGGTGGAGACATAGGTGCGGAAGTTGGGTGAGGCCAGATCCTCGGCGATGCGCATCGCAAAGTCGGCATCCGTGGAGGCCACCACCATGGCGGTAGGCAGGCCGCGCCCCACTTCATTTGCGAAGGTGGGGCCTGACAGTACGGCCATGGTGTAACCGCTGCCCAGCACCTCGTGTGCGACCTGGTGTGGCAGCAGCCCCGTGCGATGTTCGAAGCCCTTGGTGGCCCAGGCCACAGGCATCTCACCGGATATCCGCGGTGCCAGATCCTCGAGCAACGAACGAAAGGCATTGCTCGGTACGGCGATCACCACGTCCCCGGCGCCGGCCAGCGCGGAATCCACTGAATCGGCGATCTGCAGCAGATCCGGAAACGGCGCGTCGGGAAGGTAGTGAGCATTGACACGCTGCACCCGCATGGCGGCGCGTTGCGCGGCATCACGACCCCACAATCTGGTGGCCTTGCCGGCACGCGCAAACTGGATAGCCAGGGCGGTTCCCCAGGACCCGCTGCCAAGTACCGCGATCGGCGCAGTCACGATGGCCAGCGCCCGTTCAGTTCTTCAGTTGCGAAGCAGGTTGCACCGGCTGTGCCTGCGCGTTGAGGTAGAGGGCATCGAAATTCACCGGCGGCAGCAGCAGCTGCGGGAAACCGCCCTGCGAGACCAGCAGCGAAATCATCGAGCGCGCGTAGGGAAACAGCACGCCGGGGCAAATGCTGGCGATGGCGCGCTTGGTTTCTTCCTCAGACAGGTTCTGCATCAGGAAGGCACCGGCCTGCTTCACTTCCACCAGGAACAATGTCCTGTCGTTCTGCTTGGCGGAAACGGTGACAGTGAGTACCACTTCGCGCACATCACCCTGAACCACTGCGCTGTTGGTCGCCAGATCAAGATTGATCTGTGGCTGCCAGTTGCCGTCGGAGCGCGGGCCCTGTGGTGCCTCGAACGAGGCGTCCTTCAGGTAGACGGCCTGCAGCGCGAGGTTGGGCTGCGCATTGGGTTGTTCTTCAGCCATGGTCGTAATTCCTCTTTCCTGATCAGCAAGCCGTGGCGAGCAACGAGTCGAGCTCCCCACTCAATTCCAGCGCATGCGTGTCCTCGTAACCACCGACATGGCGCCCGCAGATGAAGATCTGCGGCACGGTGTCGCGGCCGCTGCGGACGCGCATCTCCTCGCGGCTGCCCGGCACCGATTCCACATCGATGTCGGTAAACGGTATTCCCTTGTCCTTGAACAGCTGTCGCGCGCGCGTGCACCAGGAGCACCGCTGCTTCGTGTACATCACGACCTCGGCATGAGTCACGGCGTCAGTCCTGCCAGGTCAGTCGCGTGACAGTGGCAGGCCATCGGCGCGCCAGCTGGCAAGACCACCGCGGAGGTTGAACACCTTGGTGAAGCCGCTGGCATGCAGCTGGCGAGTCAGCGCTGTCGAGCGACTGCCATCGTCGCAGCACAGCACCAGCAGCCGGTCCTTGAAACGCTTGAGGGTCTCGGCGGCGTTGCCGGCCTGGCCCGGATCCAGGTGCTTGGCACCATTGATATGCCCGGCGGCAAAGGCTCCGCCGTCGCGCATGTCGTATAGCTGCGCACCCTGGTTCATCAGCTGGATCACTTCCTGCGGGCGCAGTGCCGCATAGGCCAGGCGCCTGCTTCGCAGCTCGTAGAAGAGCACCGCCAGCGCCATCGCCACGGCCAGGCTGACGAGAAAGGGGTGCTTCTGGAGGTATTCGAGCAGACGATCCATGCGTCGCGGGGCCTTGTGGCAAAGGGCCGGCATTATAGACTGGCGCCCTGATGACCATAGCCTCCCGCCATCTTCTTGGGCTTGCGCTGCTGGCGATCGCCCTGGCGCTGCCGGCCGCCCAGAAGGAACGCCAGCAGCTCGAGCAGGACATCAGGAAGAACGAACGGCAGACGAAGGCCGTCACCGAGAGCCTGGAGCGGGTGCAGAAGCAGGTGGCCCGCAATGCGGAGAACCTGGACAAACAGCAGCGTGAACTGCGGGCCGCGGAGAAGTCGGTGGCCAGTGCGCGCGCAGGGCTGCGCGACCTGCAGCAGCAGCGCTCGGAGCGGGCTGCGGCCCGGCAGGAGCTCCTCAGTCAACGCTCGGCGAAGGAAGCGGAGCGCAAGCGTCACCAGGAGGCGCTGGCCAACCAGCTGCGTGGCGCCTACTTCATGGGGCGCAATGAACCGCTCCAGTTGCTGCTCAATCAAGACAGTACGGCGCAAATGAGCCGAATGTTGACCTATTACGGCTACCTGGGGCGGCAGCGGGCAGAGCAGATCTATCAGTTGGGTCAGGATGTTGACCAGATCAAGGAACTTACTGCCAGGATCGAAGCAGAAGACGCCGAATTAGTGCTTCTGGAGCAGCGCCAGAAGAAGCAGCTGAGTGAATTGGACAGTGCCGTGGCCCAGCGCGGCAAGGTGCTGGCTTCGCTGGAAAAGGAAGCCAGGGACGCCGGGGCGCAGCAAGCGCAGCTCCAGAAGCAGAAGCAGGCACTGGAAAAGCAGATGGACGATCTGCTGAAGCAGTTGGCCCGCGCCACGGAAGCCACGCCGTACGACCCCCGTGCCCCCTTTGCCAAGGTCCGTGGCCAGCTTTCCTGGCCGGTGGCCGGACGGATCACCGTGGATTTCGGCATCCGCATCGGGGCTGACCACCGCTCGGATGGCATCGAAATCGACGCCCGGCAGGGCTCGGAAGTGCGGGCCGTGCATGAAGGCCGGGTGCTGTTTGCGGACTACCTGGATCAGCGTGGTCTGCTGGTTGTTCTGGATCATGGCAATGGGTTCGTGAGCGTGTACGCCCACAATGAACAGCTGTTCCGGCAGCGGGGCGATCTGGTCAAGGCAGGCGACCTGATTGCCACGGTCGGCGATTCTGGCGGGCGCAAGGCTCCGGGCCTGTATTTCGAGATCCGCAGCGGCTTTCAGGGGCAGAGCGCCGGCAAACCCGTCAACCCCCATGAGTGGTTCCGTACCAGGGAGCCACCGGCCCGGTAATGGTTGGTCCCCGCACTCGTCTTTTGCGGGGTTCCAGAGCCGAATCTGCCAACTCGATCAAGCTGTCGGGACCGGTGGTCGGTCATTCTTCCCATAATGTCGAAGGACTCGGCCACCCCCGCGGATTTTCAGCCCTATGCCCAGCTGGTGGCAGCGTTGCTGCCGCGCGCGCGCGGCCTGACGGTTTTCGAACCCGACGGCGAGGTTCGCTGGACCAGCGAGGATTTCGTCGCCCCGACCTTCGCACCGATGATCCGCAAGTCGGTGGCCACCGCAGCGCAGAGCGATGCCGCGGGGGAGCTGGTCAAGCTCGGAATCGATCCCGTCCATGTGTTCTGGCTGCGTGACGACGAAGGTGCCGTGTCGGCCCTGTTCGCTGTCAGCTGGCGCGAAGGCGACAGCGCCGCACGCAATTTCGCGTACGTGCACGGCATGTTGCGGCCGGTACTGGAGACGTTGCGGCGCGAACTGGCCCTGCGCGCCCATATCGAACGCGCCACCGAATCCACGCACGAGACCGATACCGACGAAGGCGATCTGCAGGTGCTGCTGTCCACTCCGGATACACAGCATTGCGAGATCGCCGACGAGGGTATCCAGAAACTGCTGGAGAACGTGAACCTGCACCTGCGCTGCGAGTTCGCCGCGCTGGTGGTGCCCGAGCGCAATCTCGTCTCGGTGGCCAAGGTCGCCGGGCGCGAAGTGGACACGTCGATCCTGGCACGGCTGCATCGGCACCTGGTGTCGCTCGCGCAGGCCAGCACCGATTCATTGCTGCTCAACGACGTTGGCAGCCTGCCCGGCATCGAGCTGCCCTATCGGGTTCTGGCCTGTGCGATCCGCAACCCGGCCGGGCGTGTCGCTGGCGTGCTGGCCATGTTCCGCTCCCGCGAGAACCGTGAATTCCGCCGCCGCGACGGGCTGCTCGCCAACCTGCTGGCGCGTCGTGCCGCAAGCCTCATTGATTCCAGTTACGACCAGCTCACTGGCGTGCTGACGCGCAAGGCGTTTGAACAGCGCGCACGGATGATTCTGGAAGCGCAGGGCAACAAGGGTCTGAAGCAATGGACCTGTCTGTACCTGGACGTTGATCGCATGCACATGATCAACGACAGCCACGGCATGCCGCTTGGCGACCGGCTGATCGCCAAGCTGGGTGAACTCGTTCGTGCGCGGATGGTGCCGGGCTCACTGGCTGCACGTATTTCCGGTGACCGCTTCGCGCTGTTGCTGCCAACCGGCGAAGAAGACGCCATGCATTTTGCCGAGGCGCTGCGCGCCGGTGTGGAAAGGCTCAGCGTGGTGCACCTTGGTGGCCCTACGGATGCGACCTACCAGGCGTCGGTCAGCATCGGTGTGGCGCAGCTGACTGGTCCGCATGTCGATCTTGCGCACGCACTGGCCATTGCCGAGACGGCCTGCAAGGCGGCCAAGGACCGCGGTCGCAACCGGGTCGAGGTCTACCAGAGCAGCGACAAGTCGCTGATCCGTCGCTACGAAGACGTCAACATCGCGCCCAGCCTGCGCGCTGCGCTCAGCGAGGGCCGCGTGCGCATGGATGCGCAGCTGATTGCGCCGCTGCCGGGCAATGGTGGCGACAAACCGCATTTCGAGCTGCTGCTGCGCATGATCGATGAACAGGGCGAGATCATCGGTCCGAGCCGCTTCCTGTCGGCAGCAAAGCGCTACCAGTTGATGCCGGATATCGACAGGTGGGTGATTGGTGAAACGCTGGGCAAGCTGGCGCCGCATGCCGCGCTGCTGGCCGATGTCCCGGTGGTATTCGCGGTCAATCTGTCCGGCCAGTCGCTGGGTGAGCCTGAATTCATCGACGATCTGATCGCGAGGATCCGCGGCAGCGGAGTCAACCCGCAGGTGCTGTGCTTCGAGTTGACCGAGAGCGAAGCCATTGCCAACCTGGATCGTGCCGAAGAAATGATGCAGCGCCTGCGCGCACTGGGTTGCAGCGTGGCGCTCGACGACTTCGGCACTGGCCTGTCGTCACTGGCCTATCTGCGCAAGTTGCCGGTCGACGTGCTGAAGATCGACGGCAGCTTTGTGCGCGATGTCTTGAGGGATCCGCGCGCCGAATCGATGGTGCAGGCCATTGCGCAGCTGGCGCGCTCGATGGACCTGAAGACCGTGGCCGAATACGTGGAATCGGACGAGATCAGCCTGCGCGTCGCGCGGCTGGGCGTCGACTACGGGCAGGGTTTCGCGATTGCGAGGCCAGTGCCCATGGCGGAAGTCATCCGCGACCTGCCAACCTATGCTGCGGTGGCACGCCAGGGTGCCAGCGACGAGAAGATCCTGGGCGCGCACGACGAGACCATCGAAGCCGAGATGCAGGAAGAGCTCAAGCGCGAGCTGGCGGCCGATGGCATTGCCCTGCCCGAAGCAGAAGGCGACATCCAGCAGCGCATGGAACGCATCATTGCCGGGTACGACCAGGGCGATCTGCCCGCCCATCTGCGCAAGATCGCCGGTTAGCTGGCGCGGCTTCATCCGGTCTGAAAGAATCCGCACACGTGGAGCTGTTGCACTTCCTGCTGGATCTCATCCTGCATCTGGATCGGCACCTGGTCGAGCTGCTGGCCCGCTTCGATCTGTGGCTGTACGCCATCCTGTTCCTGGTGATCTTTGCCGAAACCGGCCTGGTGGTAACGCCCTTCCTGCCCGGTGATTCGCTGCTGTTTGGAGTTGGCGCGCTGGCCGCGATCGACACCGGCAGCAGGCTCTCGCCGTGGTGGCTGATGCTGCTCATGGTGCTGGCGGCGGTGCTGGGCAACACGACCAACTACGCCATCGGGCGCGCCATTGGCAGGCAGGCCTTCAGCGGCCGCTACCGCTTCATCAAGCTGGAATATCTGCAGCAAACGGAAAGCTGGTTCGCCCGACACGGCGCCATGACCGTGCTGCTGTCACGCTTCGCGCCCATCGTGCGCACGTTCGCGCCCTTCGTTGCCGGCGTGGGTCGCATGCCTTATGGCCGCTTCCAGGCCTGGAACGTGGCCGGGGCGGTGGCCTGGGTCGGGCTGTTCGTCTGGGGCGGATTCTTCGTGGGCAACATTCCGTTGATCCGCGACAACTTCGGCGTGGTGACCATCGTCATCATCGTGGCTTCACTGGTGCCCTTCGTCACGATGCTCCTGCGTCGCGGACGCGTGGCAGAATAGCGCCCATGGCTCTGAAGACACGCGGGTTTGCGCATCGGGTTGATGTTGCCGTCGAGCCTGCCAAGGTGTGGGCGGCGATGTGCGGCCCCACGCTGCTGCCGCTATGGGTTGGCAGCGATGCGCGCGTCAGGCCATTCCAGGGCGGACACTGGTCGGCGACCATTGCGCCAGGGTTGTACCGCGAGGCCGTGATCGATCTGTTCGAGCCGCCGCGCCGGCTGCGCCTCATCTACCTGTCGCCACCGCAACTGCCGGTGTTCGACGGCGCCGTGGTCGATGACTTCCTGCTCGAAGCCGACGGGCGCGGCACCATCGTGCGCCAGCTTTGTTCCGGCATGCCGGATCTGGGCGAGTGGACCCAGTATTACGGCAAGGTTCGCATGCTGACCGAGCGCTCCCTGGCCCGCCTCAAGGTGCTGTGCGAAATGCGCGAGCGCACCGCGCAGGTGCCCAGCGGCGCGGCCTGATCAGGGCGCCGGCTTCTTCTCTTCGTCCGCAGCCGCGGCGCGCTTGCGCACCAGCATGCGGGCCATCAGCACGCCGCCTTCATAGAGCAGCCACATCGGCCCGGCCATGAGGATCTGCGAGAGCGGATCGGGCGGCGTGAGAATGGCCGCTGCCACGAAGATGCCGATCACCACGTAGCCACGCGCACCCGCAAACTTCTCGACCGGAACCAGGCCGGTCAGCACCAGCAGCACCACCACCACCGGCACTTCGAAGGCGACACCGAAGGCCAGGAACATGCGCAGCACGAAGTCGATGTAGACATTGATGTCCGGCATGGCCTTCACGCCTTCCGGTGCGCTGTGCGTGGTGAAGCGGAAGGCCATCGGCAGCACGAAGCGGTAGGCGAAGAAGATGCCGAAGTAGAACAGCCCGATCGACGACACCAGCAGCGGTACGGCGAAGTTCCTCTCCTTCCTGTACAGGCCGGGCGCGACGAAGGCCCAGACCTGGTACAGCACCCACGGCATCGCCACGAACAGCGCGAAGAAGAACGCCACCTTGAAGGGCGTGAGGAACGGGCTCATGACACCCGTTGCAATCATTGAACTGCCCGATCCGAGCTGCTCGAGCATCGGCTTGGCAATCAATTCGAAGATCTCGTTGCGGAAGACGGCCGCAGGAATGAACACGATGACCACACCGAGCACGGCCCACAGCAGCCGGTCGCGCAGCTCGAGCAGATGCGAGATCAGCGAGCCTTCGGCCAGCTTCTCGTCCTTGTTGTCCTGCTTGTCCTTGTTCTTGCTCATCTGACGATTCGCGCTGCGTCAGGCCGCGCCGCTGTCTCTCTTCTCGTCGGCAACCTGCTCTGCAGGCTCGTGATCCATCGGCAACTCACCCTGCGCGTGCGCATGGGAGTAGGTGTCGTCAGTGGGCGCGGGCGGCACGTAAGGCGGTTCCTGGGGTCCGTACGGATAGCCGCCGCCGGGGGGTTGGCTCGAGTCGGCCTCTGCGGTTGCGCCGGGCTCCGTCGCAGGCTGTTCCGTCGTCTGCTCCGCGGCAGGCGTCGCCGGGGCTTCAGGTGGCTCGAACTTGGATTCCTTCGCGCGGGTCTCGGTGAGGCGGTTCAGCTCGTCGAGATTGATCTCGTTCTCGAGCTGCTGCTGGAAGTCGCGCGCCATGCTGCGCGCCTTGCCGACCCAGCGACCAACCTTGCGCACCAGGCCTGGCAGGCGCGCGGGACCCAGTACGATCAGGGCTACCACGAAGATCAACCCCAGCTCGCTGAAGCTGACTCCGAACATGGCTGGTGAAGATGTCCGCCCTCAGGCGGAACGCTTGTCGCTGCTGGAAGCAGACTCGTTCGCGGACTTGCTCTCCGGGAACTGGGCATCCCCATCAACGGACTGCTTGATCTGCTTGGCGGCTTCCTTGCCCTCGGCCTCACCTTCGTTCATGGCCTTCTTGAAGTTGCGGATCGCCGAACCGACGTCGCTGCCCATGGAGCTGAGCTTCTTCGTGCCGAACACGAGAATGACGATGCCGAGGACGATCAGCCAATGCCAGATACTGAAAGAACCCATCTAAAGCTCCGTGACGCCGCTCGTCATTTCAGGGGACTGCATGATAAGACAAGCCTGCCGGGAATGGTTCGCGGCCCTACTTAAGGCGGCTTTGCGGTGGTGAGCCAGAAGGTCACCGGTCCATCGTTCACCAGTTCCACCTGCATGTCGGCACCAAAGATGCCGGCCTGTACCTTGGGATGCAGCTGGCCGGCGGCCTCCACAAGGTGCCCGAACAGCGCGCGGGCCGCCTCTGGCGCGGCTCCCCGGGAAAATCCGGGTCGCGTGCCCTTGTGGGTGTCAGCCACCAGCGTGAACTGGGGTACCAGCAGCAGTTCCCCGTCGATCTGGCCAAGATCAAGGTTCATCTTGCCGGCTTCATCGGCGAAAATCCGATAATGGAGCACCTTCTCCAGCAGCTGGACGCCAGTTTCGGGGGTATCGGAGGCCTCGATGCCCAACAGAGCCAGGATGCCGGGTCCGATCCTGGCCACTTCACGATCCTGCACGGTGACATGGGCCCGGGCCACACGCTGTATGAGGGCGATCATCAATTCCCTTTCTATAAGAGTGGCTTAGCGACCGGCCAGCAGGCGGCCTTGGTGGCATTCTCGCCGGTCGAATCGTAGAATTCCGACCTGTTTTGCGCCGGCCAACGCGCTTTTCCCCGAGGTCTCTCCGGATGTCCCTGCGTTCTTTGTCAAAGGTCTTCTCGCTGCTGGCATTTGCCGCGGCGGCTTTGTTCGTGACGGTGCCTGCCACGGCAGCTGGCGATGCGGCCCGCGGCAAAGTGCTCGCCTATACATGCCTGGGTTGCCACGGCATCGACACCTACAAGAACGTCTACCCGACTTTCTCGGTGCCGAAGCTGCGCGGCCAGCATCCCGAGTACATCGTCGCCGCCCTGCAGGCCTATGCGAAGGGTGAGCGCAGCCACGCGACCATGCATGCCCACGCGGCCACGCTTTCCGATCAGGAAATGCACGACATCGCGGCGTATTTCAGTGGCCAGGTGGTGGCAGCGGCCGGCACGGCGTCGGTTGGCAAGCTGCCTGCCAGCGCCAGCGTCTGCATGTCGTGCCATGGCAATGGTGGCGTTGGGGTGAAGGACCTGGGTCCGGCGCTGTCCGGCCAGCATGCCGACTACCTGGAACACGCGCTGCAGAGCTATCGCTCCGGTGCGCGCAAGAACGCGATCATGGCGCCGCTGGCCAACCAGCTGAAGCCGGAAGACGTCAAGGAACTCGCGGAGTACTTCTCGAAGCAGAGGCCGGCACTGCAGACCGTGCCGCGCAAAGAGAAGCTGACCGCGGCGAAATGAGCCCGGCACATCGCTGACGCCCGCAGAACGCCGCGCTCACCGCGGCGTTTTCATTTTGACGTGCCGCCGATGAAATTCAGGAAGGCCACCATGGTTGCGCGGTAGGCATCCGCGTTTATCTTCTTGCGGAAGCCGTGGCCTTCGTCCTTCGCCGCCAGATACCAGACTTCGCCGCCGCGGGCGCGCACCAGTGCCTTCATCTGTTCGGATTCGCTGGCCGGTACGCGCGGATCATTCAGGCCCTGCACGATCAGCAGCGGCTTGTTGATGGACGTGACATTGGTCAGCGGCGAGATGGAGTTGAGCAAGGCGCGCATGGCCGGATCGCGCTCGTCACCGTATTCGGCCCGGCGCAGGTCCCGGCGATACCCGGAAGTGTTCGTCAGAAAGGTGACGAAATTCGTGATGCCGACCATGTCGACCCCGCCGGCGAGGCGATCGCCATACTGCACCATCGACGCCAGCGCCATGTAACCGCCATACGAGCCGCCGGCCACCACGACGCGATTGCGATCCATGTCGCGCTGGGCGCTGATCCACACGAGCAACGCACCGATGTCACGCACGGAGTCCTCGCGCAGAACGCCGTTGTCCAGTTTGAGGAAGCTGCGTCCGTAGCCGGCCGAGCCGCGCACATTCGGCGCTACCACCACGAAGCCCAGTTCATTGACGAGAAACTGATGGAAGGAATTCCAGTTCGGACGGAACTGCGATTCCGGCCCACCGTGGATGTCGATGAGCACCGGGTGCGGCCCGGGGCTCGCGGGCCGCAGCACGAACGCGGACAGCCGGCGCTGCCTGCCGCCGTCCTGGTCCCAGGTTGGGAACCCGACCAGTTCCGCCGCCACCAGCTTTGCAGGATCGATGCCGCCCAGGTCCGGCTCGGTCCAGCGCGCCAGCGTCACGGTCGGCAGGGTCTTTGCATCCTCGACAACGATGTCGTACACGAACACCGCAACCGGTGAGCGCGCGGTCTGCAACGCCACGGCGAGGCGGTTGTGACGATGATCGAAGGCGATGTTGTCGATCACCGCGCCGCCGGGCAGCGGTGGCAGCAGCACGTCCGCCTGCAGGCGCAGGTCGCGCAGTACCAGGCGCGAGAAGCCGGCTTCATTCAGCGTGTAGGCGAGAAAGCGTGCATCGGGAGACAGTTCGAATCGCTCCACATCCCAGTGCGTGTCTGGCGTGAGCGTGGTGAGCCGCTGCTGGTGCAGATCCAGGTAGTGCAGTGCCATGAACTCGCCACCACGATCGGAGGTGAAGTAGAGGCCGCGGCCATCGTGTGCAAAGCGCGCCTCGCCCACCGCAACAGCAGGGCGGACTGCGCGGCTGGCGCGCCGGCCCGGCTCCTTGCGCGGAGCGGGTTCGATGACGGTCTGCTCGCCGGTGGCCACATCCACAAGCAGCAGTTCACTGTCGGTGATGGAGCGGTAGCGGATCACCGCGAGTTGCCTGTCGTCGAGTGACCAGTCCTCCACCGACAGATCGGCGCTGCCGCCGCTCAGCACCAGGCGTGGCCCGGCCTCGCTGGTGAGGTCCGAGAGGAAGATGTCGTTGCTGGCCGGATCCACGGCATTGCCCGAATAGGCAATGCGCTGGCCATTGTGCGCGAACACCGGTGTGCCATGGCGCGACCTGCCGTCGGTCAACAGGCGGGCGGTGTTGCTGGCGAGATCCCGCAGCCACAGCTGGGCATTCTCGTCGCCGCCGCGATCCTTCAGGTACACCAGCTGGCTCGCGTTGTAGGGATGCGCTGTTGCGCGCGCCACAGGCTCGACCTCATGCGTGAGCGGCACGGGCGCGGCCAGCGGCCCGGCCACGCGCTGCAACTGCGCGGTGTCATCCACGCGCATCGACACCAGCAGGGTGCCGTCGGCAAGCCAGCCGAGCAGGGCTGCGCCGCGCGAGTTCTGCCAGGCAGCGAGGGTTTCCGGCACGGTCATCGCCTCGGCCGGCACCCCTTCATAGATGAGATTGCCCTGCTCGATGCGCAGCGGCGCCTGTCCCGCTGCGCTGGCGCAAGCGAGCGCCGTGACCATCAGCAATGCAATTGAATGTCTGCCCAGCCTCATGGGCGCAGATCTTAGCGCAGGGTTAAGATGGCGCCTCATCCATGCACACCTTCGCCGCATTCCGCATTCACGAACAGCGCGCCGGGATCGAGCAGTTGCAACTGGCCGATCTTGCGCCGGGCGATGTGACCATCCGGGTGCACTGGTCCGGCATCAACTACAAGGACGCACTGGCCGGCACCGGCAAGGGGCGCATCCTGCGACGCTTTCCGCTGGTGGGCGGTGTGGACCTGGCCGGTGTCGTCACCGCCTCGAGTGATGCGGCGATTGCCGTGGGCGAGAAGGTGCTGGTGACCGGGTGCGGATTGTCCGAGACGCGAGACGGTGGATATGCCGAATTCGCCCGCGTTCCGGCCGAAGCCGTGGTGAAGCTGTCACCGTCAATGGGCATGCGTGAGGCCATGGCCGTGGGAACGGCCGGCTTCGCCGCCGCGCTGGCCATCATGCAGCTGGAACACAATGGTCTTGCTCCGGGTCAGGGGCCGGTCGCGGTGACTGGCGCCACGGGTGGCGTCGGGCTGCTCGCCATCGACATGCTCGCGGCCCGCGGCCACGATGTGGTGGCCTTCACGCGCAAGGCCGACAGCGAGGCCCTGCTCAGGCGCGTCGGCGCGAACCGCATCGAACTGCTCGATGCCAGTGCGCTGTCGACGCGGCCGCTGGAACCGGAACGCTGGGCCGGCGCCATCGACAACGTTGGCGGTGCATTGCTGTCGTGGCTGCTGCGCAGTACCCGCATGCAGGGCAGCGTGGCCGCCGTGGGGCTGGCAGGTGGCGCGGAACTGAACGTCAGCGTGATGCCCTTCATCCTGCGCGGCGCGAATCTGCTCGGCATCAATTCGGCGGCGACCCGTCGCGACAAGCGGCTGGCCGTGTGGAGTCGCATCGGCAGCGACCTGGCACCGCGGCATCTGCAAGACATCATCACCCGCACGGTCGGGCTTGCCGGGCTGGCCGAGGCATTCGAATCGATTGTGGCCGGCAACAACACCGGTCGAACGCTGGTGCGCATCCATGATGACGAAGGCTGAAGCCAACGCCGCTGCCCGCCAGCGGCTGCTGGTGGTGACGGGCATGCTGCTCGAAGCGATCTACGAGCCTGCAGCCGCGACAGTGCTGGCTACGGTGAAGCCCGCGGACATGCGGCCCGGTGGCGCACGCGTACCCGGAACTTCATACGAACTCGAAGCCGCGCAAGCCACGCGTGTCATGTGTGCATTGCTTGCGCAGCGTGATGGCAAGGCCGACACGCTGCTCGCGGCGCTGGCCGAGGCCGACATCACGGCGCGCATGGCGGTGCTCACGGGCAAGGAGCCGCCGCGCCTCGCAGCGCTGTATCCCTACTGCACGGCCAGGACTGCGGCGGAAGGCAGCGAGTCGCTCGAAACGGCGCTGAAGCGGCTGTATGTCGCGGCCAGCCGCATCTTCACCATCACGCAGCTGCGGCGCATCGATACCCTGTGCTTCCAGTGGCAGCAGCAGCCGGAGCTGCTCGACGACATGCCGGTGCAGCAGTTCGTCGCGCGCTGGGTACGCAACACGCCGTGAACGATTTCGCCGCGCGCCTCACCGAAGGAGCCGGCACCTTCGGCATTGCGCTGACCGCTACGCAGCTGCGGCAGTTCGCGGATCTGGTCACCCAGTTGCAGAAGTGGAACAAGGCCTACAGCCTCACGGCCATCGACTCGCCGGATGAAATCCTCACGCATCACCTGCTGGATTCACTGTCCGTGCAGCCCGAGCTCGCCGGCATCACGGTCGCCGATGTGGGCACAGGCGCGGGGTTTCCCGGCTTGCCGCTGGCCATCGTGAATCCCGCACGCCGGTTCACGCTGATCGATGCGGTGGACAAGAAGCTGCGTTTCATCGACCACGCGGCGCGCGAGCTGGGGCTGGCCAATGTGCGCACACGACACGGGCGGGTGGAACAGCTGGCGCCGGAAGTCCACGACACGGTGATCGCGCGCGCATTCGCACCGCTGCCGCGGCTGGCCGCCTGGGTGGAACCGCTCGTCGGTCCGGCGACACGGGTCATCGCCATGAAGGGGCGCTGGCCGCCGCCCGCCGCAACCGACCGCGATGCCGATGGCGGTCCGCTGCCCGCGGGGTGGCGCATCGAGGCGGTGCGCGCGGTGGATGTGCCGGGCCTGGGCGAGGCGCGCCACCTGATCCTGCTGCGCTACGGCGCGGCGCCGTGACGGTGGGGCGGCAACAGCCTAGACTGCCGCCAATCCAATGAAGACCAAGCGCGTCATCGCCATTGCCAATCAGAAGGGTGGGGTCGGCAAGACCACCACCGCCGTGAATCTCGCCGCCTCGCTGGCGGTGACGCACCGGCAGGTGCTGCTCATCGACCTTGATCCGCAGGGCAACGCGACGATGGGCTGCGGCGTGGAAAAGGCCGCCGTGGAGAAGGGCAGCTGCGAGGTACTGCTGGGTGAGTGCACCATCGAGGAGGCCATCGTGCCGGTGGTCGATGGCAGCTTCCACCTGGTGCCCAGCAACCAGGATCTGACTTCGGCCGAGGTGCGGTTGCTGGCGATGGAATCCGGGCGCGAATCGCGGTTGCGCGAAGCGCTCATCCCGGTGCGCGAGAACTACGACCTGATCTTCATCGACTGCCCGCCGTCACTGAACATGCTGACGCTGAATGCGCTGGTCGCCGCCGACAGCGTGATCGTGCCGATGCAGTGCGAGTACTACGCGCTGGAAGGGCTTTCCGCGTTGTCGGGCACCATCGAGCAGGTGCGCGACGCGGTGAACCCGGGCCTGCACATCGAGGGTATCCTGCGCACGATGTTCGATCCGCGTTCCAACCTCTCCAATGAAGTCAGTGCGCAGCTGATGCAGCACTTCGGCGAGACGGTGTTCCGCACGGTGATTCCGCGCAATGTGCGGCTGGCCGAGGCGCCGTCATTCGGCAAGCCGGTGCTGCTGCACGACAAGGATTCACGCGGTGCGCTGGCCTATCTCGCGCTGGCCGGCGAGATGATCCGCCGCGACGAGGAGCAGCTGGCACGGCCCATGTCCGCGGAACTGGCCAGTGGTGACAGCCTGCAATGACCCAGAAGAAACCATCCCTGGGCCGTGGCCTCGCCGATCTGCTCGGCGCATCGAAGGCGCGCGCGGCGACACCGGCGGCGCCGGTCTCGATCAACGCGCCTGCACCGGCCATGAAGGAGGCGGCCACTGGCCCGCGCGGCGATGAACTCGCGCACCTGCCGGTGGATGGACTCGCGCGCGGCAAGTACCAGCCGCGCACCGAGCTCAGGCAGGAGGCGCTCGAGGAACTGGCCATCTCGATCCGCAGCCAGGGTGTGATCCAGCCGATCGTGGTGCGGCCGCTGCCCAATGCGGCGCCGGGCACTCCGCAGTACGAGATCATCGCCGGCGAGCGGCGCTG
>CAYWDZ010000046.1:0-17845 GCA_964456255.1 uncultured Steroidobacteraceae bacterium | reverse complement strand
CCGACAAGCCCGCGGCGCTGCGCTCGATGAAGAGCATGCTGAAGCCCGGCGGGCAGCTGATCATCCTGGAATTCTCGCAGCTGGCCATTCCCGCCCTGCGGCCGCTCTACGATGCCTATTCGTTCCATGTGCTGCCCCGGCTGGGGCAGCTCGTGGCCGGCGACGCCGCCAGCTACCGCTACCTGGCCGAATCCATCCGCAAGCATCCCGACCAGGAAACCCTCTTGGGGATGATGAAGGAGGCCGGGCTCGAGGACTGCAGCTACCAGAACCTCTCCGGCGGCGTGGTGGCCGTGCACCGCGGCTACGTGTACTGATGCTGACCGAACGACTGCAGGCCATGATCGATCGCGGGGTCGAAGGCTCGCCCCGCGCGCGTGCATTGCTGTCGGAACTCGAAGGCCGTCGCATGCAGGTGGCGGCGCGCCATACGCCCTGGCAGCTCTGCCTGCGTGCATCGCAGGGACGCCTGCTGATCTCGCGCGATGCCGCGCCCGATGCCGATGTGCGCCTGGCCGGAACGCCGCTCGCACTGCTCAGCCTCTTGCACGAGGATCCAGCTGCGGTGATCCGTCGCGGCGATGTCACACTCGATGGCGATGTCGAGGCCGGCCAGCGCTTTCAGGAACTGACGCAACTGCTGCGTCCTGACCTCGAAGCCGGCCTGGCGCGAATCATCGGTGACGTTCCGGCCTATGGAGCCGGATCGCTGCTGCGCAAGGCGCTGGCCTGGGGGCGTGCCAGCGCCGCCACGCAGGTCGACAACATCGGCGAATACCTCACTCACGAAAAGAAGGTGCTGGTGCCGCGCGCCGAAGCACGCCAGTTCCTCGATGACGTGGACGCGCTGCGCGAAAGCACCGACCGCCTCGCTGCGCGCGTCGCCCAGCTCGAGCAATCCGGGAGCGGCACTTGAAGCTGCGGGTGCTCGCTCGCCTCATCGCCATTCACCGCACGCTCACGCGGCATGGGCTGGTGGAATTCACCCGCGGCACTTCGGTGCATGGCCGGCTCAAACTGCTGGGCATTGTCTCGCCCTGGCTGTGGTTCCGCGGTTCTTCAAGCGGCAGCCGCGGCGAGCGCTTGCGGCTGGCACTGGAGGAACTGGGGCCCGTATTCGTGAAGTTCGGCCAGGCCATTTCCACACGGCGCGACCTGCTGCCACCGGACATTGCCGAAGAACTGGTGAAGCTGCAGGACGACGTACCGCCTTTCGATGGCGCCACCGCGCGCGGCCTCATCGAGAAATCGCTGGGCCAGCCGGTGGAGAAACTGTTCCGGCGCTTCGATACCACGCCGCTGGCCGCCGCTTCGATCGCGCAGGTACATGCCGCCGAGCTGCCCGACGGCCGCGAGGTCATCGTCAAGGTGCTGCGCCCTGCCATGCGCGAAGTGATCGCGCGCGATATCGAAGTGCTGTACGCGCTGGCTGACCTGGCCAACCGCTACTCCACCGAGGGGCGGCGCCTGCGCCCGGTGGAAGTGGTGCGCGAATACGAGAAGACGATCCTCGACGAACTGGACCTGATGCGCGAGGCGGCCAACGCCGCGCACCTGAAACGCAACTTCGAGGGCGACGACCGGCTGTACGTGCCCGCGGTGCACTGGGACCTGTGCCGCCGCGACGTGATGGTGATGGAGCGCATCCACGGCATTCCCATCGGCGAGATCGACGAGCTGAAGGCAAAGGGAGTGGATTTCCGCAAGCTGTCGGAAAATGGCGTAGCCATCTTCTTCACGCAGGTGTTCAAGCACAACTTCTTCCACGCCGACATGCACCCGGGCAACATCTTCGTGCTGGCCGACAATCCGGGCGCGCCACGCTATGCGGCGGTGGACTTCGGCATCATGGGCACGCTCTCGCCCACCGACCAGAACTACCTGGCCGAGAACTTCCTCGCGGTGTTCAACCGCGACTACCGCCGCGTGGCGCAACTGCATGTGGACTCGGGCTGGGTGCCGCACGACATCCGCGTCGAGGAAATGGAGAGCGCCATCCGCAGCATCTGCGAACCCATCTTCGACAAGCCGCTGAAGGACATCTCCTTCGCCATCGTGCTGCTCAGGCTGTTCGAGGCGCTGCGCCGCTTCGACGCGCGCATCCAGCCGCAGCTCATCCTGCTGCAGAAGACCATGTTCAACATCGAGGGGCTGGGCCGCCAGCTCGACCCCGAGCTCGACATCTGGAAGACCGCGAGCCCCATCCTGCGCGAGTGGCTGCGCGAGAAGCATCACCCGTTCAATGTGGCGAAACGGCTGTGGAAGCAGATGCCGGAACTGCTCGCCGCCATCGAGGCCTCGCCGACGGCGTTTCGTCAGCTCATCGAGAAAGCGGCCAGGCCGCAGCCATCAGCGGCGCCATTTGCCAGTGACCAGCATCGTGCGGTCGAACCGGCAGCGCCGCGCAGAAGTGGTGGCACGAACACCGTGGCCGCCGCGCTGGTGCTGCTCGGCGGCATCGTGGCATTGAGCGTCGGCCGCATCCCGGGGCCGGTGGGCTGGGTGATTGCGGCGATCGGCGCGATCTGGCTGATCCGCGCGGCGACTACAGCTTCTCGATGAAGTACCGGTCTTCGATCCGGATTGCGACGGCCACGGCCTGATCCGTGCTGGCGCGGGGAAATTCGTAGGTGATTTCCGCGTGCGGACGGGACTTTGCCGAGACGGGCCGCGCCCAATCGCAGCTGTAGGTTGCCGGCAGGATCTGCGTGCCGTCGGCCTTGAGCAGCCACACGTCGACGCGCTGATCCTTGAGCTTGGGTGGGTACGGCTGGTTCATCGCGGGCGATGGTGATGGTGGCGCCGCCTGCTGCACGTCGGTTGTTCGCCGACCGTCGATCAGGGAGAGAGTCCTGCAGCCAAACATGGGATCCAGGCCGCGTAGATTGGCGATCGTGTTGCCGATGAAGAACGAGTCGCGGTTCACCCGGGTTGGCGTTGCGTCGTTGGCGCCAACGACTGCGGCGGGAGCGGGCCTGTCGGCGCTCGCGCGCTCGCTTCGCGCAGGGCTCGCAGGCCGATCGAGCACCACTCGCAGGATGTAGGCATCGGGCAGTCTCGTCAGGTGGGCGGTCGTCACCTGATCGGGAATGTCTTCCTCCAGCAGCACCTGCGTTGATGCTGCACTTTCCGCCGCATGAAGGTTGGTGAACCCCGCGGCCGCAAGCATCGTCATGAGGCATGCACGGAACAGGAGCTTTGCAGGTCGTTCCATCGTCCTCTCCTCCCAATGTGCCCCGCCGTTCAAATCGTCGGCATCACTCCGCGGGCGCTACGGGCTCCACGGCGACGGCATGCGGTAAGGCACCACCAGGAACACCGCTTCCACCTGGCGGATGGCGCCCTGCTTCACCTTGAAGGCCTCCATGAACGCCAGCGTATTCGGCCGGCGGAAGATGGACTCGCGCTCGGTACCGTCGGCCAGCTTGAACTTGCCCAGCCGCCCTTCGTGGTCGATGAAGCCCGAGGCCAGCACGATGCCCAGCTCCTCGTCCACGACGGTGAAGCGTCTGTCACGCACGCGATCGTCGTAGCGATAGGCGCCCTGGCGGAACTGGTCGGCGCAGCCCATGCGCCAGATGGCGTCGAGGCCGGGATCGGTCAGGTTGGTCGAGCGCATGCCGTCTTCGCGACGGTTGCAGTCGTCGGTGAACTGCACATGCAGCGTGCCGTCATTGAGTTCCAGTGTGTCGAAATAACCATTTGCGGCTGCGATCAGCGTCTCGCGTGAATCGCGCTCGCCTTTCGGAACGACTTCGCCCCACACGGGCACCGGCTCGATATCGGCCGTGACGAACGGAATGCCGGAGTCGTCCTTGCGGATCACGACGGTCTCGGCCTCGGCGACGGCGCCATTGACGACTTTCAGCCGCAGCGCGTAGGGCGAGCGGGTGATGGTCTCCTCCACCACGCCGTAGATGGCCACCTGCCCCGCCTTCACGTCGGCAAAGCGCATCTCGTAAGGATCCAGGGCGCTGATGGTTCCCCACAGTCCGTCACCGGGTTCGAGCGTGACGTTGTTCTCCGTGTACATGGCGCCATCGGTCCACTTCACGCCGGCGGGATCCTTCGCCTTCAGCGCGGCGAGATACTGGTCGAGCACACCGTACAGGCAGGCGCGATCGCAGGCCGCGGCCGGAGGTTCGGCGGCCTGCTTCGGCGCGCAAGCCGCCAACGGAATCAGCAACAGTGCCAATGCAATTCGGGATGCCATGTCTACTTCCCCGTGACCGGATTCACGTAGTGGTACGGCGGCACGAACACGTCGGGGAAGGACTTGTAGTCCACCGACGGCGGCTCGTCCGGCTCCAGCCCCTGGATCTTGCCCAGCATGGGCACGGCGGCCTTGTTCCAGCCGCGGTCGAAATCCACGTAGAACGTCACGTAGGCGTGCAGCTTGTTGATCTTCCACACGCCGTCCTGCTTCACGTATTCGTTCTCGTAGGTGGCCTCGCCCCAGCGGGCTTCCTCGCCCAGGTGGCCCACCTGCATCAGCGAGCGCCAGCGCCCCTTGGCGCTCAGGCCATCGGGCGCGATGTTGATCACCGGCTGCAGCTGCATGTGGTTGTACAGCGTGCCGTACTTGAACTCGCCCAGCTGGTGCAGGTATTGCCGCACCCGATCCTGGCCCTTGAACACGCCGCGACCGGCAATTTCCAGCGATGCATCCTTCGCGAACAGGTCGGCGGCCTGGTCCCACTGCATCTTGTCCACGTAGTAACCGTAGGTGGCCTGCAGGTTGGCGACGGAGACCCAGTCGTCCGCGGCCTGCGCCTTCTGCTGCAACTCGGCGACCTGGGCCGACAGCTCATCCAGCCGGGCACTGTCCGTACATGCGCCAAGCGTCAATGCCATGCCGAGCACGGCCGCCACTACCGGCATTCTGTTGCTGAACTTCACTGCTCCCCCTGGGGTGTTGCGCCCGATGCGTCACTTGGGCCGGCATTATGAGGCAACGGCCCGGCCCCTGTGCGCCAGCGAGGCGATTCATGGGCTTGTGTGGTGCCAATCCTCTGCGCGCTCGGCGCGTGGTGCGCTGGCGGGTCTGCAGCTGGAGACAAACGCGAGGACTACGTCCCTGCGGAATCCAGGCCAATCTGCTCCATGAGGTAACCCAGGCAATCCTGGCGCACCGCCGTCGCATCGACCGTGAGCATGGAGGGCGTCACCGGCAGACGCGTCCTGAGATCACCACCTGCGATCTCAAAGTAACTGCCGGTCACATCGCTGCCCGCCTCGTCCAGAACCAGCAGCGGAAACTCCCGCATGTCCGCGCATTGCGCGAATCGCGTCCCCGCGGGAAGTCTGCGGAAATTCAGGTGATCCAGGTCGGGTTCGAAGCTCACCCCCGCACCCGCATCGCCGAAGGCGAAATCAACGCCGGGCCGCACCTTCACCGTGGCCACCGTGTGGTACAGGGCCACCGACGAATCCGGCATCCGGTCCGGAAGGTGATCCAGATGCAGTGCCGCCTCGATGAATCCGGCGGCATGTGCGTCGTTGTCGGTACTGCCGGCCTTGCCGCACTCGACGGTCACCGCCGGACACAGCCTGGAAAACGCAGCCGACTGCGTGCCGGGCGGGCGTGTCGCGTAGATGATGATCCGCGAAAACAGCGCCGCCAGCTGCAGCGCGCGCCGGTCCAGCTGGTTCACGCACGCATAGTGCGGGTTCAGGCCCGTGTTGTTGTGCACGTCGAGGCTGGCGAACACGCCGCGCGCGCGCATCTGCTCGACGACCTCGTGCGCCATCGCATGTTCGGGCCGGCCGGAGGTTTCGGCGCCGGGCCACACGCGGTTGTAGTCGGCCTGGCCCGGCAGGAAGCGCGCGTTCGCGCCCGCGGCGCTGACGTTGCCGATGAACAGCGACAACGCACGGGGAAGTTCCCGCGAGCCGCAACGGGCCAGCACCTGCTGCACGGCCCGGAATGACGTGTCCTCGTTCCCGTGCAGCAGTGTCGAAACGAACAGCGGTGGCGAGCGTCGACCCGGCAGGTGGATCAGCGTCGGCCCGGGCACAAGCCGGTGCAGGTCGCGGACGTCAATGTCCAGGAAGCCCGCCGGCAGTGATGTGCGCACCTCGAGCATGTCAGATCGGCCACTCGTGCACGGGGTTGCCGACATGCTGGTTCGCCAGGTAGTCGGCGACCAGGCGGAAGAAGTCCCGGCCATGGGCCGCGACGTGCGCGCGCTGCCACGCGGCGCCATTCTGACCGGTGCGGACGCGCGTCTCGGCGATGCCGATGTAGTCATCGATGTCGTCCTGGTCCACACCCAGCAGCAGCAGGCCCTGGCGCGCCATGTGCAGGATCTCGTCGAGCAGCAGCGAACGCACGTCGGTGTCGCGCCCGTCCAGCCAGCGGATGCGTGCCGCGATGCCGTCACGCGCCGCCGCGTAGAAATTGGTGCGTGCAACCTCGAAAGGCAGGTCCTCTTCCGGCGGTCGTCTCAGTCCGGCCAGGAACCGCGAGGCACCGATATATACCGCGGCATTGCTCACCTGATCCATGATGCTGGGTCCGGCCGGCAGCACGCGATGCTCGACACGCAGGTGCGGCTGCTGGCCTTCGAACCCCATCAACAGGCGATTCCAGCGCCAGATCGTGCCGTTGTGCAGGCGCAGGTGTCGCAGGGTCGCAGTCGCGTCCTGATCGACGATGGGCAGCGCGACCGGATAACGCAGCCGGTTCTCGCGAAACAGCGCGGTGGGATCGCCCTCCAGATACCCGGATCCGAAAGTCACGCGCTGTGCGGCGTCATGCCCCTCGACGGCGACGGCCTGCTCGAACAGCGCAATGCGCGTCTCGTCCCACAGGTCGTGCCCGAACAGGAACGGTGAATTGGCGCCAAGCGCAACCAGCGGCGCCGACAGGATCAGCGCGGCGTTGTAGTAGCGGTGAATTTCGCTGGCAGGTGCCTGCAGATGTACCTGGAAGGAAGTTGTCCCGGCTTCCAGCAGCACATCATCGTGGGTGAGTCGCAGATGTTCACGACCCTGTATGTCGAGCTCGAACGGCCGGCCATTGCGCATGCGCAGCACCTGTTCGTTCAGCGCGTAGTACCGGTTGCGCCGCGAGATGTTGGCCAGCGTCAGGTCCTGCTCGCGAATGGTGGGCAGCGTGCCGATCATCGCCAGCTGGCATCCCATGTCGCGCGCGGTTGCCACGCAGGCCTGCCAGGTTTCGGTGAGCTCGCGCTCGATGCGACGCAGTGCCTGACCGGCGAGCCCCTGCGGCGTGCCATTCAGCTCGATGTTGAAGCGCGAGAGCTCGGGAACCACCAGCGGGTGGTTGAGCCGCGTGAGCAATTCCTCGTTGCGCGGCTCGGGAAAGAAATTGTGGTCCAGCAGCCAGGCTTCCAGCTCGAACCCGCCGCTGAAGGTCTGCTCATCGAAGCGGCCTGCGCGCATCCAGGCCTGCGCCAGATCAGTCTCGGTGACCAGCAACTGTTCGAACCGGCGAAAGTCCTCCGCGCTGAAATGCAGCCGATCGATTTCCTCACCCACGCTGCTGTCCCAGGGTTCCAGCCCTCTACTGGCGCGGGAGCTTCGACTCGTCGGCCCAGTTGCCGTGCAGGCCCGAGCGCACGCGGAACGGCAGCTTTGCCCTTGCGATGGGCCCGTCCGCCAGCTTCAGTGCGTCGAAGATCGCCAGGTCGCTGTAATTGGTCACGACGTTGTCGACCAGCGCAATGATGTAGCCGTCGCCTTCCGGCGAGTTCGGGCTGCGCGGGATGAACTGCGGCTCCTGGATGATGGACTGCGGCCCGCAGTACCAGGCATCGCTCTTGCCGGTGGCGAGGTCGATGTGCCCGATGTTGTTCATCCGGAATCCGGAAGCGCGCGCGCCCGGGCCCTCGAAGGGCTGGTCCGGATCCATCACCAGCATCCAGCCGTGCCGGTAGTGCTGCCCCGCGTAACGCTCGTCGATGCGCGGGAACTCGTCGATCATCGTGGTGAGCTGCTCCACCGACTGGAAGGCATCGCTCTTGGATGCCAGGTCGACTGTCCAGCGGGTGAGATACGGCTGCGCGGCGATCGGATCGAACGGCGCATCGTTGATGTCGGGGAAGAACGGGAAGCAGTTGCCCTCGGCCTGCGGCGTGTCGAAACTGATCTTCGTGCCGTCGTTGAAGGCGTTCATGACATGGCTGGCGAAGATGGTCTTCGGCGCCTTGAACCAGCGCAGATCGCGCGCCGTGCCATGGCGCGGCAACACGCCCAGCCACACCGGCAGCGAGGTGTCGAATCCGAAGTGCGGCTTGCCGGCCTTGAGTCGCTCCCAGCTGGAAACGCAGGGCACGATGTGGAACAGCGCATAGTCCGCGGTAATCGCGAAGTCATGCATCATGCAGTAGTACGGCGCCTCGAAGAACGTCTCGAACAGCAGCTCGCCGGTCGGGCTGATCTCCATGTAGGCACAGTCACGCGTCAGCAGCCCCTTCGACGCATAACTGAAGGCACACATGTTGCCGGTGAGCGGATCGATCTTCGGGTGCGCGGTAAAGGTCTGGCTCTTGAGCTTGCCGTTGAAGTTGGAATAGCCCTCGGTCTCCAGCGTGAGCGGATGCATCAGCAATGGCGGGCTGTCTTCCTTCAGCGCGAACAGCTTGCCCGCGTGCACGATCGGCGTCGTATTGGCCGTGCCGCGGATCATGCCCTTGACGGCATCCAGGTCAGTCAGCGGATTGCGATAGGCGCCGAACAGCGACTGACCCGCCGCGCGCTCGACCTTCCACTTGTCGGTCTGTGCATAGCGCTGCTTGAGGTCGATCTTGCCGCCCCTGAACCGGAACAGCGTGATCAGGCCGTCGCCGTTGAAGAACTGGTCGTTCGGATACCGCGGCGGAAACAATGCATCCGGGTGCACGCGATGGAAAGTGCCGTTGAGTTCCGTCGGAACGTCACCCTCCAGTTCCAGATCCAGGATGTCGCATTCCATGCGAACGGGACGCAGGGTATCGGTGAACCCCTTGGTGGTCGGAAAATGCGCCATCTGTCTGTCTCCTCGGGAAGATTACTGGGCCGCCTGCTTCGGGTACCAGAACTTCGCATGGCAGGCGCCACACACATCCGTCAGGCGTCCCTGGGCGTCGTCGGTCTTCATGGCGTCACGCGCCTTCGCTGCGGCGGCTATTTCATCGGAAATGGCTGCCAGCTGGGTAAAGTGATCACTGAAGCCTTTGGGATCCGCATCCATCGCTGCCTGAACCTCGGCCGCCGTGGCCGCGCCCTCGGTGCCCTCGCCCTGGATCTTCGCGCCCGCTGGCGCAACCTTCAGTGCGGTTGCCGCGGCCAGCGTCCTCGCTGCGCTGCCCATGGCGTTGCCGGCGTCCTCGACATCCTTCCATTGCTGGTCGGTGAGGCGCTTCGCATCGAGCTTGCCGTCATCATCGTAAAGATTGCCCGACTGTTCCCAGATCAGGTTCGACTTCGGAATGATGGTGGCATTCATGATCTCGAAAACAGTTGATGCCGCTGCTGGCGCTGCCGGCGCTGCCGACTCCTGTGATTCCGGCCGACTGCAGGCCGCCAGCAACAGTCCCGCCGAAATGAATGCCATGCGCACTGCTGTACTTGCCATGTGAACTCCTGATTGGAACAAGCGTTGCGGCGCGAAGCATAACGCCAACCGGGGCGGCGCAGCGGACTGCAGAGACCACGCCGCGCAACTGAGAATCGATCAGGCGGTTACGGAGGAATTCGCGCCACAGCAACGGGCCAGCGCGGCACGCAGCTCGCGCAGTTTGGGCGGCTTGCTGAGCACCAATGCGACATCCGCCGGTACATCGCCTTCGACTTTCAGGCGCTGGCCCCAACCGGTAAGGAGAATCACTGGCATCTGCGGAGCAAGTTCCTTCAGTTCGCGCGCCACCTGCCGTCCATCGACATGCGGCATGCCCAGATCCGTGATGACGGCCGAGAAGGGCTGGCCTGCGGCGACTGCGGCCCGCGCGTGGTCGATGCCCTGCCTTCCGCCCGTGGCCGCGACCACCACATGGCCGTCCTGCAGCAGGATGTCGCACAGCGAGCGCAGCAGTACCGGATCGTCGTCAATGACCAGGATGCGCAAGCCACGTGGCGGAAACTCGGGCGGGGGCTCCTGCCCTGGCTGCACCGCCTCGGCCACCGGAAAGATCACGCGCACACAGGTTCCCTTGCCCACCTCACTGTCTATGTCGAGCTCGGCACCATGCCGCTGGGCCATGCCGTAGACCATGGCAAGCCCGAGACCAGTGCCACGCTCGCCCTTGGTGGTGAAGAATGGTTCGAGACACCTGCGGCGTGAATCCTCATCCATGCCGACACCGGTGTCGCAGACTTCAAGCTGCACCCGGCCGTTGTCCGCGCGGCTGGTACGCAGCGTCAGCGTGCCGCCTTCAGGCATTGCATCCACCGCGTTGAACACCAGGTTGGTGAGCGCCTCGCGGATCTCGTTGGCTGCGCCTGCAATCGCGGGCAGGTCGGGCTGCAGTTCCGTTTGCTGCACGATGGTGATGCCCTGCGCCAGCGGCTGGGTGCTCCAGCGCGCCCTGGTCAGGTCCACGACCTGCGGAACCAGTTCATTGAGCTGCACCGGAGCCAGACCAAGCTGCGGTTCACGCGCGCGGTAGAACTCGCGCATGCGCGCGACGGTGGCGGCAACGTCCGCGATGGAGCGCTGAATGGTCTCCAGCTGGCTGCGCCCGTGCTCGCTGAGCTGCGTCTCCCGCTCCATCAGTGAATCGGTGTAAAGCGCAATCGGCGAGATGGCGTTGTTGATGTCGTGGGCGATGCCGCTGGCCATCTGTCCCAGCGCGCGCAGCTGTTCCTGCTGCAGCACGACGTGCTGGGTCTTGCGCAGGTCTTCGTAAGTGGTCTGCAGGTCCGAATACAGCTGGGCCTGGTGAGCCGCAAGCGCCACGTGCTCGCTGAGCTGTTCCAGAAAGTCGCACTCGCCACTGGAGAAGCCACCGGTGGAGCGCGCGGCGATCAGCACTCCGAATACATTGCTTTCAACCAGCAGCGGCGCGGCCACCAGCGAATGCAGCCCCGCCCTGGCCAGGCGCTGCATCAGCGGCAGCTGGACGGCCGCAACATCCGGTTCGTAAACCATCCATCCCTGCATGCAACGGCCAAGGCCATTCGCATCGGTCTCGAGGAACGATTCCTCCTGCAGGTTCAATTGCTGCGCCAGGGCCTTGCTGCGCTCTCCCATCCGCGCCACCCGCAGCCCCCGGTCGTCTTCCGCGCGCAGCAGCACGCAGCCCAGGTCCACGGGCAGACGTTCCTCGAGCGAGCGCAGCACGACATGAAAGATGTCGCGCAGGTCCCGCCGCTCACCGATGGCGCGCGTGATCTGGTGCAGCAGGCTCAGGCTTTCCAGTTCTGCCTGCTGTCGTTGCTCCGCCTGCCGACGCTCGGTGATGTCGCTGAACAGCAGCGCCACCCGCCTGTTTTCCGGCGCACCGACGCGGTAGGCCCGGACGTGAAAGTGCTTGCCGCGCCGCGCGGACTCACGCTCCTCGCTGACGGGCTTGCCGGTCAGCGCCACCCTGCCCAGGATGCGCAGCCAGTAGTCGTCGGAATTGGCCACCAGCTCGCTGCGGCGTCTGCCAAGTGCATTGTGCAGGCCGGAGAGGTCTTCGAACGCCTGGTTGGCTTCCAGAAAAATGCAGTCGATCGCCCGCCCGCTGCTGTCGAAAATCACCTCGGCCGTGCAGAACGCCTCGGTCATGGTCTGGAAAAGCTTGCGGTACTCGTCTGCGGATTCACGCCGCAGGGCTTCGGCCTGCTGCTGAATTCGGTCGGCCATCGCATTGAAGGCGGAGCCGAGCTCACCCAGTTCGTCGCGGCGGGTGATGTTGACCCGTGCAGCCAGATTGCCGGCGCCGATGGCGCGGGCTCCGGCATTGAGTTGCCGCAATGGCTGCAGGATCATGGCCGCGAACAGCAGACCGACGCCCAGCGCCACGATCATGATGGCCGCCGCAAACAGCAGCTTCTCGCCGAAGATCCGCTGCATTTCCCCTTTCAGCAACGCCTCGGGAACCACGTAGTACACGGACCACCCGGCAGTGGCACAGCGGGTGCCGACGACGTAGTTCCAATCGTCATTGGCCCGCGCGTAGGCGCGGAACATGTCGATACCGGCACGGTTCTGGGCCGCGATGGTGTCCTTGTAGTGCTCGTCGATCACGGGCTTGAGCAACTCGCGCGTGCCGTTGCCGAAGCGCCGCTCCGCCACCAGTTCGTCGATGACTGCCGATGACAGCACCACGTCCGGATGGATTTGCAGTTCATCACTGGAGGACTGGGCGATGCGGATCATGTAGCTGTCGAACAGCACGCCAAAGCTGCCACTGCCTGCCTTCTCGTTCGACGCATGCAGCAGTTTGGACAGCAGCGAGGCCCGGACCCAGAACGCTGCCGCACCGATGACTGCCCCGCTGGTATCGCGTATGGGCGCCACGTAGGCGATCGTGGGTTTTTCGCCGACTTCCGGTTCGGCGTAGTAGACATCCGACACGACAGGGTTTCCCTGCAGCGCCCTCCGGACGAAGCCGCGGTAGGCCAGATTCAGGCCGAGCAGTGGCGCTTCGGTGGTGGCGACGACGGTCCCGCCAGTGTCCAGCAAGGCCACGCCTCGGATGTAAGGGTCTCCCTGCGGCCCAACCACCAGCACCTTTTCCAGTTCGCTGCGACTGGCACGCGCCTTGGCAGGCGATGCCTGCATGAAGCTGACGGCATCGGGAAACTTCGCCAGCCGCCCTGCCGAACTGAGGTAGCCGGAATTGACCGTATCGATGCGCTCGGCAAGGGTCTCGCTCTGCGTGGCGAGCACGACCTTGGTCGTATGCTGCTGCTCCTGACTGGCATTGTGCAGGCTGATCGAGAATGAAATGCCCAGCGGCACCAGCGATGCGACCAGCAGCAGGGTCGCCATCTTGGCGCGCAGTGGCCAATCCATGAAGCGAAACAGGGCAGGCATTCCTTGCTTTGCGGTATCCACTGGAACTCTCTTCACTCGCAATGTGCGGCAGATGCCGAAGCCGTGCAACCGTGAGCAGGGCTACCGGGTTTCCGACCCCGCGGATACGGTCTTGCGGAACACCACCAGGTGTTGCCAGGGCAGGCGCTTGCCGGTGCGTTCCCAGGTCAGTGCATGAGTGGCCGCTTCGAGCCTGACCTGCCGCTCCGTCATCTTGTGCAGTTCCTTGATCGGTACGGCCGGGTCTTCCCCGCGGTACTCCACGAAAGCAACGCGCCCGCCCGGCTTGAGCGCGCGCACGATGCTCTCCAGCACTTCCCACGGAAACTCGAGCTCGTGATAGACGTCCACCATGATCGCGAGGTCGATGCTGCCCGCGGGCAGATGCGTGTCGTCCGCAGAACCCTGCACCGGTTCGACGTTTGCATAGCGCGGGTCTTCGGCCACCTTTGCCAGCAGCGCGAGCATCTCGGGCTGGATGTCCACGGCGAGAATGCGTCCGCCGGGCGCCACCAGCGGCGCCATGCGGCGGCTCAGGTAGCCGCTGCCGGCACCGACATCCGCAACCACCATGCCCGGCTTCAGGTTCAGTTCCTGGATCAGCAGCGAGGTGCGCTCTTCCTGTTCGCGCTCCTCGCGCTCCAGCCATGGCGCCGCCTGCCAGCCCATGACCCTGGCGATTTCGCGACCCATGTAGCGCTTGCCGATGCCGTCGGGCGTGGCGGCGCCCTGCACATAGCGAGCGGCTGGTTCGGCGGCAAATGCCGCGACCGCCAGCAGCAGGCTCGTCAGGCAGGTGAAGGCACAGGCGGCTCGCACTCTTTCGTTCTTCATTGCATTTCCCGTGGGCTTGCGCAGGGCAACCATACCCTGCCTGCCTGCCGGATTCTCGGCTACTATCTGGCCCCCTCCTTCGTCCCCTTCGAGGAAGCCGCCATGACCAAAGTGCAACGCATGGCCCGCACAGCTGCCCTCATCGCCACGCTGCTGTGCAGCGCTCTGGCAACACCCATCGCCACGGCCCACCACAGTGCCGCGCTGTTCTATGACATGGGCGCCCGCATCTCCCTGAAGGGAGAAGTGAAGCGCTGGAACTTCCGCAATCCGCACGCCATCCTCGAGCTGGACGTGAAGAACGCCAAGGGTGAGATCGAACACTGGACCTGTGAGACGTCGGCACCTTCCGCATTGCGCCGCGCCGGCTGGAGCCAGGACAGCATCAAGGCGGGCGAGATGGTCACGGTCGATGGCGTGCCGGCGCGTGATGGCAGCAAGCTGATGCGCATCACCGGCGTCACCAAGGCCGACGGCACGAAGATCGGCACCACCGGCAGGACGGACGACTGATGAACAAGGCCCTCGCAGTTGCGGCACTCCTGTCCTGCGCCGTTGTCGCAGTCGCGGCGAATGCCGAAGCGGATCTTTCCGGCTACTGGCTCACCGCGTATGGCCAGATTCCACCGAATCGCAAGGCCACGGCGCCCGAGCAGGCACTGATCGATCTCCTGCCAAAAGGCACGCTGCTGCTGGCCGACAGCGGCCTGAAGGAATTTCCGCCCGGCGATTTCGGCGGGTTGCAAGTGACGCCCGAATACAAGGCGCGCGCCGACAAGTACGACATCGAGGTGCAGCGCTCGGTTTCCACCACCTGCCGTCCGCCCAGCATCATCTATTCCACGCAGGGCCCGTTCCCGATCGAGATCTTCCAGGGGCGCGATCTCATCGTCATCAAGATGGAATACTTCGACGTGGTGCGCATCATTGACCTGAAGGGCAAGACGCATCCTGAGAACTGGCCGCTGTCGGTGACGGGCCACTCGATAGGCCACTGGGAGGGCGACACGCTGGTGGTCGACACCGTGCGCATCAGCTCTTCAACCTTCCTGAACAATGGCCTCGATCACAGCGACAACATGCACCTGTTCGAGCGCTTCCGCGTGAGCCCGGACGGCAAGGAGCTGATGATCACGCAGGAATACGATGATCCCGAGGTCTTCAAGGGCCATGCCGCGCGCTTCATTGCGATGAACAAGGGCAAGCCCACCGATCACGTGTTCCCCTACGACTGCGACCCGGCCTACGGCAACGCGATCGAGGAACGCGCGAAGTAGCGGAAGACCGAACTATTGATATCCGGCTGCGTCACGGCGCTGCACAAGCCGGCAGCTCGGCGCGCAACCTTGCCGCTTCCTGGTGCCTCCACTGCTGTGCAGCGGATTCGCCCTGTTGCGAAAGAACATTCAGAAAGTCCGCAAACAGGTCAGGTGTCGAAAAGATCAACACATCGGCATCGCGATCGCCTACTGCTTCCCTGCGCGCTGCCTCGGCTCGATCGCCTCGGGCAACGACCTCCGCCAGCTTCGCCTGATCGCCCAATCGCTTGAGTGCCGAAATCTGCATGCTGCGCGCGATCAATTCACCAATGATCGTGTCTCCGCGCCGCTCGGCGAGCTCGCCGTAGCTGAGGCATGCGTAGGCCCATGCCTCACTGACCTGCGATTGCTGTGTGCACATCCTGGTGTAGTCGGAATAGCGCGGCAGATTTGCCGACGCCACACCGATGGCAGCTCTGGCGCGGTCCACAAATCCGTAGTCGCTCGCGGCCGCAAAGGCGCGCTCCATCAGCGCGATCGTCTCCGCCCAGTAGATGCGGCTTTCGGTAGCTGAGCCTGCGCGCTGCACGGCAGCCAGTGCGCCGGCCTTGTCGCCGCGCTGCAGGCGCTGCACGGCCGCGAACATCCACGTCTCGCTGTTCAGGGGATCGATGGCAATCAGGCGCTCGGCGAGTTTGCCTGCCGGGCACGCATCCTGATCCTTCGCGGCCGAGCAGATTCGTGCCGCGGTCCAGACGATGACCAGGTTGTCGCCACCCGTCTCCAATGCCCGTTTGACTGGAGCAACCTGATCGTCCGGCTGGCGCAGCAGCAGCGCCGCGGCGACCAGATGCTCGGGATTGGTGGAGGCCAGCCAGCGGCCGCGAATGGCGGCCGTTTCGGCCTGCACCGTTGCATCCGACTTGCCTGACTCAGTTGATCTTGCCGGAATGCATGCGAGCCCATCGACCGTGGTCCCCGCCGCAACGTCTGCATCCGCTTCAGGCAGGATCTGGTTCGACTCACGCTCCGCGGGCGCGGGTACCGGCAATGCCTCGGTGGGTTGCGCGCCCGCACCCGGCTCGCGCAATCCGAGCCAGACCCCGACGACGAGCATCACCGCCACCAGCACAATCGTTGCCTTGCGTCCAGGTTCAGTCACTTCGGTTGCCTTCGGCCCATGCTCACAGTTTGAGCGACTGCCACGCGCGCGAGCGCCAGCGCAGCCACAACATGGTGCCGAGGATCATGATGTAGAGGATCACGGCCACCCAGCCGCCGGTGGCACCCCAACCCATTCCCGGCCAGCTGCCGAACCAGCCTGCGCCTGGCGCAAACGAGAGCACATGCGCCAGCGGCAGGAACAGCAGCCACGACAGGCCGAGCACCAGCATCGCCGGCACGCGCGTATCGCCCGCGCCACGCAGGCAGAACGAGCTGCCGAGATTCAGTCCGTCGAAGAACTGGTACACCGCCGCGAACCACAGCAGCCTCAGCCCCAGCGCAACCACCTCGCTGGACTGCGGGTCGTTGGCGGCGACGAACAAGGGCAACAGCCACGGCCCGGACAACGCCAGCAGCACGCCCATGCCGCCCATGTAGAGCGCGGACATCGCCACCGCGCGGTTGCCAAGCCGCAGGGCCCAGTGCCGGTCACCGGCACCGATCGACTGCCCGACCAGCGTGGTGCCCGCCATCGCGATGCCGACGCCCGGTGCATAGGCAAACGCGGTCAGCACCATCACCAGCTGCGTGGCGGCGCCAGGTACCGCACCGAGCCGCACCATCATCACCTGGAATACCGAGAAGCCGATGAGGTCGGCGGCCACCATCAGGCCCATCGGCAAACCGAGCTTGAGCTGCGCGAGGATGCGCGCCCATTGCGGACGCCACGAGAGGTGCGCGCGATAGCGTGGCCGGAACTGTGGCGACAGGAACCAGATCAATGCCACGACAAGGCCCATGGCCTGCGCCAGGCTCGTGGCCAGACCCGAGCCGGCCACGCCCCACCCGAGCCGGAAGATGAACAAATCGTTGAGCAGCACATTGCCCACCGCCATCACGATGGTGACCAGCATGGTGATGCGCGGCCGCCCGATGCCATTGAAGAAACCCAGTGCCGCCCAGGCCGCGCAGCCAAATGGTGCGCCGGCCACGCGCGGCAGCCAGAAGGCCGCCGCCTGGTCCTGGATGCCAGGTGCAAGTCCGAACGGCGCAAGAACGCCGTGGCCGGCAAGCCCGATGGCCACGAACAGCGGCGTCGCGAGCAGCGCGCCCCACAACCCGATCCACACCGCCTGCGACGCGCGCACGTAGCGCCGCGCGCCATAGGTCTGCGCCACCACGGTCTGCACGGCCATGCCGATGCCGGACAACCCCAGCACCACCGCGATCGCCATCCAGTGCACGGCGGCCACGCCGGCCAGTGCCTCGGTGGAGATGTGCCCGATGAACCAGACGTCGGTCAGGCTCATCACGATCTGCACCGCGCTGTTCGCGACCAGCGGCAATGCCAGCGCGAACATCGCGCGCAGGTCGACATGCGCGCGACCTGCCGCATCCACGCGGCGCGCGGGCAGGTTGGCCTCGGGTGCCCGTGGCTTCGAATCGTCCATGGAGGCCATCGTAGCGGACAAAGAGAAAGGCCGGCGAACCTTGCGGTGCGCCGGCCTGTGTGTACCCGAATGTCGGGTCGGAACTTGTCAGCTGCCGAAGTTGTAGCGCAACGTGACCGCCGCAATCTGTTCCTTCGCGTCAATGAAGTCCTTGTCGTACTTGTCGCTGG
>CAYWDZ010000045.1:0-18014 GCA_964456255.1 uncultured Steroidobacteraceae bacterium | reverse complement strand
GTAGCGGATGAAGCGCGCCTGGTAGATCGCCATCAGCGGCCCCAGGCCCATCGACACGGTCGGAAACTGCCAGAAGTCCGGCATCAGCCACGGATGCGGATAGGACGAGAGCCCGCCACCGCCAACTTCGTGGCGGAATTTCTTCAGGTTGCTTTCGGTCAGGCGCCCTTCCAGGTAGGCGCGCGCATACACGCCCGGTGAGCTGTGGCCCTGGATGAACACCAGGTCACCAGGATGTGCAGCGGAAGCCGCGCGCCAGAAATGATTGAAGCCCACCTCGTACAGCGTGGAGGAGGATGCGTAGCTCGCCAGGTGCCCGCCGTATTCGGAGGATTCCTTGTTGGCCTGCTGCACCATGGCCACCGCATTCCAGCGCATGTAGGCCTCGAGCCGCTTCTCCAGCGCACGGTCGCCGGGATAGGCCGGCTCCTGCCCCGGAGGAATGGTGTTGACGTAGGCAGTGTTGGGCCTGAACGGCAGATACGCGCCGGAGCGGCGTGTCTGGTCGATCAGCCGGTCAAGCAGGAAGTGCGCGCGCTCGGCACCGCCGGCACGAATCACCGAGTCGATGGCCTCAAGCCACTCGCGCGTCTCTTCGGGATCCTGGTCCTGGGTTTGCTGGACGTCAGTCATGAGTTGAAGCCTTTGCGGCGCTCCCAAAACGGGAAAAAAGTCAATAGTGGCGCTGTGCTAGGATGCCTCGCCGCGCAACTTTTGAGCCGCGCGATGATCCGGCTTTTGGTCCTGTTCGGTCAAGCAAACCGCCTTCGTCCATGCCCTCTTTGTTGCCCCTAACGAAAGCACCAAGCATTCGCCTGCTCACGGAACTGTCGCAGCAGTCCAGGCTGGACATTTACGACGCCGTGCTGTTGCTGCTGCCAACGGATGGCAAGCCGGGCGGCAAGCTCCCCGATGCCGGCCTGTGGCAGCTACTGCACCGCCGTGGCAAGCCCGCGCACGGCGCACTGCGCAGCGCATCCTTCGACAACCAGCGCCAGACGCTTGCCGTGCTCGGCTACTGCCGCTCCGATGCATCGCAATTCGAACTGCTGCGCGTTGCTGGCTTGCTGGCCCAGCGTGCACTGACCGATCGTCCCGATGCGGTACGCATCGCGGTGATTGCGCTGCCCGCAGCCAGGGCCCGCGCCACGTGGCAGGAAGCGCTGTACGCGGCGCTTGCCGCGCGCGCCTTCGCGCTGCCATCCGCCAGGAAGCAAGACCGGGAGCGCAAGGTACTGACCCGCGTGGATGTGCTGGGCGCGGCGCCGATGAACACGCATCGCGCAGAAGTGGTCGCCGATGCCAACAACCTGGTCAGGCATCTCACGGCGCTGCCGCCCAATCTGCTCGACGCGGGCGGCTACCGGCGCGTTCTGGCCACGCTGGCGCGCCGTCATGGCCTCAGACTTCGCTGGCATGGCGAGTCGCAGCTCGCGAAGCTCGGCGCCAACGCGTTTCTGGCGGTGAGCCGTGGCAACGGGCGCCGCGATGCCGGCATTGCCGAATTGCGCTACACGCCACGCCGGCGCGCGGCGCGCCCGGACATCGCACTGGTGGGCAAGGGCGTGCTGTTCGACACCGGCGGCACCAATCTGAAGCCCCACAAGTCGATGCTCGACATGCACACCGACATGGCGGGCAGCGCCGTGGCGCTGGCCGCGCTGGTCGCCGCCGCACGGCTGCGTGTGCCGCTGGCCATCGATGCGTGGCTGGCCATCACCGAGAATTCCATCGGCCCCAGGGCGTACCGTCCACAGGAAGTCATCCGTGCCATGAATGGTGTGAGCATCCAGGTGATTCACAGCGACGCGGAGGGGCGCATGGCCCTGGCCGATACGCTGACGCTGGCCGCGCGCCGCCGGCCGCGTGCCATGGTGGACTTCGCCACGCTGACCGGCGCCTGCGTTTACGCGCTGACCGAGCGCATGAGCGGCCTGTTTGCCACGGATGACAAGCTGGCAGCCGGATGGCTCGCCGCGGCCGAGGCCAGCGGCGAGCGCCTGTGGCATTTCCCGCTGCCGGAGGACTACGACACCGACCTCGACAGCCCCACTGCCGACATCGCGCAATGTGCCGTCGAAGGCAAGGGCGACCACATCCTGGCGGCACGCTTTCTCAAGCGCTTCGTGCCGGAGGATGTTGCCTGGGCGCACATTGACCTGTCCTCGGCCACCCGCCGCGGCGGGCTTGCCCATGTACCCACCGAGATCACCGGTTTCGGTGCGCGGCTGGCATTGACCTTCCTGCTCGACCGCAAGTCTGCATGACTGATCGCATCACACTCCGCCAACCCGACGACTGGCATCTGCACCTGCGCGACGGCGCCGCACTTGCCTGCGTGCTGCCCCACACTGCCGCACAGTTCGCGCGCGCCATCGTGATGCCGAACCTGAAGCCTCCGGTGACGACCACGGCCATGGCGCACAGCTACCGCCAGCGCATTCTCGCCGCCCGGCCCGCTGGCAGCAGTTTTGAACCGTTGATGACCCTTTACCTCACCGATCGCACCGACCCACGCGAGATTCTCACCGCCAGGGCCAGCGGTTTCGTACACGGCTGCAAGCTGTATCCGGCAGGCGCCACCACGAATTCCGATGCGGGAGTGACCGACATTGCAAGAATCCAGGCCGTGCTCGAAGCCATGAGTGAAGCGGGCATGCCGCTGCAGGTGCACGGAGAGGTCACCACGCCAGACGTCGACGTGTTCGATCGCGAGCAGCGCTTCATCGATGCCGTGCTGGCGCCACTGGCCGCTCGCCTGCCACGGCTGCGCATCGTGTTCGAGCACGTCACCACGAAGGCCGCGGTGGAATTCGTGCGCAGCCGACCCGACAACATCGCAGCCACCATCACGCCGCAGCACCTGCTCATGAACCGCAATGCACTTTTCCAGGGTGGCATCCGGCCGCACCACTACTGCCTGCCGGTGCTGAAGCGCGAAGGCGACCGGCGGGCGCTGCTCGATGCCGTGGCGGCCGGCGACCCGCGTTTCTTCCTGGGCACCGACAGCGCACCCCATGCGCGCTCGACCAAGGAAGCCCCATGCGGCTGCGCGGGCATCTATTCGGCCCATGCGGCGCTGGAGCTTTACGCAGAAGCCTTCGAGGCCGTCGGCGCGCTGGCGCACCTCGAAGCCTTTGCCAGCCTGAATGGTCCGCGTTTCTACGGACTGCCCCCGAACGAGGGCACTGTGACGTTGCTGCGGAGCGCCTGGCAGGTACCGGATTCCTACCCTTTCGCCGACGAGACCATCGTGCCACTGCGCGCGGGCGGCACGCTCGGCTGGCGATTGGTGAATTGATGGCGGCGACCGAACTTGCCTCGAAACGATTCCGTGGCTTCCTGCCGGTGGTCATCGATGTGGAAACTGGCGGCTTCTTCGCCAGGACGGACGCGCTGCTGGAAATCGCCGCGGTCGTCATCGACATCGATGCGACCGGACGCCTGCGCCGCGGCGCCACGCACTCCTATCATGTGAAGCCCTTCGAGGGCGCGCGGCTCGACCCGGCCTCACTGGAGGTCAATGGCATCGATCCCTGGCACCCGCTGCGTCCGGCACTCGACGAGGCCGACGCCCTGCAGCGCATATTCCGCGAAATCCGCACCGCCATCCGCTCGCACGGCTGCCGCCGCGCGATCCTGGTCGGTCACAACGCGGCTTTCGATCTCGGGTTTCTGAATGCTGCAGTGGAGCGGACCGGCATCAAGCGCAATCCGTTCCACCCGTTCTCGTGCCTGGATACCGCGACGCTGGCAGGCGCCGCGCTGGGGCAGACCGTGCTGGCGCGCGCCGCTCAGCTGGCGGGCATCGATTTCGACGCGCGCGAGGCGCACTCCGCGATCTACGATGCCGAACGGACCGCGGACCTGTTCTGCCAGCTCTGCAACGACCTGCACGAAAGCTTCCTGCGCGCCGAGGAAAAGGCACGCGCGCTGGGCTGGAAGGACGGCGCGCCCGCGCCGCTGGATCTCGCCGAGGACTAGGCTCTGCTGCTGGTTCGCGGGTCAGGCCGCGGTCGTGCTGGTGGCTTCGTCGATGAGCTGTTTGAGCTCACCGCTCTTGAACATCTGGATGGCGATATCCGCGCCACCGATCAACTCACCCTTCACGTAGAGCTGCGGATAGGTGGGCCAGTTGGAGAAGCGCTTGAGCTCATCGCGCAGCTCGAGATCCTCGAAGATGTTCACGGCATGGAAATGCGCACCCAGCTGCTTCAGGGCAGCGACGGCCTGCGCCGAAAAGCCGCACTGCGGAAAATCCGGTGTGCCCTTCATGAACAGGACCACCGGCTCAGCGGCGAGGTGTTGCTTGATGCGTTCGGTGACTTCCATCGGTACTTCCCCAGGTCACTTGACCGTCAGATCGTTGCGCACGCTTTTCACGCCTTTCACGCCGCGCGCCAGCTGACCTGCCAGATCGCGCTGCTGGGCAGTGTTCACGTTCCCGGCCAGGGTCACCTGCCCCTGGTAGGTCAGGACGCTGATCGAGAACGGCTTCAGACTGGCGTCAGCCAGCAACCTCGCCTTCACGTCCGCCGAGATGGCCGTATCGGCCGCCATTTGCGAGGAGGTACGGTCGTTGTCCGCGCCGGAATTGCCGACAATCCCCGTGGCGCAACCGGCCAGGGTTCCACAGGCCAGCGACAAGACAACAATGAGGGCGCGCGCCATGAATTGAATTATGGAGGTTGCAGGCCTATTCTTCAAACCGCTCACATCCGGGGAGAACCACAATGAATCCGCTGAATTCCGTCAAGGGCGCCATCATCACGGGCCTCATCCTCGCCATCGTGCTGTTCATTGGCGTCCAGCCAAGTGTCTTCCTGCACCTGAGCCTCGCGCGCTGGCTGCATATCCTGGCCGGCGTGATGTGGATCGGCCTGCTGTATTACTTCAACGCCGTGCAGATGCCGGGGCTTGCCGCAGCGGCAGCCGACAAGGGTGGCCCGGGCGGGGCCGGCATCAACAAGTACATCGCCCCACGCGCACTGCTGTGGTTTCGCTGGGCGGCGCTGGCCACGTGGGTCACCGGCGCCTGGATCCTGGGCGGCAACTTCGTCAATGCCTTCACGTTTCAGGCAGGCCTGACGACCATCGGCATCGGCGCCTGGCTTGGCACCATCATGCTGTTCAACGTGTGGGTACTGATCTGGCCGAACCAGAAGAAGGTGCTGGGCATTGTGACCGCCACGGATGAGGAAAAGGCGCAGGCCCGCAAGGTCGCCATGCTGGCCTCGCGCACGAACTTCGTGCTGTCCATCCCCATGCTCGCCTGCATGGCCGGCCAGTCCCACGGACTGGCGTTCTGACGATGAACGCCCCGGGCGGCGCGCTGCCGCCCGACATTGCCGTCCAGGTCTCGCAGGCACTGGCCGAAGACGTCGGCTCGGGGGATGTCACGGCCGTCCTGGTGCCACCGGAAACCGGTGCCCGTGCAACCCTGATCACGCGCGAAGAAACCGTGCTGTGCGGCCGGGCCTGGCTGGCCGAGACCTTCAGGCAACTGGACGAGCGGATTCACATCGACTGGCAGGGCCACGATGGCGTGGTGTTCCCCGCCGGTGCGGTGATCTGCGAGATCCAGGGACCGGCGCGCGCCATCCTCACGGGTGAGCGCTGTGCGCTGAACTTCGTGCAGACGCTGTCGGGCACCGCGACCATCACGCGGCAATTTGTCGCGGCTGTGGCTGGCACCTCTTGCAGGGTTCTCGACACGCGCAAGACGCTGCCCGGTCTGCGGCTGGCGCAGAAGTACGCCGTGCGGTGCGGCGGCGGCCACAATCACCGCCTGGGCCTTTACGACATGGTGCTCATCAAGGAGAACCACGTGATTGCAGCTGGCGGCATCGCCGCAGCCATTGCAGCCGCCCGTGCCAGCAGCCCGAACGTGCCCGTCGAGGTGGAGGTCGAGTCGCTCGCTGAATTCCGTGCCGCGCTCGCCGCGCGGCCTGACGTGATCATGCTGGACGAGTTCTCGCTGGATGACATGCGTACCGCTGTGGCAGAGCGCAATGCTGCTGGCAGCGCCACCCGGCTTGAAGTCTCGGGCGGGGTCACGCTCGACAATGTGCGTGAACTGGCCCTGGCAGGCGTTGACTACATTTCGATAGGCGCATTGACCAAGCATGTGCGCGCCACCGACCTGTCGCTGCGCTTTCAGCCGGGCTGATTTCCTGCACATGTGGCGCCTTTCGTGCGCTAGCCGAATCTGTGATGTGCTGCTGGCGGGTCACAGAACACGGGCGCATACTGCTGCCCCAGGCAACTTTCTGATCGGGAGGGTTCAAGGATGAGCAACTCCGACCCATTCATGACCCGCAGGCTTCCTGCAGCTCTGGCCGCAATGCTGCTCCTTGCGGCGGCTTCCACCACGCAGGCCGCGAGCGCCACCAAGGCCACGCCCACCGCGACATCCGCGCAAGCGCCCGTCGAGGAGCTGCAGGAACTGGACGAAATCTGGATCCGCGGCAAGAGCCTGTCGGACATGATCGAAGACGCGGAAGACGCGTTCGTGCGCCGCTACAACAAGGTCAACAAGAAGAACGATTTCGACGTTGTCTGCGACTACTTGCACCTGGACCGCAACAGCCTTGCCTTGAGGCGCACCTGCGTGCCGTACTTCATCGGATACCTCAGCGCGGGCAACCTGGGCCCGATACCCCAGGCCGGCACGTCGATGTGTTCTGGTGGATATTACGCGGACACCGACGGTAGCTCCTACTATTCCGGAATGTCCTGCACACCGGCTTTCAGTTCATTCAGTTCATATGCGGTGCCTTTGCAGACGCCGACGATTGTTCGCTGGCCTGCGCGACCCGGCGACGAAAGCAAACGCCAGGTGTACGTGCGCAACGTCATGCGGGCCATCTACCGCGATCAGGCCTTGCTCGACCGGGCCACTACGCTGGCCGCGCTGTACCAGGATATGAAGGCAGTGCAGGAGCACTACCAGAAGATCAAGGCCGAGGACGATGCGCGCAAGCAGGAAGAACGCAGGCTGCGCCGTGAGCAGCGCGGCCTGCGGCTGGGACCCGCGCCGCCAAACAAGGGTCCGCGCATCTGAACGCAGTCACTTTCCATCACTGAGGGTTCAAGGATGAGCAACTCCAAACAAATCGTGGCCCGCAGGCCCCGCGTGATCCTGGCAGCGATGCTTGCCTTCGCGGGGGCATCCGCCGCTCATGCCGCCGGTTCCGGCGGGGCACTGCCAGATTCGACAGCACAGGCACCGATCGAAGAGGTTCAGGAACTCGATGAGATCTGGGTGCGGGGCAAGAGCCTTTCAGACATGATCGTCGACGCCGAAGACGAGTTCTTCCGGCTCTACAACCAGCTCAACAGGAATCACGACTACGACGTCCGCTGCGACTACGTGCGGCTGGATCGCGACAGCCTGGCCATGAGCCGGACCTGCACGCCGATGTACCGTGTTTACGACGACGCCTTCAGCGACGGCTCGACTGGCTACACCTACGTGCTGAGTTCACTGAGCGGGTCTTCCGGCTGCAACAACACTGTTTACGCGCAGACCGTCGGCCAGGATCTGTACTCCAACGATTACTACTTTCAGGCCAGCTGCGAGCAGGCTTCGAGCTTCCGGTACGGTGGAATCTTTGCGCCCTCGTCGCCCGGTTACATTGGATCCAGCCCCGAGCGCACCGCCCAACGCCGCCAGGAATACATGCGCTCGATCATGCGCGCCATCTACCGCGATCAGCGCCTGCTGGACAAGGCCAATGCGCTGTCGGATCTGTACCAGGAAATGAGCGAAATTCAGGGGCAGTACGTGAGGCTGAAGGCCGAAGACAGGGCCCGCGCGGATGCGGAGCGCCGCGATCGCCGCGAGAAGCGCCGCGGTTCTTCGGCTCCGCCGCCAGCTCCCTCCAAACCTCGCCTCTGAGGGCGGGTTGGCGAGTCGGGCCTATTGCGATTCGCTCGCGGAATCGCCGGAAACCGGCGTGGTCTCGAAGAACAGCGAATCCCCGTTCGCGAACTTGATCGTGCGGCCGACCGCACGCTTGCCGCCATCGCGCGCCTGGTAACCGGTCACCGCGATTTCCGAACCGATCGGAATGCTCTTCTTGGTGATGCCGCGGCGGAACAGTGCGTTCGGGCTGCCGCCCTCGACCATCCAGACTTCCTTGGCCCCATCCTTGCCGGTCACTTCCACGTGGATCCACGAATGGGGGTTGATCAGCTCCACCTTGACGACCTTGCCCGTGAACTCCACCGGACGCTTCACGTCGAATTCCGAGGCAAAACTGTGATGCGCCAGCGCGCCGGGAATGGCCACGGCCAGGCCCATGCAGGCGGCAATGACGGGCAGCAATCTTCTGGTGTTTCTCGACATGGCGTGTGTCCTGTTCACTTGGCCGCGCCGGCCCCTGCCTTCTCTTCTTCGCGCGCGCCACGCAGCGTATTGGCGATGCCGTAATTGCCCTCGTGGCAGGCGTATTCGAACATCGGGCCTTCGACCAGTTCCATCGGGAATTCCCCGCCCCAGCTCACGTCCCAGAGGCTGGGATCAGACACCGTGAACTCGTACAGGATGGTCTTGGCGCCGGTGCGCGTGATCTTCTCGATGATCTTGCCATCCGGACCCATCCCCACATTCGCCCCCCTGGGCGCCACCAGATCCGCAACCCCGGTGGTCTCGATGACCAGGGTATCTCCCTGCCAGTGGCCCCATGAATTGCCCTGCCAGCGCGAAAGGCCGCTGAAGTCGGGTTGCCTGCGGGCAATGGGTATCACACGTGCGTCATGGATCATCTCGGTGGTGAACACCACATAGCCAGGTGCCTGCATGATCTGCACCTGGGTGTTGTAACCGACCGGCCGCAGCGGCGGGCCTTCATGCGGCCAGAGGATGCAGCGCTCGGCCAGCGGACGGTCCTGGGCGCTGTCGTATTCATGCGCCCGTGTCGCGGCGCGCGCCGCATCACTGCGCTGCTGCGCTTCCTTCTTCAGTGCCGGCAGACGCCCGTTCGCCGGTGACGTGATGATGGAAGTACGCAGGCTCTTCACCATCTCGGCCTGGTCCACGTTCAGGCCGAATTCACCGGTGTCGTAGTGCACGTCGGCAGCGGTGCCCTGCTGCGTGTCCTGCTGCGCCTGACGCGGCGCGTTCCTGCGCGCCTGGTATTCCGCTTCGGTATAGAAGGCCTTGTTGCCGAGATTCTGCGCGCGCTCGAACGGCACATCCGTGTTGTTGTTGTACAGCCCCTGGATGAGCGGGTCGCCCCATGAGGTGCGCGGCACCTGGTACTTGTCGGCGGCGCCGGATGAGCCAGCGGCCATTGCCAGCAGCAGCGGCGCGACCAGACCGACGCGGGCGCAGGTGTTCTTCATGCTCATTCTGCCTTGCCGGCACCGCCGGTTCCGGGCTTGCGCAACTCGCCGTACATCAGCTCCTCGGCAAACTCCACGCAGCGGAAATCCATGAGTCGGGCATTGGGTTCCATGCGCCGGTACAGCGGCATGCGGATGGTCCACGGACGCGAGAACACCTCGGGATCCTCGATGGTGGCCTCGTAGAGCATGTGGTCCTTGTCGGTGAGCGTGTAGCGTTCGGTCACCTTGCGGGCTTCGCTGGCGTAGTTGCCGCTGCGATCCAGCCAGTTGGCCGTGAGCCCGGTTACCTCGATGACCAGCGTATTGCCGTCCCAGCGCCCGTTGGACCAGCCCATCCAGCTATCCACGGGCGCCTCGCCCCGATCCTTCATGGCAATGGTGCGCACCGCGCCCGCGTACTGGTACACGAACATCAGGTCGGTGTCGGATTGCAGGATCTGGAAGGGATGCGGAATGTAGGTGGAGCGCGGCACCCCGGCCATGAAGCACTTGGCTTCCGGATCCTCGGTGCGGCGGTTGGCGAAGTTCTGGTTGCGCTGCTCCAGCGCGCCAGGCAGGTACGGGATCTTCCCACCATCGACTACACCGAAACCCGGCGCCACCGCACCGATGGCGCCCAGCGTATCCACGGCGCCCTGGCTGGCGTTATGGGCCTCGAGGTTCCAGTTGGCTTCGTTCAGGACCTGCCAGATGCCATTCAGATCCGGCTTGCCAGCGGGGGTGCGCGGCAGGGCGTTTTGCGCCAGCGCGCAGTTCATGGCTGCCAGCAGCGCGAGAGTGCTGGAGATGATCTTGCCGATGGCCCGGATACGCATTCTCGTGTGTCCCTCCGTCGCGCCCAAGTCTAGCCGCTCACGGTCCGATGGTCCGCTTCAGGAAGGCGATCACGCGTTTCGCTGGCTCTCCGCTGTAGAAAACCTCCCCGCCATGCACGGCGCCTTTGACGACGAAGGTCTCGACCGGCAGCCCCGCCTTGCGGTATGCGACTTGCAGTTCCAGCGTCTGCGCAAGTGGCATCTGCGGATCCTGGTCACCGTGCAACAGGATGGCGGGGGGATCTGCCGCATCCAGGTGATTCACCGGGCTCGCCAGCTTCGCCAGCACTGGCTGCCTGTCGGGGAGGTCGCCCAGCAACAGCTTCAACGCCGGCTCGCGCACCGTGAGCCCATAGGGCGTGGACTGCGACAGAATCGTCTGCAGGTTCGACGCACCGAACCAGCTCACGATGGCCTGCACCGCCGATGATTCGCGCAGGTATTCACCCACCGTGCCTTCGAGTTCTGGCTTGCCGCTGGTCGTGCCGACCAGCGCAGCCAGATGCCCGCCCGAGGAGGAGCCGGCGATGGCGATCCTGCCGGCCTCGTAGCCGTAGTCCTTCGCATGCGCACGCAGGAAGCGGATCGCCGCCTTGATGTCGTGCACATTGGCCGGAAAGCGGGCTTCATTGCTGGAGCGGAAATCCAGACTGGCCACGGCATAGCCGCGCTCCACCAGAAAGTCCGGGTACTCGGTCTTGCTGCCGGCGCGCCATGCGCCGCCGTGCGTGTACACCACCAGCGGCGGATGCTCGACGCCGGCGGGCAGGTGCAGATCCAGCGCCAGTGCGTGACCGTCGACCCTGGCATAGGTGATATCGGGAAAATCCCGTGCGGATGCCCCTGCGCCGGCGGCGCTCTGCAACCCGGCCCACGGTGCCAGCAGCAGGAGCGCCGTGCAGATCCGGCCATTCTTCGGCGAAGTCGCTACCCGCATCCCGCCCCCTTCATCTGGATCCCGGCGTCGCGTGCCAGCGGGATATTGCGCCGATTATGCCCGCGAGCCCCATTTCAAGCACAATGCGCGCCCCATGAAACCATCTCCAGTTCTCATTGCAGGCGCCGGCATCGGCGGTCTTGCCACCGCCCTCACGCTGCAGCAGATCGGCGTGCCCTGCCTCGTGTTCGAATCCGTGCCCGAGCTGAAGCCTCTGGGCGTGGGCATCAACCTGCAACCCAATGCGGTTCGCGAGCTGTACGAGCTTGGTTTCGGCGTCGACGCCCTGGACACCATCGGCGTGCGGACCCAGGAATGGGCACTCGTCGGCCTGAACGGCAACGACGTGTACACCGAGCCTCGCGGTCTGCTTGCCGGCTACAAGTGGCCTCAATACTCGGTGCATCGGGGCAAGCTGCAGATGCTGCTGTACCAGGCTGCCCTGGATCGTCTCGGTGCGGATGCCATTCGCACCGGCGTCAAGGTGGTGGGGTATCGCAACGACCCCGCGGGCCGCGGTGTCACCGCACTGCTGGAAGCGCGCGACGGCCAGCGGTTCGAAATCGCGGGCTCCCTGCTGATCGCCGCCGACGGACTGCACTCGGCCGTACGCCAGCAGATGCATCCCACCCAGCCGCCGATCCAGTGGGGCGGCGCAGTGATGTGGCGCGGCGTCACGCCCGGCCAGCCCATTCGCACGGGCGCTTCATTCGTGGGCCTCGGCACGCACCGCCAGCGCGTGGTGTTCTACCCGATCTCGCAGCCCGACCCGGACACCGGGCTCGCGGACATCAACTGGATTGCCGAGATCACCATGGACAACACGGGCGGGTGGCCCGAGGGCGACTGGAACCGCAGGGTCCGGCATGAGGAATTCATGCATCACTTCCAGCAATGGAACTACGACTGGATCGATATTCCCGCGATGCTGCGCGGTGCGACGGATGTCTACGAATACCCGATGATCGACCGTGAACCGGTGCCGACCTGGCGCGATGGCAACACGGTGCTGCTGGGCGACGCCGCGCACGTGATGTATCCCACGGGCTCCAATGGTGCAAGCCAGGCCATCATCGATGCGCGGGTACTGGGTGCCGCACTGCTGGAACATGGTGTCGGCACGCGGGCCGCGCGGGCCTACGACGAACAGCTGTGCCCGGAGATCTCGCCGCTGATCCTGCGCAATCGCGGCGCGGGGCCATTCGGACTCTTGAACCTGCTGGACGAACGCTGCGGGGGCGTGTTCGATGACATCGACGCAGTGATTCCCCCGGCCGAGCGCGACGAGTTCATGCACCGCTACAAGGTGGCCGCGGGCTTCGCCGCCGAGAAGCTCAATGCCGCACCTTCCATCATTCCGGCCGGCGCACGGGTTGCCGGAACTTTGCCAGTGAGACCAGAACATGCTCCAGCACTACGTCTTCATTCGCTACGCCAGGGGAACTCCTGAGTCACACCTGGAGGAATTCAGCCGGCGCATGCACGCGCTGCGTGCCATCGTGCCCGGCATCCTGCACCTGGAAACCGGCCGCGACATCCTGCGCGACGGGCGCAGCTGGGACCTGATCCTGATCATGCGCTTCGAGTCGGTCGAGACCCTGCGCCGCTATCAACAGCATCCTGCGCATCAGGACGTGATGAAGTTCAACAACCCCGCAGTGGCCGAAGTGGGTTCGGTGGATTTCTTCGCCGCTGCGGAGTCGCCCGGCTAGTCCTGCTGATCCGCGAACGGCTGCAGCTGCTGGACGAAGTAGTTGTCGCCGTCGCTGAAGGCCACGGCCACCGCGTCCCGGGCCACCGACAATTCAAACCCGTACACGAGGCCGGTGTCACAGTACTTCGCGTCGGCCGGCGACCTGCGTTGCGGCAGGATGACGGTGCCGTCACCCTTCAACAACCACACCTGCCAGGCGACGTTCCCCATGGGCTTCGATGCCGGCATCTGGGGTACGGGTTGCGGCGGTGACGCCCCGCCCCCGGGAGAAGTGGCACTGCCGGTATTCACCACGCGCCGCCCGTCGATCAGCGTCAGCGTCCGGCACCCGAAGGTTGGATCGAGCCCGCGCAGGTTGGCAATGGTGTTGCCGATGAAGAAGGATGACCGGTCCAGGGTGGCGAGGGCATCGGCAGCTGCAACCGGCGCCGGCGCCGGCTGAGGGAGCGCCACACGATTGACGCGCGGGGCGACCATCGTCCCGAAGAATTGCAGGGTGTACTCCTCCACGCGGCGCGTCCACCAGAATCCGGGCCGCGCCCCTTCCGGTTTGTACTCCTGCGCCAGTACCGGTCGTTCCTGCGCCGCGCAAATGGCGGGACCCAGCGCCGCCCAGAATCCCAGCACCACCGCAACCTGCTTCATGCCCATGCGACACCCCCGAAAGGCTTCCATGCGGCCCCAGCCACCCGACGCCGGCAGTATAGGCAGGTGGACGGGAATCAGCTTCCCGGCGGCGGATTCTTCGACACCCGGCTCGGCTGGGCGATGCCGTAGCCCTGGGCGTAGTCCACACCCAGCTGCCGCAGCGTTTCGATGATCTCGGGGTTCTCGGCGAACTCGGCGATCACGAGCTTGCCGGTCAGGCGACCAATCTCGTTGATCGAGCGCACCATTTCGCGATCGATGGGATCGTTCAGGATGCCGCGCACGAAGCTGCCGTCGATCTTCAGGTAATCGACGGGGAACTGCTTGAGGTAGTTGAACGAGGACATGCCGGTGCCGAAATCATCCAGCGAGAACTTGCAGCCCAGCTCCTTGAGCGAACGAATGAAGCGATTGGCCTGCGAGAAGCTGGCCACGGCCGAAGTCTCGGTGATCTCGAAGCAGATCTTGGAGGCATCGAGCCCGCTCTTCTGGAACTGCTCGATGATGAAGGGCAGGAACTTGTCGTCGCCCAGGCTCTGGCCCGACAGGTTGATCGCGCACATGAACAGGCGCTCGCGCTCGTCGGCCTCGGATACCAGCCAGCGGAACGTGTTCTCGATCACCCAGCGATCGATCGCCGGCATGATGTTGTAGCGCTCGGCAGCGGCGATGAAATGATCGGGCGCCACGATCTTGCCCTGCTCGTCGCGCATGCGGACCAGGATTTCGTAGTGCTCGCCTTCTTCCGGGTGCTTCAGCGCCATGATGGGCATGCGATAGAGTTCGAAGCGGCCGTCGTCGAGCGCGGCGCTGATGCGCGCGGCCCATTGCGTCTCGCGGCGCCGCCGCATCAGTTCGATGTCGTTCTCGGCAAAGCTGTGCACGCGGTTGCGGCCCTGCTCCTTCGCTGCGGCGCAGGCGCCTTCCGCGGCCGAAAGAATCGAAGCCACATCCTCGTTGTCCGCGGTGATCGGCACCACGCCCACGCTGACGGAAATCTTGAATACCCGGTCCTCCCACTCGAAGCGGAAGTTCTTGACCGCTTCGCGCATGACCTCGGCGGTGCGCAGCGCATCCTCGAGCGTGATGGACTCCAGCAGCACGCCGTATTCGTCGCCACCCAGGCGCGACAGGGTGTCGCGCCAGCGGATCTTGGACTTCAGCAGCGCGCCGATCTGCCCCAGCAACTGGTCGCCCGCGGCATGTCCGCAGGAATCGTTGATCATCTTGAACTGGTCCAGATCGATATGGCACAGCGCGTACGAGCCTTCCAGGGCCCGCGCGCTCTTCAGTGCGCGCTCGATGCGGCTCTCGAACTCGCGGCGATTGACCAGACCGGTGATCGCATCGTGGCTCGCGTGATAGGAAAGCTTGCGGTTGAGCTCGCGGCTCTCGCTGACGTCATGGAACACCAGCACGGCGCCCACCACCTTGCCCGCGCCATCGCGGATCGGTGCCGCGGTGCTCTCCACGTACAGCTCGTTGCCGTCGCGACGGATCATCAGCATCGGCCGGCCGGATTTCATCGGCCGTACGCGACGGATACTGCCCGTCAGCGGGTTCTCCAGCGGTTCGCAGGTCTCTTCGTGGAAGGCGCGGAACACCTCGTCCACATTGCGCCCCATCGCGTCCTCGAGGCGCCAGCCGGTGAGGTTCTCGGCCACCGGATTGATGTAATCGATCACCGAATCGGCGTCCGTGGTGATCACGCCATCGCCGATGGCCTGCAGCATGATCTGCGCGCTTTCCTTTTCGCGGAACAGCGCTTCCTCGTAGACCTTGCGCTCGGTGATGTCCAGCTCGAGGCCGATCAGGCGCTGCAGCCTGCCCTGCCCGTCGAAGCGCCCCTTCGCGCGGCTGATCACCCAGCGGTATTCGCCACTGGCGTGGCGCATGCGGTGCACGCTCTCGAAGATGGGCGCGCTGCCCGACACATGCTTGAACATGGCCTCCTGCACGCGCGACAGGTCATCCGGGTGCACCATGCCGCGCCAGTCGACGATGTCGTCCGGGCCCAGGTGCGTGTAGCCCATCATCGCCTTCCAGCGATCCGAGACGAACAGCTGGTTGCTGTCGAAGCTGAAATCCCACATGCCCTCGCTGGAAGCGATCTCGATCAGCGAGTAGCGCGCCAGCAGGTCATCGAGCCGGGAGGAAACTGCCAGCCGCTCCAGGCCCGATGCCAGGCTCGTGCCGACCAGTTTCAGCAACAGCTGGATGTTGACGTCCCAGGGACCGCGGGCAAGCGTGCGGCCGACGGCCAGCACTCCAGCGGGCCGCTTGTGCATGTGCAGTGACACGAACAGCGCCGAGGACAGGCCCATGCCGGCCAGACGCCCGGCCTCGGCAGGATCCTCGCGGCCCGGTGCAGCCGTATCGCTGTAGCCGGTGAGCTTCAGATGTTCGAAGCGCGATGCCAGAAAGGGAAACGAGGCGAGCTCGGCGCCACGCAGTTCGTCAAGCCGGCAGCTTCCCCTGGCCGTTTGCGTGACGGTGAGCCGGTCAAATCGCTCGCCGGATTCATCCAGCTGCGCGAAGACCGCGACATCGGCGCCGGCCGAACAGCGCAGGGTCTCCAGCGCGGCAGCGATGGTCGCTTCCTGGGTAGCGGCCGTGAGGTTCTGCAGATCCACCGCCGCCTTGGTGGCTTCCAGGTCCAGGCCCAGCACGACGCCATGGCTTGCCGCCCGCGACGAGTCGGCAAACACGTCTGTGACGGAGGGATCGACTGGCGAAACCGGTCGGGTTGAAGGCATTTTCCCGCTACTTCCCCTAACTTGCTGCCAGTCTTGCAAAACTCCCCTGGTCTGCACCACGACTGGGGGCACACTTCACAGCCAAGGCAGTTACAACCGGATTCTGTCACATCCGGAGAAGAAACAGCTACAACCTATTGAGTTAAATGAGGATCGCGTTCGATCGTGGTCTCTTCCACCAGGAAGCGCGGACGCCTTTTCACTTCCATGTAGATCTTGGCGACATATTCCCCGACCAGCCCGAGCGACAGCAGCTGAATCCCCCCCAGTGCGTAGATCGGCAGCGTCGTGGAAGCCCAGCCGGGCACCGAGTGATCGGTGAACAGCCGCACCGCGAGCACCCAGACCGACACCACCATCGAAACCAGGAACAGCAGGGCTCCCAGCGCCGCGATCATGCGCAGCGGTACAGCACTGAACGACGTGATGCCATCGATGCCCAGACCCAGCATGCGCGCGAGGGAATACTTGCTGCGGCCCTGCCCACGTGCGCGGCGATCGTAGAAGACCTGCGTGCTGCGGAAGCCCAGCCGCGGCACCAGGCCACGCAGGAACAGGTTGCCCTCCGGATGCGCCAGCAGCGCATCGCGCGCCGTGCGCCCCAGCAGGCGGAAGTCCGCATGGTCGGGTACCACATCCACACCCAGCCATCGCAGCAGGCGGTAATAGCAACGCGCCGAGCCGCGCTTGAAGACCGAATCCTGCGTGCGATCGCGCCTCACACCAAACACGACCTGGGCGCCAGCCGCATGCGCATCCACCATGGCTTCGATGGCCGCGATGTCGTCCTGCAGGTCGGCGTCGAGCGTGATGAAGGCGTCGCCATCAGCCTGAGTGAGGCCCGCCAGCAGCGCGTTCTGGTGACCGCAATTGCGCGACAGCCTCACACCCACCACGTCCGGCCACGTCGCCGCGAATTGCCGGATCAGGGCCCAGGTCGCATCCGTGCTGCCATCGTCGATCAGCCACAGCTTGCTGGCGGCATCAACCTTGCCCTTGCTGCGCAGGGCGTCCATCACCTGCCGCAGACTCTGCACGCTGCCTTCCAGCACGGCCGCTTCATTGAAGCAGGGAATGACAATCGACAGGCGCATGGCTTCAGGCATCTCCGCGGCAAACAGCCGGACCGGCCGGGCACTTGTTCATGGGCGAGCAGCCGGATCGTACCGGAGTGCGCGGCCCGCATCCCCTCGTGCCGTGCACTCAGGCAGCGGCAGGCCCTTGACCAGGTACCAGCGACCGCCACTGGATTCGCCCAGATCCCGCACCGATCCTGCATCTGCAAGACAGGGCTTCAGCATGTCCTCAGGGACCAGCAACTGGCGATTGGGCGCCGCAGCCAGCCAGGCTGCTGCGTCATACGCCTCCTGCATTCCCTCACGAAATCGGCGGTGACCGAAATTCACCGAGGGCCGGGTGAGCTGCCACAGGAAATTCTCGTGATAGGCCAGCAGGCCCAGTGGCTGATCCGGCGCCGCCTGCTGCTCGAGCCGCGCGACGAAATCGCGTGCCGAGCGCTGGCCGTCCATCTGCGGCATCACCCACCAGCCCGCAATGAGCCACAGCAGCGCAAACTGCGCCGCCAGCCCTAGGTGCGGCCTGCTTCGCCACGACCACCACAAGGCCACGAGCGCACCGCAGCCCAGCGCCAGGAGTGGCGCAAGACTCGCCACGCCACCGGACGTGAGCAGCGCGAGCCCCTCTTCCTTTGCAATCAGCCTGAACCACAGGTATGCGCCCAGGAAGGCCGCTGCGATCAGCACCATCAGCACGCGGCACAGGCGCTGCACCCC
>CAYWDZ010000044.1:0-18182 GCA_964456255.1 uncultured Steroidobacteraceae bacterium | reverse complement strand
TCCTCGTCCTCGATCATCACTTCGACCGAGCCGCTGATGATGTAGTAGAGGACGTCGGGAAGGTCCCCGGCATGGATGATGACTGTCTTGGAGGAGACGGTGCGGATCCGGCAGTAAGTGAGGAAACGATTGATTGCCGGTATATCGGAGAGCGGTTTGATGCTGTCTTCCATCGTTGTTCTCGTTGACCGGGTTCCCTGTGACCCATGCGCGGGCGTATCCACGCTTCCTTTGTATTACATAACGCTGCGGCCAAGCAACTGCCAGCAGGATTGCCAGCCTTGCACTAGATCCAGCGTGCCGTCAGCGTCATGACCTTGGAGGTCAGCTGCATGGCCTTGCGGGCTGGTTCCGGCAGCGAAACACCACCGGCCTGTCGCGCGAGTTCGCCATGTGCCTGCTCATCGCTGCGCATCTGCTGGAGGATCGCGCGGCTGCGCGTGTCTTCGGCCGGCAGCTGGTCCAGATGTGAATCCAGATGTTGTTCGACCTGTCGTTCGGTCTCGGCCACGAAGCCCAGGCTCACCTTGTCCGAAGCGAGTCCCGCTGCCATGCCGATGGCAAAGGACCCCGCATACCACAAGGGGTCGAGCAGGCTGGGGCGATCCTGCAATTCCCGCAGACGCTGTTCACACCAGGCCAGATGATCGGCTTCCTCGCGCCCAGCCTGTTCCAGCAGGACGCGAATCGCCGGGTCCCGGGCGACCATGGCCTGTCCGTGGTACAGGCCCTGGGCGGCGATTTCACCCGCGTGGTTGACCCGCATCAGGCCTGCGGCGAGCTGCCGACCGGATTCGCTATTGGCGGGCTGGGGGGTGCCAGGCGTGGGACGGGAGGCCTGGGGTCGGCCAAACAACGCCTTCAGGGCCCGATCTGCCGAGATAAGTACTTGATCCGCAAGGGTCCGATCGGCGCCCATGCCAGTACTATATATGTGCATTCGGTCGCCTGCGCGGCCCGTTTACCGCGCTTTGCAAAGCGCTCAGCGCTTCGATTACACTCTGCGCCCTTTTTCGACGCCCCTCTACAAGGGGGTGTCCCAACACGGTTTTTTGCGGAACTCACGATGAGCACAGCATTCGTCAAACCCGCCGAAGTGCGCGCGGACTGGTATGTCATCGACGCCAAGGGCAAGACCCTGGGTCGCCTGGCTACTCAGCTCGCGCACCGCCTGCGCGGCAAGCACAAGGCCGATTACAGCCCGCATGTGGACATGGGGGACAACCTGATCGTGCTGAACGCCGGCCAGGTGCGTGTCACGGGTGCGAAGCTGACCGACAAGTTCTACCACCACCACACCGGCTACACGGGCAACCTGAAGTCGATCGCGCTGGGCAAGCTGCTGGTCGAACACCCCGAGCGTGCGTTGGAGTTTGCCGTGAAGGGCATGCTGCCGAAGAACACGCTGGGCCGGAAGATGTTCCGCAAGCTGCATGTGTTTGCGGGAACCGAGCATCCGCACCAGGCACAGCAGCCCAAGACACTCGAACTGTAATCAACGGCCACGAATACTTAACGATACCCGGCAGGAATCAAGGCACATGGCAGCGACCAGCAACTACGGCACCGGACGGCGCAAGACCGCGACGGCGCGTGTCTTCCTCAAGGCCGGAACGGGCAAGATCACGGTCAACAACCGGTCGCTCGATGAGTTTTTTGGCCGCGAGACCGGTCGCATGATCGTGCGCCAGCCGCTGCAGGTTGCCGATGTGGAAAGCCGCTTCGACATCACCGTGCAGGTGGATGGTGGCGGCATTACCGGCCAGGCGGGCGCGATTCGCCACGGCATCACCCGCGCGTTGATCGAATACGACGAGAACCTGCGCAGCCCGCTGCGCCAGGCCGGCTTCGTCACCCGCGATGCCCGCGAGGTCGAACGCAAGAAGGTCGGTCGCCGCAAGGCCCGCCGCGGACCGCAGTACTCCAAGCGCTAGGCGCAGATGGGGGATCGTCTAGTGGTAGGACTACGGACTCTGACTCCGTCAACCTAGGTTCGAATCCTAGTCCCCCAGCCAGACTGGCAAACAGAAAAGGCGCCGCAAATGCGGCGCCTTTTTCTTTGGGCCTTGTGGAACGGATCAGGCGCTGGCCGCCCGCCCTGGCGCTGGCAGCAGACCACGTACATCGGCACGGCGCACCGCTGACAGCACCGCCAGGATGGAAGCGGTGATGATGTTCGGGTGTACGCCTACGCCGAACAGCGTTACCCGTGAGGGCGTCGTGATCTCGACGAAGGCTGCCGCCCGCGCTTCGCTGCCTTTCCCGATGGACTTCTCCTCGTAGGAAAGCAGGTCGAAGGGCAGTGCCAGCGCATGCACCAGCGCATCGATGGGGCCGTTGCCACGACCCGTCAGCTGCATGGGCTTGCCACCGCGCTGGATATTCAGCGTCAACAGCTCACCGTCGCTGCCGTCGGTCGCCGTCACGAGGTGATGGCTGCGATACGCGTATTCGCGCCCTTCGTGGGCCAGATACTCGTCCTCGAACAGTTGCCAGATCTGCTGAGCGGTCACTTCCTTGCCGCTGGAGTCCGTCAGCGCCTGCACGACTGGAGAGAACTCGATTTGCAGGCGGCGCGGCATGACGAGTCCGTATTCCTGCTCGAGCAGGTACGCGACGCCGCCCTTGCCGGACTGGCTGTTCACGCGAATGATCGATTCGTAGCTGCGGCCCAGATCGCGCGGGTCAACCGGCAGATACGGGATCTCCCACAGGTCCTTCTCCGAACGCGCGGCAAAGCCCTTCTTGATGGCGTCCTGGTGCGAACCCGAGAAGGCCGTGAACACCAGATCGCCGACATAAGGATGGCGCGGGTGGATGGGTAGCTGGTTGCAGTACTCGACCGTGCGCGCTATCTCGTTGATGTTCGAGAAGTCGAGCCCTGGCGAGATGCCCTGCGTGTACAGATTCAGCCCGAGGGTGACCAGGTCCACGTTGCCGGTGCGTTCGCCATTGCCGAACAGCGTGCCCTCGATGCGGTCTGCTCCGGCCATGACGCCCAGTTCCGCAGCCGCCACCGCAGTGCCCCGATCGTTATGCGGGTGCAGGCTGATGATGGCGCTGTCACGGCGGCGCATATTGCCGCAGAACCATTCGATCTGGTCCGCGTAGATGTTCGGTGTGGCGACCTCGACCGTGGCCGGCAGGTTCAGGATCACGGGCCGCTCCGGGGTCGGCTCGAATACATCCATCACTGCCTCGCACACCTGCAACACGAACGGCATTTCGGTATTGGAGAAGGCCTCCGGCGAATACTCGAAAGTCCAGTCGGTCTCGGGTGCAGCCTCAGCCAGCTCGCGAATCAGCCGGGCGGCATCCGCCGCAAGTCGGATCGTTGCGGCCTCGTCCTGGCGGAACACCACGCGGCGGAACACCGGCGCTGTGGCGTTGTAATAGTGCAATACCGCCTTGCGGGCGCCCTTCAGTGACTCAAAGGTGCGCCGGATCAGTTCGGGCCGTGCCGGGGTCAGTACCTGAATGGTGACGTCTTCCGGTATCAGGTTCTTCTCGATCAGCTCGCGCACAAAATCGAATTCGGTCTGCGAGGCGGAAGGGAAACCCACCTCGATCTGCTTCAGGCCGATATCCACCAGCATCCGGAAGAAGCGGTGCTTGCGCGCCGCATCCATGGGCTCGATCAGAGCCTGGTTGCCGTCGCGCAGGTCCACGCTGCACCACAGCGGGGCGTGCGTGATCCGGGCATTGGGCCAGCGGCGTCCGGCCAGTGGCTCCAGCGTATACGGGCGGTACTTGGTCGAAGGGTCCTTCAACATGGTCGTCTCCGAGGCGTGCAGGTGCCCATATGGGGCCCAAGGGCACGAATATCAAACAGTTAGGGGAAATCATGCGCCCAAAGGCGCGGGGCAGTCGACTAGTGCGCCGGGCGGCGCAGGTGCAGGCGCGCAACCAGCAGCTCGCCGCCGAGGATGGCCGGAACGATGTAGTGCTGCTGTTGACGCATGGGGCCAGAGTATCAGGGCCCCGCCGGGGCGGGCAACCGGTGGCTCTTCCGGTGGGGCGGTTCTATCCAGGGCGCGTGATGCGGCGCACGCCCGATGTGGTGGCCAGCAGCAGTACATCGGCTGGCCGGCGGGCAAAGAGGCCGACCGTGACCACTCCGGTGATCTGGTTGATGTCGGCCTCGAGAGCCACGGGGTTCTCGATGGCGAGATCGTGCACATCGAGTATGTGGTTGCCATTGTCGGTCACCACGCCGCTGCGAAAGACGGGACGCCCGCCAAGGCGCGCAAGTTCCCGCGCCACGAAGTTGCGCGCCATCGGTATGACTTCCACCGGGAGGGGGAACCGGCCGAGTCGTGCAACCAGCTTTGATTCATCGGCTATGCAAACGAATGTGGTCGCAGCCGCAGCAATGATCTTCTCGCGGGTAAGTGCCGCACCCCCGCCCTTTATCAATTGCAGGTCGTGGTTGGATTCATCGGCGCCATCGATATACACGCCCAGGGACTCGACCTCGTTCAGGTCGAGCACCGGGACCCCGAGTGCCTTCAGGCGCGCCGTCGATCCTTCCGAACTGGACACCGCACCTTGCAGCCGTGCCACCCAGGGCCCAAGTTGATCAAGCATTGCATTGACCGTGGACCCGGTGCCGACACCGAGGATCATGCCGTCATTGATGTATTCGAGTGCCGCTGCGCCGACCTGGCGCTTGAGTTCCTGTTGCTGATTCATGCTGGTTTTTCAGGGTCCGGAAATGACTGTGCCCGCTTACGCGGGCACAGTGTGAAAGTAGCTTTTCTGGTGATTCGGCGAGTGGGACTCGCATCCACACTCGCCGAACACCGAAGAGTTACTTCTTCTTAGCGGCCTTTTTCTTGGCCTTCTTCTTGGCTTTCGCCATGAGAGTTCTCCAGTTACAGGTTAGTCCGGGGACCGAGTATATACACGCGTTGCCAAAATACAAGCAAGCGTGTTAGCGCACGTTGCGGCGGAGCAACCCGAAGGTCACCGCTCAAGCGCGATGAGTTCGCGTCTGGAGTTCGTCCTGATCGCTTGCGATGTACGCAGGCGCGCCCGGTTCAGTTCATCAGCGAGACGATGAACTTCCAGTGTGCAGCTTCAACGGGTGTGATCGACAGGCGGTTGCCACGACGTAGCAGCAACAGCCCCGCGAGTTTGCCGGACTCATGTTCGCGCAGCCTGGTCAGCGGCAGCACCGGGGTGCAGCGCTGCTTGAGCTTTACATCCACTGTGTACCAAAGTGGCTTGTTTTCAGGGCTTTTTGCGTCGTAGTACGGGCTCTTTCGATTCCATGCCGAAGGGTCTGGGTAACCGGAGCCCACGACTTCGACGATTCCCGCGATCCCGGGCTCGGGACAGGAAGAGTGATGGAAGAGGGCGAGGTCACCCGCCTTGAACTCATCGCGCAGCATGTTGCGCGCCTGGAAATTGCGCACGCCGTCCCAGCTCGTGGTCTGCCCGGGCAGGTCGGCCAGATCATCGATGCCGAAGGTCGATGGCTCACTCTTCATCAGCCAGTAGCGCATTCAGGTACTGCTTCGGCAAAAGCGCCGGATTGAGGACTCCGTCACGATTGCGTCCAGCGGCACATCGTGCGGGGCGTGGGGCAGTGCGGGGACTTGCTGCGCATCGTAAGCGAGCCCTACCAGCAGTGGCCGGCGGCAGTGCGACAGTCGCAGGCGCTGCGCGAAGTGCCGGTCATAGAAGCCTCTTCCCATGCCGATGCGGTTGCCCTGCGCGTCGAATCCCACCAGCGGCATGAACACCACGTCGAGTTCACGGGCAGCGCGCAGCCGGCCTCCAAGTGGTTCGCGGATGCGGAAAGGTCCGCGCCTCACGACACCGGTCCAGTCGTAGAACCGCATGCGATCGTGCCGCAGGCTGACGATGCGTGGCAGCGCCACGCTGCAGCCGCGGGCGAGTGCGAGTGCCAATAGCGGTCCGGTGTCAATTTCCTCGGAATTGGCCAGATAGAGGCCGATGCGCCGGCCGGGAAGCAGCAGGCGCGCGGCATTTGCCTGCCGGGCGAGTTGGCGCGCCGCGCGCGTGCGCGCGGCACCCTGGATGGCACGGCGCCGGGCACGCAACTGGCGCCGCAGCACCCGGCGATCGTCGGTGCCGGAGGGATCGCTGGCGGTCATGAAAGAGGAGGCGCCACCCGCCTGTGCCGGTGCGGACCGTTGCTCTCGAACCGGAGCAACAAGGTGGGGCTGGCAAACGGCAGGTAAGGCTTCCCGCGCGAACGCGGACTTGCACAATGCTGCCGGACACCTGCCCCTGGGTGTTTCAATTAGGGTCCGAGGTAACCCGATCCACGTGTCGAACACCGCAGGTGGCGCGACACCAATGTACTACAGTTCCAGTTGCTGGCCCTGCACCAGCGCACGTTCCACCCGTTCCCGCATCGCCTTGACTCGCGAACCGAATTCGGCTGTCACGCGTTCTTCGCGTGCCTGAAGTTTGGCCAGGTCATTGGCCATGTTGAGGGCAGCCATCATCAGCAGGCGTTCGGTGCCGATGGTCTTGCCCGATTCGCGCGTTTCCCGCAGCCGGCTGTTGAGCAGCGTGGCGGCCCGCTGCAGGTCGGCCCGCTCGTTCGGTGGGCAGGCGATCAAGTATTCCTTGTCGAGGATCCGGATGCTGATGGGCCCGTCGGCAGCCTCGCTCATACCCCGGTTTCCAGCAGTCGCAGGCGACCAATCATTGCCTCGACGCTGGTGCGCACCTGCTCATTCTTCTGCAACAGCGAAGCCCGTTCGCCGGCGAGACTGTCCTGGCGCTGGCGCAGGGCACGGTTTTCCTCGCCGAGCTGGCGTACCAGCGCCAGCAGTTCGCCCACACGAGCTTCAAGTCGCTGCAGATCCGCTTCCATTGAGGAGTTCCTGTCCGTGTCGGCCATGGCGGAGGCAATACTGCCCCTCCCGGGTGCGAAGGGTCAACGTCCGGCGTCATCAGGCATAATCATCGGTGCAATGGCCGCAGAGCGCCGGACATTTAACGATTTGCAGCGCGCGCTGGTTCAGTCCCGTGCGCTGACGGATGCTGCCGAGGCGCATGGCACACTGGTAGGGTCGCTATGCGCCTCGTCGTGCTCGCTGACGGACTGGCTCGCCGAAATCCTCCCGGAAGGGCGTGCTGACAGCTCCGCCGCCGACAGTCTGCGCGCGGTCTTCGAATCCACTTCAGATGCCCTTGGGGATGGCGAGTTCGCGTTTGCGCCACTGCTTCCTGGCGACGATGCGCCGATCGGTGATCGTGCCACTGCGCTGGGTGAATGGTGTCAGGGCTTCCTGTACGGGCTCGGTACGGGATTCGCGGTGCCGGAGGCATCGAATCTGCCGGGCGAGGCAGCCGAAGTACTGCGCGACATGACCGAGATCACGCATGTCGATGTGGATCCCGACGACGACCCGGAATCGAACGAAGCTGCCTATGCGGAGCTGGTGGAGTTCGTGCGGGCCGGCGTGCAGCTGCTGTATGACCACCTGCAAACCCTGCGCGAACCGCGCGTGACCAGTTCTCCGGAAACACTGCATTGAAAGATACGGTCCGCGACCCGTCGGCCGGTGTGGCAGCCCGCGCAGCCCGGCTCAGGGCGGGAAATCGCGAATTCGCCCGCCGTCGGCGGCAACTCGCCCGCATCATGGGGCGCGGCTCCATCGCCATCCTGCCTGCCGCGCGGGTCAGTCACCGCAACAGCGATGTGGAGCATCCCTACCGCCAGGACAGCGACTTCTACTACCTGACCGGCTTCGTCGAACCCGAGTCGGTGGCGGTGCTGGTGCCGGGTCGCGCTGCAGCCGAATACATTCTGTTCGTTCGCGAGCGTGATCCGCTGCGCGAGACCTGGGACGGGCGGCGCGCCGGACCAGAAGGCGCACAGGAGCGCTTTGCAGCCGATGACGCCTTTCCCATCGCGGACCTGGACGAGATCCTGCCGGGCCTGATGGAGAACCGGGAGCGCATCTACTACGCGATGGGTTCCCACCCGGAATTCGACCAGAAAGTGGTCGCCTGGCTGCAGGCCCTGAAGAGTCAGGCACCGCGCCAGGGCAAGCAACCCCCGCAGGAGATGATTGCACTCGATCATGTGCTGCACGACATGCGGCTCTACAAGAGTCGGACGGAGATCGGCCTGATGCGCGAGGCCGGGCGCATCGCCGCGGCCGCGCAGGTGCGGGCCATGCGCCACACGCTGCCGGGTCGCTACGAATACGAGATTGCTGCCGAGCTGATGCATGAGTATGTCCGGCACAATGGCACGGCCGCCTACCAGCCCATCGTCGGCGGCGGTGCCAATTCGTGCATCCTGCATTACCGCGAGAACGAGTCGCGCCTCAATGACGGCGATTTGCTGCTGGTGGATGCCGGTGCCGAGTACCAGAGCTATGCCTCCGACATCACGCGCACCTGGCCGGTGAGCGGCACTTTCACCAGGGCCCAGCGGGAGGTCTATGAAGTGGTGCTGGAGGCGCAGCTCGCCGCCATCGCCGCAACCCGCCCCGGCAACCACTGGAACCAGGCGCACGAAGCCGCCGTGCAGGTCATCACGCGCGGACTGGTGTCGCTGGGCCTGCTCAAGGGCCGCGTCCCGAAGCTGATCAAGGACGGCGCCTATCGCAAGTACTTCATGCACCGCACCGGCCACTGGCTGGGCCTGGATGTGCACGACGTCGGCGACTACAAGGTCGGCGAGGAGTGGCGCGTGCTGGAACCGGGAATGGTGATGACAGTGGAACCCGGCATCTACATTCCGGCAGGTACGCGCGGCGTGCCCAAGCGTTTCTGGAACTGCGGCATCCGCATCGAGGACGATGTGGTGGTCACGCCCAGGGGATGCGAGGTCCTGACAGACGATGTCCCCAAGGATCCCGACGCCATTGAAGCCCTGATGGCTTCGGCCTGAATCCATGGGCGAACCGGGGCAAAGCTTCGATGTGGCCATCGTCGGCGGCGGCCTGGCAGGTGCCAGCCTCGCGGCGGCACTGCGCAACCTGCCGTTCTCGGTCGCGTTGATCGAAGCACATGCTCCGGACAGCAGTGCGCAACCCAGCTTCGATGAACGCACCACTGCACTCGGCAATGCCAGCCGCCGCGTGTTCGAGGCCCTCGGCCTGTGGGATGCGCTCGCCCCTGAAGCGGCCAGGATCAGCTCAATCCATGTTTCCGATGCGGGCCGCTTCGGCTTTGCGCGACTGAATGCCCGCGAGTTGGGCCTGGATGCTTTGGGGTACGTGGTGCCGAACCGTGTGCTGGGCCGGGAGCTGTGGGCAGGCCTCGCTGGTGAAGCGCGCATCACCCCATTCATGCCGGCCAGATTGCGTGGCCTCAAGATGCACGCGAATCATGCGGAGCTGGAAATCGAGCAGGACGGCAGCAGCAAGTCGCTCCAGGCTCGCCTCGTGGTGGCTGCCGATGGCGCCCAGTCGGTCGTGCGCAAGGCTGCTGGTCTCGGCGCCACGCTCGAAGACTACGGCCAGGTGGCGGTGGTCGCGGCGCTGCGTACCGACCAGCGCAACGATGGGGTCGCCTATGAACGCTTCACGCATGCCGGCCCAATGGCACTGCTGCCCATCAGGGGCGAGCGCGATGCCTGGCGCACGCTGGTATGGGCAGCCGTTCCGGCGGACGCCGAGCGCCTGATGGCGCTGCCGGATGACCAGTTCATGCACGAATGGCAGGCGGCTTTCGGCTGGCGCGCCGGGCGCGCCGTTGCGGTAGGTACTCGAGGTCGCTATCCGCTGGCGCTCACGCGCAGCGCGGGTTCGGTCGCGCCGCGCATCGTGCTGCTGGGCAATGCGGCACAGTCGCTGCACCCGGTGGCGGGGCAGGGGTTCAACCTGGCGCTGCGCGACGTTGCGACGCTGGCCGAGATGCTGGCCGGCGCCAGTGACCAGGACATCGGCGCGCCCGAATGGCTTGCGCGGTTCGATACCAGTCGCAATGCCGATCGCGATGGCGTGGTGGAATTCACCGACACGCTGGTGAGAACGTTCAGCAGTCGGCATCCTGCCGTGCGGATGGCGCGCGATGCGGGCTTGCTGCTGTTTGATCTGCTGCCGCCTGCCAAGCGTGCCTTGAGCCGCGTCAGTCTTGGCTTTGGTGCGAGCTCGCCGCGGCTGGCTCGCGGACTGCTGCCGGGTGGTGCCGGATGAGCACCCTGCTGGATGCCGATGTCGCGATCGTGGGTGGTGGGGTCGTAGGGGCGACGCTGGCACTGCTGCTGGCCGACCAGGCGCGCATTGCACCCGGACGCATCGTCGTCATCGAACCATCACCGCCCGTGGCGCCTGCCGCTGGATCACCGCTGGGGCTGCGCGTCTCGGCGCTTGCGCAGGGCAATCGGGCGCTGCTTGCGCGGTTGGGGGTCTGGCAGCGGCTGGATCCTGCCCGTATCTGCAGCTACGAGCGCATGCGCGTGTGGCCCGAATCCATTCCACCGGACAGCCCGGACGTGCTGGTGTTCGATGCGGCTGAAGCCGGCGAGCCGGACCTGGGATGTATCGCGGAGAACACGGCTCTGCAGGCCGCGCTCCTCAATGCCTGCGTCGAACGCGGCATCAACCTGGTGTCCGCCAGGCTCGAGGCATTGCAGGTGCAGGCCGACGCGGCGGTACTGGTGCTGGATGGCCGGACCCTGCGCGCCGAACTGGTGGTTGGCGCGGATGGCGCCAACTCGGCCGCGCGGCGCCTGCTGGAAATTCCTGCTGCCGAGCAGGACTACGGCGAGCGCGCGATCGTTGCCAACGTACGCACGCAAAGGCGCCATCAGCACACCGCATGGCAGCGTTTCCTGGCTACCGGCCCGCTGGCCTTGCTGCCGCTGCCCGGCGAGATGGTTTCAATCGTCTGGTCGGCTACGGACGAGCGCGCCGCGCAGCTGCTGGCCATGCCGCCGGAACAATTCGAGGCAGAACTGACCACCGCCAGTGCCGGCGTGTTGGGCGAGCTCAACCTGGCGAGCGAACGCGCAGCCTTTCCGCTGCGTCGCCTTGCGGCCAGCCGCTATGTGAAGCCGCGAGTGGCGCTGGTCGGCGATGCGGCGCATGTGATCCATCCCCTGGCCGGACAGGGTGTGAACCAGGGGCTGGAGGATGCGGCGTCGCTGGCCGCGCAGCTTGCAGCGCGTCCGCCGCGCGAAAGCCCCGGAGCGCTGCCCGCGCTGCTGCGCTATCAACGGCAGCGGCGCGCCGGCAACGCACTGGTTGGCGGTCTGGTCGATGGGCTCGACCGCCTGTTCACACGTCAACCTGGACTGGTGAGCTGGATGGCCCGCTCGGGCATGGCGCTGGTGGCGCGTTCCTCATTCGCGCGGCGGGCGCTGGTCAGGCAAGCGGCAGCTGGTCGATCTTGGCCGCGCAGATGAAATCGTTCTCCGACAACCCGCCGATGGCGTGCGTGGTATAGCGCACGCGGCAGTAGTTGTAGCCGACCTCCAGGTCGGGGTGATGGTCCTCGAGATTCGCAATGTGCGCCAGCGCATTCACGAAGCTCATCGTGCGAAAGAAATCCCGGAAGCGAAACTCGCGCAGGATGCTGGTCGCGTCCACCGACAGCTGCCAGTTCTCATCGAGGCGTTGCAGCACTTCCTCGGCCGCAGTGCGCGACAACGGCGCGACGCCGCCTTCACAGGGAATGCATTTGCGATCGGCGAGTTCGGTCATGATGCCTTCTCCTTCGAGATGCGCGGCGGATAGGTTCGCTCCACGTAGCGCTCCAGCAGTTCCTGGAACTCTTCGGCAATGCGCTCGCCCTTCAGGGTGACGGTCTTCTCGCCATCCTCGTAGACGGGCGCCACGGGGCGCTCGCCAGTACCCGGCAGACTGATGCCGATGTTGGCGTGACGGCTCTCACCCGGGCCGTTCACCACGCAACCCATGACGGCCACGGTCATTTCCTCCACGCCATCACGCTCGGCGCGCCAGGCCGGCATGCGATGGCGGATGTGGCCCTGGATGCGCTGGGCGAGTTCCTGGAAGTAGGTGCTGGTGGTGCGGCCACAGCCGGGGCAGGCCACCACCATGGGCAGGAAGGCCCTGAGGCCCATGGTCTGCAGGATCTCCTGCGCCACGATGACTTCCTGGGTGCGATCGCCACCCGGTTCCGGCGTCAGCGACACGCGGATGGTGTCGCCGATGCCTTCCGCCAGCAGCACGCCGATGCCTGCGGTCGACGCGACAATCCCCTTGCTGCCCATGCCGGCCTCGGTGAGCCCGAGGTGCAGCGGGTAATCACAGCGTGCCGCAAGGTTCCGATACACGGCGATCAGATCCTGCACGCCGCTGACCTTGGCGGACAGGATGATGCGCTCGCGCGGCAGGCCTATGGACAGGGCCAGCGCCGCGCTGTCGAGCGCCGAGCGCACGATGGCCTCGCGCATCACCTGCTGCGCGCTGGCTGGTTCGGGCAGCGCATTGTTCTCGTCCATGAGTCGCGCCAGCAGGTCCTGGTCGAGGCTGCCCCAGTTCACGCCGATGCGCACGGGCTTGCCCTCGCGGCAGGCGATCTCGATCATCTCGGCGAACTGCGTGTCGCGCTTGGCGCCGCGGCCGACGTTGCCCGGATTGATGCGGTACTTGTCGAGTGCGCGTGCGCATTCCGGATGTTCGCGCAGCAGCTTGTGGCCATTGAAATGAAAGTCGCCGATCAATGGGGCGGTCACGCCGGCGGCGCGCAGGCGGTCGCGGATCTGGGGCACCGCGGCCGCAGCCTCGGCGCTGTTCACGGTGATGCGGACCAGTTCCGAGCCGGCCCGGGCCAGCTGGCGGACCTGCGTGACGGTGGCTTCGACATCCGCAGTGTCGGTGTTGGTCATCGACTGCACGGCGATGGGTGCGTCACCGCCAATGGCGACGGCGCCCACCCGCACCTGCAGCGTGTGGCGGCGATCCTGGAGCATGGATGGCATTGTAGGGCCTGCAGGGCAGCCATTTGGGTAGACTTGCCCGCACCATGCAGCGCAATCCATCGACCGGCCCGATTCGAATCTGGCGCGCGTTCCATGCCAGTCTCAATGGCTATCGGGGTGCCCTGCGTCGCGAACGCGCGTTTCGCGAGGAACTGGTGGTCGCAGTGCTGGTCATTCCTCTGGGGCTGTACTTCGGCAGCAATGGCGTGGAGCGCGCGTTGCTGATCGGCCCGATGGTGCTGGTGCTGGTGGTCGAGCTGCTCAACAGCGCCATCGAGACCACCGTCGATCGCGTGGGGCTGGAGCGGCATGAACTGTCGGGCCTTGCCAAGGACCTGGGGTCGGCGGCCGTGCTGACCTCATTTCTGTTGCTGGGGCTGAACTGGCTGCTGGTACTGTGCTTCTGAATGGGGCTTGCGTGACGAAACGGGTATTCGAGGGGGTCGTAATGAAGTTTTCCTGGCGCCAGCTACCGCTCGTTGCCTTGCTGGCCACGGCGCAGATCGTCGCTGCTCAGTCTTCATTACCGCTGCCCGGGGATTCGGGGGGACGACCCGACCAGTCCGCCGAGGCGCCATTGGTGGCGCCGCGCCAGGAAGATGCGGCGTGGTCCGCCACGCTGGAGCGCGTTGCGCAGAGCGTGGTGGCCATCGAGATCGATTCCGTGCGTGCGTTCGACACCGAATGGAACACTTCGGCGCAGGCCACGGGCTTCGTGATCGATGCCGAACGCGGTTTGATCCTCACCAACCGGCATGTGGTGACACCAGGGCCCGTGACCGCCGAGGCCACTTTCCTGAACCGCGAGGAAGTGCAGCTCTACCCCATCTACCGCGATCCTGTGCACGACTTCGGCCTGTACCGGTACGACCCGGCCAAGCTGCGCTTCATCAAGCCCTCGAGCCTGCCGCTGTATCCGGAGGGTGCGCAGGTCGGCCGCGAGGTGCGCGTGATCGGCAACAATGACGGCGAACAGCTGTCGATCCTGGCCGGCACGCTGGCCAAGCTCGATCGCACCGCGCCTGACTACGGCACCGGCAACTACAACGACTTCAATACCTTCTACCTGCAGGCCGCATCCGGTACCTCAGGTGGCTCCTCGGGTTCGCCGGTGGTGGACATCCAGGGCCGTGTGGTGGCACTGAACGCGGGCGGTTCCAGCCGTTCCGCATCCAGCTTCTATCTGCCGCTGGGCCGCGTGCGGCGCGCCGTCGAACTGATCAAGGCCGGCAAGCCGGTAACGCGCGGCACGTTGCAGACCGTGTTCAACTACGTGCCCTACGACGAACTGGGTCGCCTGGGACTGAAGGCCGATACCGAAGCGGCCGTGCGCAAGGCATTCCCGGACAACACCGGCATGCTGGTGGTGAATCAGGTGCAGCCCGGTTCAACGGCCGCCAGCCAGCTGGCGGTGGGCGACATCCTGGTTTCGATCGATGGTCGCCCGATCGCCACCTTCGAACCGCTCGAGGAACTGCTCGATGCGTCGATCGGCAAGCAGGTGCGGCTGGAGATGCAGCGGGGCGGGCAGGTGCGCCAGGTCTCCATCGAGGTTGGTGATCTGGAAGCCATCTCACCGGCCAGCTTCGTGGAGTTCGGCGAGGCCGTGGTTCACGACCTGTCTTACCAGCAGGCGCGGTTCTTCAACCTGCCGGTCAAGGGTGTATACGTTGCCAACCCGGGCTACACGCTGGCGACCGCCGGTGTGCCGCGTGGCGCGCTGATCACCGAGTTCAACGACCAGCCCGTACCGGACAGCAAGGCCTTTGCGGCGCAGCTGGCAAAGCTGGGTGATGGGGATCGCGCCACCGTGCGTTTCGTGACACTGAACGAACCTGCCAACCCGGTGGTGCGCTCCATGCGCATGGACCGGCGCTGGTTCGCGGTGGGCACCTGCCACCGTGATGACGCTGCCGGAATATGGCCGTGCGTGCAGCTGCCTCCTGGTCCCGCATCCCGCCCTCCGGTGGGAGGCACCGCTCAGCTGCCCGTGGTCCGTGACAAGGTGGCGGCGCTCCTGGCGCCGTCGCTGGTGCAGCTGACCTTCGACATGCCGTTCTCGCTGGCCGGAATCTCCGAGCGCAATTACCACGGCACGGGGCTGATCGTGGATGCCGCGCGCGGCCTGGTGGTCACCGACCGCAACACCGTGCCACTGTCGCTGGGTGATGTGCGGCTGACCTTCGGCGGTTCGCTGGAGATCCCCGGCAAGGTCGTGTACGTGCATCCGCTGCACAACCTTGCGGCCGTGGCCTATGACCCGAAACTGATCGGAGCCACGCCGGTGAGCAGTGCGCAGTTCAACACCCGGCCACTGCAGGAAGGCGATGCCATTACCGTGGTCGGCATGGACGTCGAGGGTCAGCTGAAGTCGCGCGCCACCCAGGTCAGTTCCGTGGACCCGCTGCAACTGCCCTTGTCGCGCAGCATGCAGTTCCGCGACAGCAACCTCGAAGCGGCGGAGTTGCTCAATCCGCCGGACGACTTCGATGGCGTGCTCGTGGACCCCGATGGCAAGGTGCAGGCGCTGTGGTCCAGTTTCGCGGTCGAGACCGGGCGCGGTGCTTCCCAGACCAACCGCGGCGTGGCCATCGACCTGGTGCAGGAGATGCTCGGGCACGTGCAGGCGGGCACGCCGCTGCACACCCTCGATGTGGAGTTCAACCCGCTGCCGCTGACCGAGGCGAGGCGCCAGGGCCTGCCGGATTCCTGGGTGGCGAAGCTCACCGAGCACAGTCCGGAGCGCCGGCAGGTACTGACCATCGGACGCATCACCGGTGGCGCGGCATCCGGGCGGGTATTGCGCCAGGGCGATCTGGTGCTGGCCGTTGAAGGCCAGACTGTCACGGCCTTCCGTGATGTGGAACGCGCAGTGGCTGATCGCACCCAGGCCAGTATCACGGTCTGGCGCGGCCGGCAGGAGCAGACGCTGCAGGTTCCGACCGTGGCGCTCACCGGCAGCGACATCGATCGCATCGTGCTGTGGGCCGGTGCCATCCTGCATGCGCCGCATCGTGCGATGAGCGTGCAGCGCGGTGTGGTGCCGGAAGGCGTCTACGTGGCGTTCTTCAACTACGGTTCGCCTGCCACCCGCTATCGCCTGAATCCGGGTCGGCGCATCGTCGAAGTCGACGGGAAGCCGACGCCGGATCTGGATGCATTCCTGAAGGTGGTTGCCGGCCGGCCTGACCGCTCCTCGCTGCGGCTGCGTACCGTCAGCTGGAACAACGTGCCTGAGGTGATCACGCTGAAGCTCGACCGGCAGTACTGGCCGACCGCGGAAATCGTGCGCACGGCCGATGGCTGGAGCCGGCGCAACCTGGATTGACCGCAAGGCGTGATCCACGCCGCGTTTTGGGCGGATTGCGAAAGCGCTTGTGGTGCACTGGTAGAATTGCCGCATGGCCAAAGCAACCCGCGCCTCCCAGGCTGAGCTCGAAGCTGCCGTCGATGCATTGCGCGACGGCGAGCTCGTTGCCTTTCCGACCGAAACGGTCTACGGCCTGGGTGCCAACGCTTCCAACCCGGCTGCAGTGCGCAAGGTGTTCGAGCTCAAGGGTCGCCCCCCATCGCATCCGGTCATCGTGCACATCGACCAGCGCAAGTACCTGAAGCGCTGGGTACGGGATGTCTCACCCGCAGCCGAGAAGCTGGCCGAAGCCTTCTGGCCCGGCCCCCTGACGCTGGTGCTGCCGCGGGCAGATACCGTGCACGACGTGGTGACCGGCGGCCAGGACACGGTGGCGATCCGTATCCCGTCGCATCCGATGGCGCGCCAGCTGCTGGATGCTTTTGGTGGCGGCATCGCGGCGCCTTCGGCCAATCGTTTTGGCCGGCTGTCGGCCACCCGTGCCGAACATGTGCAGGATGAGTTCGGCGATGCGGTGAAGGTCATCCTGGATGGCGGTGAATGCCAGCTCGGCCTGGAGTCCACCATCGTGAGTTGCACGGATGGAGAAGTGCGGCTGCTGCGGCCCGGTTCCATCACGCTGGGCCAGCTGCGCAATGTGGTGGGCGAGGTGGCCATCGGGGCCGAGAAGTCGTCGCCGCGCGTGCCCGGCAGTACTGCCGCGCACTATGCTCCCACCACACCGCTGGCCATCGTGCCAGGTGGCGAGCTGGATGCGCTGGCGGCAAGCCTGTCGGAGGGCGGACAGCGCATTGCCGTGCTGGCGCAGCGCCTGCCACTGAAGACCTACGAGACGGTGACCTGGATCAATGCCGGCAAGCGCGCGGAAACCTTCGGCCATGACCTGTACGCCAACTTGCGCACGCTGGACAAGGCCGGCTGTGCCCGCATCCTGGTGCAGGAGGTTCCAGGCGATGAACGCTGGGACGCGGTGCGTGACCGTATCGCGCGCGCGGCTGTCGGCGCGTCCGCCGAGAGCGGTACCTATCACGGGCTGGGTACGGGAGTGCTGCCTTGAGAAAGGGCTACATCGACCCATTCGAGCCAGCCGAAGTGCGACGTCTGGTTGCCACCTTCGGCTCACCCCTGCTGATCGTGGATTGCGAACGGGTGCGCGTGCAGTACAAGCGACTCGCCAAGGCCCTGCCCGGGGTCGATCTGCACTATGCGTTGAAGCCCCTGCCGCACCCCGCTGTGGTGCGCACGCTTGCGCGGCTGGGAGGGTGGCTCGATCTGGCCACCACGGGAGAAGTGCAGCTGATCACGCGCCTGGGGCTGGATCCGGCGCGTTGCATCCATACGCACCCGATCAAGCGCGACCAGGACATCCGCAATGCGCTCGCTGCGGGGGTGCGGGTGTTCGTCGCCGACAACCCGGATGAGGTACGCAAGTTCCGTGTCCATCGCGACTCGGCTGAACTGTTGCTGCGGGTTTCATTCCGCGCCCCGGGCGCAGTCAGTGACCTGTCGCGCAAGTTCGGCTGCGACCCGGAAAACGCGCTGGACCTGGCGCGTCTGGCACAGAAGCTCGGCATCACGGTCCGCGGGTTTTCCTTCCATGTTGGCTCGCAGGCGCCGGTGCCGCTCAAGCATGTCGAGGCCATCGAGGCCTGCGGCGCGCTGATTCGTGCCGCCCGTCGCGGCAAGCTGGGACGCTTCGACACGCTGGATATCGGCGGCGGGTTTCCCATCGAATACACGCAGCCGGTGCCCGACATCGGCCGCTTCTGCGCGCCGATCCGCAAGGCCCTGCATGCGCTGCCGAAGCAACTGCGCGTGATTGCCGAGCCCGGTCGCTATATCGCCGGCCCCTCGGCCATCGGCGTGGCCAGCGTGATGGGCCGCGCCGAACGCGAGGGGCACTGGTGGTACTACCTTGATGAC
>CAYWDZ010000043.1:0-18504 GCA_964456255.1 uncultured Steroidobacteraceae bacterium | reverse complement strand
CACGCCGCTGCCCAAGCCTTCGGTCGACACCGGCATGGGCCTGGAGCGCATCTGCGCGGTGATGCAGGGCGTGCAGTCGAACTACGACATCGACCTGTTCAGGCACCTGGTGGGCGCCGCGGCGCGGCTGCTCGGCACGCAGGATCTGGCCAGCCCTTCATTGCGGGTCATCGCCGATCACATCCGCGCCTGCTCCTTCCTGGTGGCCGACGGCGTCACGCCGTCGAACGAGGGCCGCGGCTACGTGCTCCGCCGCATCATGCGGCGCGCGATGCGCCACGGGCACAAGTTCGGCGCCTCGCCCACGTTCTTCGCCGGCTTGCTGCCGGCCCTCATCGACGTGATGGGCGAGGCGTATCCGGTGCTGAAGGAGAAGCAATCCTTCATCCGCGACGTGTTGTGGAAGGAGGGCGAGCAGTTCGCACGCACGCTGGCCACGGGCATGGTGCTGCTGGATGAAGCCATCGCCGGACTCAAGGGCAGCAAGGTCATCGATGGTGCAACCGTCTTCAAGTTGCACGACACCTACGGCTTTCCACCCGACCTGACGGCAGATGTGCTGCGAGAGAAGGGCCTCACGGCCGACATGGCCGGTTACGAGCGCGAGATGGATGCGCAGCGCGAGCGTGCGCGTGCCGCGAGCCGCTTCGGCGTGGACCTGCGGGGCGGGCCGGATCTGGGTACCACCACCGAGTTTTGCGGCTACGACCATGTCGCGGGTGCATCGCATGTGGCGGCGCTGTTGAAGGGCGGCATTCCGGTCGCGTCGCTGCAGCCAGGCGATGAGGGCGAGGTGGTGCTGGCGCGCACGCCGTTCTATGCCGAATCCGGCGGACAGGTCGGCGACACCGGCGAGCTCGTTGCCGGCAAGGCGCGCTTTGTGGTTGTCGATACGCGCAAGCGCGGCGGTGCATTTGCGCACATTGGCAGGCTGGCCGGGGCTGCGCTGCAGGTTGGTGACCCGGTCGAGGCGCAGATCGACCGGGACCGGCGCGAGCGCACCAAGCGCAATCACACCGCGACGCACCTGCTGCATGCGGCGCTGCGCGAGGTGCTGGGCACGCACGTACAGCAGAAGGGCTCGCTGGTTGCGCCCGATCGGCTGCGGTTCGACTTCGCGCATTTCCAGCCCGTGACGTCCGAAGAGCTGCGGCGCATCGAGCAGCGCGTGAACGAGCAGATCCGCGCCAACCTGCAGGGCGAGATCGCCTCGATGTCCTATGACGAGGCGGTCGCAGGGGGCGCGATCGCGCTGTTCGGCGAGAAATATGGCGACGTGGTGCGCGTGCTGCGGCTGGGTGATTTCTCGATGGAGCTGTGCGGCGGCACGCATGTTGCGCGCAGTGGCGACATCGGATTGTTCAAGATCCTCTCCGAGGGCGGCGTGGCTGCCGGCGTGCGGCGCATCGAGGCCGTGACGGGCGAGGGCGCCTGGGAATACGTCGCGCACACCGACGAACTGCTGCGCAACGTCGCCGGACTGGTGCGCGCCACGCGCGAGGATCTGCTGCAACGGGTACAGGAAGGCCAGGAACAGATCCGCCAGCTGGAAAAACAACTGCGGCAATTGAAGGACAAGCTGGCAAGCGGGCAGGGCACGGATCTGGCCGCCGGGGCCATCGATGTCGGCGGCGTGAAGGTCGTTGCCACCGAGATCGCCGGTGCCGATGCCACGGCGCTGCGCAATGCGGTGGATCAGCTCAAGGAGCGCCTGAAGTCGGCCGTCATCGTGCTGGCCTCGGCCAGCGATGCGAACAAGGTGTCACTGGTGGCCGGCGTGACCCCCGATCTGACCGGGCGCATCAAGGCGGGCGAGATTGTCGGGGCAGTGGCCGCGCAGGTCGGTGGCAAGGGGGGCGGCAGGCCGGATTTTGCGCAGGCCGGCGGCACGGACCCGGCGGCGCTGCCGGCTGCGCTGGCCGCCGTGCCCAACATGGTGCGCAGCAAGTTGCAGGGCTGATCGGGTTGCGGTCGCGACTCCGCGACTCGCGTCACGGGCAACAGGCTGGTGGGCCGATCTTTAGGGGTTTCTCCGATAAATCGTCCCGGTACAGGAGCGCAGAATTGATTTCAAGATTGCGATGGAGCGTGACCCATGTTGATTCTGACGCGACGAGTTGGTGAAGCAGTGGTGATCAACGAGGAAGTGACCGTCACTGTCCTCGGTGTGAAAGGCAACCAGGTGCGCATCGGCGTGAATGCCCCGAAGTCCGTTTCGGTGCATCGCGAGGAAATCTTCGAACGCATCAAGAACGAGCGCAACGCGGCTTCCGGTACCCGCGCTGCCGACAGCGATCTGGCCACCGCAGTTTGATTCATTGAGCCTGCGGGTGCCCGTCCTGGCACGGGCATGGCCAGCCCCCCAACGCGCCTGGTTAACCCCAGGCGCGTTACTTTTTGGGGAGGCCGCAAGCGCCCCGTGGGGCGATGCCCAGCCATCGGCTTTACCCCCTCCCTGCCCGGCCGGTATCATCCCGCGCCTGCCACCGGGCAGGCACGGAGAGTTGGCCGAGTGGTCGAAGGCGCACCCCTGCTAAGGGTGTAAGGGTCAAAAGCCCTTCGAGGGTTCGAATCCCTCACTCTCCGCCAGCTTTCGACCACCAGACCCCCGGCGCACGATCAGAACCGGTAGCGCGCCCCGAAGTACACCGCGCGCGGCGCGCCGGGATGCAGCAGTTCCATGCTGGCATCGGCATCGTCCTTCACCACCACCGCCGCGACGTACTTGCGGTCCAGCAGGTTGCGTCCTTCGACGAACGCCTCCCAGCGATCGGTGGTGAACGCCACGCGCGCGCCGAGCAGGCCGTAGGAGCCCACGTCGTAGGTATTGGCAAAGTCCACGTAGCGCCGGCCCACAAGGTCGAAGGTCGGTCCCGCGGAGAAGCCTGAAGCGTTGCGGTACATCACCTCGCCGCGCGCGAACCAGCGCGGGGCGGCGGGCAGGTGGTTGTTGCCGTAGTCCGCGTCGTTGTCGAACGAGAACGCGTTGTACGTGAGGTTCAGCAGTGGCTCGATGCGGTGCCCGCCCTCGCCGATGTCAAAGCTCGCGCCGAGCAGCGATTCGATGCCGGCGTGCTGCGTGTCGAAGTTCCCCGCGCTGCTGGTGCCGCTGATGTCCTTGGACAGGATTTCATCCTTCAGCTCCGTGTAATAGCCGGAGACCTCCCAGTGCACCCGCGTGTTGCCGCGTTCGGTGGCGCCGCGCAGGCCGGTTTCCAGCACGATGCCATGCATGGGGTCCAGCGCGTTGGCGCCGCCGTTGGCCTGGTCCACCAGCACGAAGGTGGTCGGCGGCTCGAAGGTGCGGCTCACGCTGGCGAACCACTCGGACTGCTCGTCGATGCCGAAGATCACGCCGACGCGCGGGTTGAACGCGTCGTCGTTGCCCTCGGGCGCTCCGCTCACGTCGCGCTTCGCCGAGGTGAACTGCGTTCCGTACACCAGTGTCCAGCGCGGCGCGAAGTTCCAGCGGTCCAGCGCGAACAGCTCCAGCGTGGACGCCTTGTCGTCAGTGGGCCACATGAATGCGCCGGGTTGACCGCCGTCGTTCTCGTAGTTGCCGCCCTTGACGGTTGACCAGCCGTAGTTCGCGCCCAGCACCAGCTCATGCGCGCCGGACGTGCGCCGGTACCGTGCCATGGCGCCGCTGTCCTTGTGGTCGGTGTCGATCAGCAGGCTGAAGAAGGGCAAGCTGACGATGGGGTGGAACAGCGACTGCTGTTCGTGCGAGGCGCCAAATTCAAACGTACCGCCGGCTACATCGGCCACGGTGGTCTTGAAGGCCAGGCGCCAGGCTTTCACATGCTTGCTGTGGTTGCCGGCGATGGAATCCGGTCGGCCCTGCCACGGATCATTCTCGTAATCTGCGGGCGTGAGTTCGCGCGGCAGCTCGGCGTAGTAGTCGCTGTACGTGGCGTAGAAGCGCGTGCTGACGTCATCCGAGGACTGCCAGCCGAGGTTCGCGTACACGTTCTTGCGATCCTCGTCGCTGTGACCGCGGTAGCCGTCGCGCTGCAGGGTCTCGGCGGTCACCAGGGCGTCGAGCGACCCGGAGACACCACCCAGCGTTGCGCGCGCACTCCACTGTCCGAAACTGCCGCCGGATACCGAGGCGCTCAGCGGCGCGGTGTTGCGGGCCGTGGGCGTGGTGAAGTCCACCGCGCCACCCAGCGTGCTTGCGCCATAGGCCAGCGCGTTGGCGCCGTGCGCGATGGTCACGAAGCGCGCGTTCTGCGGATCCAGCGCGCGATTGTGGTTGTTGCCGTCGGCGGCGGTCACCGGCAGGCCGTCCTGCAGGAACTTCACGCCGTTCTTGTCGTAGTCGGTGGCGTCCAGGTTCGAGCCGCGGCTGGAGTAGAACACGTCGTCGTTGCCGTTGTAGCTCTCGGCCCAGACTCCCGGCACATAGCGCATCAGGTCGGCCAGCTGCGTGACACTGCGTTCGCCCAGCGTCGCACCGTCGAGCACGGTGACCGCGCCGGGCGTCGCGGCGCGCTCGGCCTGGATCTGCGCGCCGATGCGCTGGGCGGTGACCAGCACCGGATCCAGGGTCTGATCGGCGGCATGCGCGGCCGGAAATGCCAGCGTTGCGACGATGGCCGTGACGATCGGCATGGGAATGGGCTTGTTCATGTGGTGTTTCCTTTCACAGTGCAGGGTCGATTCGAATGGTCGGCTCAGTGATGAACGGGTTGATCGGCATGCTGGCCGTGCTGCATGCGCGCGATGCCGCTGAAACTGGACAGCTGGGTGCGCGTGGCCGGTTGCAGGCGCGCTTCGGCGGCGCGCACGCGGCCCACCAGGCGTCGCGCCGCGTCCGCGGGCATGCCGGCACTGGTCAAGGTCTCCTCCCGCAGCAAGGCATCGCCCGCGCACAGCACGATCTGCCACTGCCCGGCATTCCGTTGCAGCAGCGCGCGCCCGCCGGCGCTGCCCTGGCGCCAGCCGGCAATGGCAAAGCCGCCTTCGACGGAGACAGGCTCCACCATCAGGGGCTGTCCGGGCTGGTCGAACTCGGCCTTCATCGTGGCGGCGATGCGCTGTGCTTCGTCGGCGGGCGGACTGGCGGCGAGCGCGGGTCCGGCAAGGATGGCCAGCACGGCCATGACCAGCAGATCCGGGACAAACGGGGACGATCGTGCGTTACGCATTGTCTGCTCCACGGGTAATGCCAAGCCATGAGGCCGCGGCAGGACTCACGCGCGGCAGCGTCAGGTCGAACAGCCACAGCAGCAGCAGTGAGGCCGCGAGCAGCGGCAGGTACAGCGCCAGCAACAAGGTGGCGATGACCACGACTCGCGGCTTGCGCAGATCAGCTGGCAATGCCGGCGCGCCGAGCTCACCAACCGGACGCCGGCGCCGCCACATCAGGAAGCCGGTGATGCCCATCGTGACCAGCGCCACCGCGGTGAACACACCAATGGCCTGGTTCACCGGCCCGAACAGCTGTCCTTCATGCCAGGCAGTGCCGTAGCCGATGACCTGGTCGATGGGATGCTGGTCGGTGAAGCCCTGGCGCGCGATCTGCCTGCCGCTGGCGTCGTAGGTGATGGTCGTGACCAGTGGGCGGTTCTGCGAGTCGGACTTCAGTGTCCAGTCCGTGGAAACCGAGCCGGTGAAATCGCGCGGCGCGCCGGGTGGGATCACCAGCACCGGGAAGGCCAGATGTTCGCTGGCGGCCTTCGCGGCCACGGCGTCCAGCATTGCCGGATCGAACGGCGCGGCAGCGTGCGCATGCATCGCGCTGTGATCGTGGCCGGCGTGCAGGTCGACAGCAGCCGCGGCGCTGCGGCCGCCGATGCTCCAGTCCGAAGGGCCCTGTACCCAGCCCATCTGCGTGCGCACGCCCTGCAGCGCGCGACCCCAGACATCGGCCCAGGGCAGGCCGGTGAGCAGCAGCACCAGTGCAAAGCCCGCCACCCAGAAGCCGGTCACCGCATGCAGGTCGCGCAGCAGCGAGCGCCGGCGCGGCCACACCACGCCTGCAAGTCCGCGACCGCGCGGCCACCACAGGTACAGGCCGGTCACCACCATCACGATGGCCCAGCTCGCCGCCAGCTCCACCAGCCAGCTGCCGCGGGGTCCAAGCAGCAGCTGGCCGTGGAGCCGGCGCACGAAGGCGATGATCCGCGCATCCGGATCGAAACTGCCGAGTACCGCGCCCTGGGGCGACACGAACACGTCGCGCATGCCACCTGCCGGCAATGCCAGATGGACCATGGCCGCATCGCCCGCGCGTTCGGGCAGGCGGTAACTCTGCAAGCGTGAATCGGTGAAGGCAGCGAGCGCCGCGTCCACCTGCCGGCTGGCCGCGACGGCTCCATCCGTGGGCAACTGGTGAAAGGCACGTTCCTCCCAGCGATCCACCTGGGGTTTGAACAGGAAGATGCTGCCGCTGGTCGCGAGCACCAGCACGAACGGGATCACGAACAGCCCGGCGTAGAAATGCCAGCGCCAGATGCGTGCATGGAGAGTTCGGTTGGACATCGGACCCAGGGTCAGCTCAGCTCGAGGCGCCTGGCAGGGCGCCATGTTGTCTTTGGAGTGGCGCGTATTCTGGGGGCCGGCCCGATCTGCCGGGATGCGACCCTTTGTCGCACCCCCGGGGGCTCAGCCGGGGCTCAGCAGCGCCAACGTGATCGAGACTCGCGCCTCACGATTCGTCATCCGGATTTCGCTCCGGCCCCGGTCTCTTGGCCAGTTTTCGTTGCAGCGAGCGGCGATGCATGCCGAGCAGGCGCGCAGCAGCCGAGACGTTGCCGCTGGTCTCGCTGAGCGCCTGCTGGATATGCTCCCATTCGACGCGCGACAACGGGACCATCGTGGCCTGCGACTCCGGCGTGTCCGCTTCGTCGGCCAGCGCCTTCAGGATGGCCTCGGCGGTCACCGGTTTCATGAGGTAGTTGTCCGCGCCGCGCTTGATCGCCTCGACTGCGGTCGCGACACTGGCGTAACCCGTGACCAGCAGGATGCGCATGTCCTCACGCACGGCCCGCAGCGGCTCGATCAGGCCGAGCCCCGAATCGTTGCCGAGCCGGAGGTCGATCAGCGCGAAGTCCGGACGATGCAGCTGCGCGGCGGCCAGCGCCTCGGCGAATGTCTGCGCGATGACGGTGGCGTGGCCGCGCTTCTGCAGCGAACGTTGCAGCGTCTTCAGGTACAGCAGGTTGTCGTCAATCAGCAGCCCCAGGCTGGTGTGGTCAGGTTCGCTCATGCCGGCTGGCCCACCGGAAGCTCGAACGACACCACCACGCCGGGACCGTCTGGTGCCGCCTGCATCGAAAGCGTCCCGCCCAGCCGTTCGATGGTGGCATGCGAAAGCACCAGGCCCACGCCGAGCCCGCCGGGCTTGGTGCTCCTGAACAGCGTGCCGGGCAACACCGTTGGGGCGTGCGCCAGCCCGGCGCCATAGTCGCGGATGGAAGCGCGCAGCTGCGTCGCGCTGGCCTCGATGTGCAGGTCGACCCGTTCCGTGCCGGCCTGTTCGCTGGCATCCGCGGCGTTGTTGAGCAGGGCCTGAAGCAGGTGTCCGACAGCGGGGTCGATCGTCGGGGCGAGGTCGGTCGAGCCGCTCACTCGCAGCTCGATGGCCGGGCGCACCAGTTGCCAACGCTCGATCACGCGCGCGATGGGGCCCCCGCCATAGCTCGTCTCGGCGGGCCTGGCCAGTTCGCGCACGCTGTCGCGGCAGGTCTCGAGCAGCGCGCGCATGGTGGCGCAGTCCTCGCGCTGCGCAGGGGTGGTCGCCTCGGCGGCGAGGTCCTCCACCATCAGCGTCAACGTGCCGAGCGGCGTGTTCAACTCATGGGCCACCGACGCCGCGTGGGTCGCCAGCGCGATGATGCCCTCGTTGCGCGCGAACCGTTCCTGCAGCCGGGCCAGCCTGCGCTCGCTGTGGCGCCACGCGGCGGCAATGCGCGTGAAGAAGATCAGCACCACGGCCGCGGCGATCACGAAACTCACCAGCATCCCGAACTTGTGGAGGTTGAACGCATCGCCGAAGGCGCCATGCACATGCGGCAACGGTCGCGCCAGCAGCGCGGAGACAGCGAAACCGAGCACGCTCGCGCCGGCCACCGCCCACACCCACCGCCCCGGCAGCGCGAGGATCGACAACGCCATCGGCAGCAGGAACAGCGACGAGAACGGATTCTCGATGCCCCCGCTCCAGCCCACCTGCCAGGCCAGCACGACGATATCCACCAGCAGATGACCGAAGATCGCCGCTTCCCCCGGGCTGCCGCCCCGGCGAACGCGCCAGGAGGCGTGGAGATTGAAGATCGCCAGTGCCGCAATGCCCGCCCACAGCGGAGCAGCGGGAAGTGCGATCTGCATGGGGCCGGTCACCACCGCAACTGTCAGGGCCTGCCCGGCAACCGCCAGCCAGCGCAGGTTGCACAGCAGCCTGAGCAACGCGGACCCGGTGGGGTTCGCCATGGATGGATCGCCCGTGTCGCGGACGGTTGGGTCGTGCAGGTGGGCGGAAGTCGTCATTGCGGGGGCGTCAGGTTGGGAGATCGGGCCGATCATCGCGCCAATCCGTTGCGTCTGCCACGAAGGTTGGATCTTGCGCCGTGCTTGCGAATTCCCATCCGGGCATGCGACAAATTGTCGCAGGTGGTGTGTTGCCGCAGTCCGATGCTAACCTCGGGCGAGGCCGAAACCGGCTGAACAGGTGTCGCTGTGGTATCTCGAGGCGTCCTCGGATTGGTGGCCGTACTGATTGTGGCGAACGCTCAGGCAGGGCCATCTGTGGCTGAAGGGCGGAAGCTGTATGAAGACAACGGCTGCATCATCTGCCACGGCCTGTACGGGAAGGGAGACGGGGGCGCGCGCAAGATTCTGCACGTGCCGCCGGCTGACCTCCGCGAGTCGTCCAAGTTCAAGAGGGGCTCCACCGAAGCCGCCATCGCCAAAATGCTGGCCGAAGGCATCGCGGTGGATCATTACTGGCCCGAGCTGCAGGCCAACCATCACTACCTGGCCATGCCGAAGTTCGATCATCTGTCGAAGACCGAGCGGCGGTCTCTGGCACAGTACATTCTCTCCTTGAGCAAGCCAAAAAACTGACGGAGGATTCAATCGTGAAGGCCAGTATTCGTGGTATCGGTCTGGGGATCATCGCGTTGCTCGGGGCCGGCGGAATGTCCGGCACGGCGCTCGCCGCGGACAATCCCGATGTCGTCGTGCACGACGCGTGGGTTCGGATGCCCGCGGCTTCCAGGACGGAAACGGCCGCCTACATGGTGATCGAGAACAAGGGCGCCAGCGCGCGGTCCGTTGTTTCGGTCAGCTCGCCGGATGTCGGAAAAGTCGAATTGCACGAGATGAAGATGACGACTCCCGCAAAGCCGGACGGCATGGCAGGGATGGACCATGAAGGCATGGCCGGCATGTCAAAGGGCGCCTCGATGATGACGATGATGCCCGTGGCAAAGATCGACGTGCCCGCTCGCGGCAAGGCCACGCTGGCACCCAATGGCTATCACCTGATGCTGTTCGGCCTGAAGTCGAAGCTCGCCGAGGGCGGCAAGGTGAGCTTCACGCTCAAGCTGGACGATGGCTCCACGGTGCCGGTAACGGCAAGCGTGCGTGCCCCGCAGTAGTCACCGGAAGACCTGGAGGCGCCACCGTGCGTGGAATCATTCTTGGGCTGGTTGTGCTGGCCTGCATCGGATGCCAGCGGAAGGAAGAACTTCCCGTCCTGTCAATCGGCGGCGACTTTGCGCTGACCGATCACGACAACCAGCCGTTCCAGCTGTCTTCGCTGCGCGGCAAGGCGGTACTTGTCTTCTTCGGCTACGCGTCGTGTCCGGATGCCTGTCCCACGACGCTTTCGAAACTGTCGGCTGTCTACAAGAAGCTCGGCAAGGACGCTGAGCGGGTCAAGACGCTTTACATCTCGGTTGATCCCGAACGGGATACACCCCAGATCCTGAAGGAGGATCTGTCCTACTTCCGCATCGACGCGCTTGGCCTGACCGGAACGAAGGCCGAGATCGACAAGGTGGTCGCGCAATACGGAGCTTCCTACGAAATCGTTCCGACGCCGGAGTCCGAAGCGAAGTACACGATTGCACACAGCACCACGCTGTACGCACTGGACCCTGCCGGCAGGGCACGGATGCTGTTCTCCTATGACGCGACCGTGGATGAGATCACGGCTGGTCTGAAGCGCATTCTGGCCGCGGATTCGTGACCGGGGTCGCGCGAGCGACTTCCCGTATTCCACAAACTGCGACTTCCGGCCGGACTGCAGTCCACCCCGCGGCGATGGCGCCGCGGGGCGGAAATGCCAGCGTCACAGCCCGCGATGGCGGCTGTCCGTGGTCCCAGCCATCTCAGCGCAGATCGAGCCCGGCGCGCAGCCAGAAGGTGCGGCCCGGCTCGTTCACGCGCGTGGTCTGCGGGTAGCCGGCGAGCATCGCGCCGGCGCGCGACAGGTGCTCGGCGTAGTTGCGATCCAGCAGGTTGTCGATGCCCGCGGAGATCGACACGCCGCGCGGCAGCTGCACTGCCGCGTTCAGCGACACCACCGTGAAGCCAGGCGAGGTGCCGATGTCCTGGCCCACCACATTGCCCTGGTTCACTGCGACGCGATCCTGCTTCGCGGCGTGCCTCACCAGCAGACCCGCGTGCCACGAGCCCAGCGTGTATTCCGCGCCGAAGCGTGCCTCCAGCGGCGGCATCTGCGCCAGCGGACCGCCATCAGTGATGTTGTGCCCGCGCGTGTAGGCCAGCGTGCCGGTCAGCTGCAGCTGGCTGTTCACCGACCATGCGGCATCGGCTTCGGCGCCGACGGTGCGCGCGTCGACATTGCGCGAAACGTCGGCAACGGACATGCCCTTCGGGTAGTTGGTCTGGATCAGGATGTAGTCCTCGATGCGGCTGGCGAAGGCCGACACCGACAGCTGCAGCGCGCCGGCCTTGTGCACGGCGCCGATGTCGAGCTGCGTGGTGCGCTCTGGACGGGTCTCGAAGGCGCTGACCGAGTCCGTTCCCTGGCGGCCCATGCCCACCAGTTCCCAGTAATCCGGGAAGCGTTCCACGTGGCCCACGCCGGCATACAGCGTCGTGCCCTGGTCGACGAGCTCGTGCTCGAAGCGCGCGAAGCCGCCCACCAGTGTCTTGTGGCGCGTGAGCCCTGCGGTGGGATTGGGCATGGAACCCATCATTCCCATGGAGACCGTGGCGCGCTCGTCCGTGGCCTGCCAGCGGTCGGCGCGCAAGCCGGCGACCACGCGCGAGGCATCGGCAACAGGCAGCGTGGCTTCACCGAACACACCCGTGTTCCGGAAGCGCGCGTCGGTGACCCGCGCCATGTCCTCGTAGGGCATCATGGTCTCGTTCATCGTGGAACGATTGCGATGCCGGTTCTGCTGGTGATCCAGGCCCACGGTCGCGGTCAGGTGCATCGGACCTGCCAGCTTCAGCGCCACGCGGGCGCCGGTGGTGCGCCGGTCGGGATTACTGGCCGAGGGGTTCGGCATCATCATCGACGGCATGAAGTCGCGCTCGCTGTAGTTGTCCATCACGTGGTCGACGTAGTTGTAGTACGCCTGCGCCTCCACGCTTTTCAGCGCGTCACCGCCCAGCGCGAACTCGGTGCGCAGCCCCACATTGCTGCGACTGAACTTCGCGCCATCCATCGCGCGGTCCGCATAGGCGGCGTGGCCGTCGGACAATGCGCCGCTCAGCTCCACGAGGCTCTCGCCTGATGGGCGCCAGCCCAGTGCCAGCTTCGTGCTCCAGCGTTCGTAGGCGGCGTGCACGTCATTGCCCGCGCCGTCGGAGTAGTCGTCGGCCTTCGCACGCGTGCCATTCAGGCGCGCATACATCGCGGAGTTGCCCGCCGCGACGTCAGCCACCAGGTCGCTGCGGCTGGCCGTGGCGCCAAGCACGCTGCCCAGCGCCTGCCAGTGCCGGTCATCAAATGCCGGTGGCTGCGACTCGAAACGCACCGTGGCCGCGGAATTGCCCGGACCATCCAGTACCGACTGCGGACCCTTGATCACGACGATACTGTCGTAGGCCTCCGGGTAGATGTATGCGGTCGGTGGATCCATGCGCATGCCGCAACCACCCAGTACCTGCTCGCCATCCATCGAGATGTTCACGCGCGAGGCGGCCATGCCGCGGAATACCGGGTCGCCGTCGGTGCCGCCCTTGCGGATGCTGGAGAACCCGGGAATGGTCTTCAGGTAATCCGCTCCGTCGTGCGCCGGCAAGGGCTGGCGCGGCTGGTGCGGGTCGGTCTGCACCGTCAGTGGGGAAGACATCCGGGATGCGGTAACAACAACTTCAGTCAAAGCGTCGGTGGACTGCTGGGCAGCAGCGGGTGCGGCGAAAGCGACGGCAACGGCCAGCGCGATGGCGCCACGCGCGCGCTCGACTTCCATGCCGCCACCTGCGTTCAGCACGCGATGCGGCAGCGGGAACGGGACAATCTGTTTCAAGGCAATACTCCTGATGAATAGCGATCAATGCGGGTCCTCGCACCGGGGCGAGTCCGCAATCCAGAAGCCCAGGGGCTTCCGATCTGGTGTCGAATCAGGAGTAGAGGGGCGGCCCGCGAGGCAGGCGGGTTGGCACGATCGTGCCGCGAGGAACAACGGGCTGGGCAGGAAGGATGAGCTCGGTCGAGAGGAAGTGACTGTGGACCACCGCAACGGGTGCGTGGAATGCCACCATGGCCGTGGCTGCGGCTGCAAACGGACAGACTTCCGGCCGATTCTCATCGGGTGTCGGCGCGCCATGCCCGGCATCGCTGGCGTGCATGTGCATTCCCGACATGTCCATGCCGCTCATGTCCATGCCGCTCATGTCCATCCCGGACATGTCGTGCACCATGGCAGGGGTGGCTGGCGCGTGGCCCGGGCACAGCATCAGGCCATGCGGGCCCGCCATGAACCCCGCCGGGATCAGCGCGCGAGCCAGGAACGTTGCCAGCAACAACGCTGCCAGCAACGGATTGCGCGCCAACCGGATTGCAACACGGCTTCTCACAATCTCAGGGTACCGAACGTTGTCGTCTTCACCAAGCGCGATGGGTGACTGGACTGCGAACGGTTCGCATTGCCCCTACTTGCTGCCCTGCACGCCGCCTGTCAGCACAATGCGCATGGCCTGCTCGACGGTCAGATCCGTCTCGGTGAGGTATTTGCGCGGCAGGTACAGCGTGTAGCCGCCGATCTGGTAACTCATGGGCAGATACACCGCGACCAGATCATCGCCGCCACCGATGCCCAGTTCATTCGCGTGCTCCTGGGTCACGAAGCCGATCAGTTTGCCGGGGCCGAACTCGATGGTGACGACGCGGTCGAGATCACTCTTCTTCTTGTTGGTGTTGACCAGCCGCGTCATGTCGCGGATCGCGGCGTACACGGTCTTGACCACCGGTACGCGCAACAGCCATTCCTCACCGAGGGCGAGCACGCGCCGCACCAGGAATGCATTGACTGCAAGCCCGACCAGGAACAGCAGCACGAACCCGGTGATCAGGCCCATCCCCGGCCAGTAGTGGGCGTCGTCGATGATCGCCCTGATGGGCTTCGACAGCACGCTCTCGGTGGTCACGCCCAGCCAGTACATGAAATAGATCGTGAGGCCGATGGGCAGGATGGTGACCAGCCCCTTCAGAAGTATGCTGCCAAGTCGTTTCATCAAAGCCTGCTGCAGTGCCGTGTTGCTGCGAAAAGTCTAGTGGATTCGTCCATCGGGCTGCACGTTGCCAGGCAACTCCAGCCCCTCACCAAGCGCAATCAGTTGATCGCAGATGGCGGCACGTTCCGTGCGCAGCCGCAGTATGGCAGCTTGCTGCGAGCGGCGTGTGAGGCGTACGCGTACGGCGCGGGCAGTCTCGCGTGCCAGCCGCAGATAACGCAGCGCCACCATGCCGCCCAGCACGGCCAGTGCCAAGGTGAACAGAAACACCAGCGCGGGCTGCTGCGGCAGGTGCAGCATGGCGGCTCCCGGGGCATTGCGCAGGTGAATGGCCAGCAGGCCAGCCGCTGTCCATGTCAGAGGAAACAACACCACGCCGCCGAGCAGCTTGACGGAGGCCCGGTCCTTCACCTTCGGTGCGGCGATGCGCGCCAGCAGTTCCAGCAAGACCACGGCCGGAGCGTTGATGAGGTAACCGACGATCACGATGGGCGGCAGCAGGAAGAGCACGCCCACCGCCTGCAGCAGCAACAGCAACGCCAGCCACGGCGATCCCCAGCGCGGGCTCCGGTCGAGCTCGTGATCATCGATGCCCAGCGCTTCGAGTTCCGCGCTGTACTCCGCGACCCGCAGGCGCAACTGCTCCACTGTTTGAGGATGGGTCCTGATGCGCGCCAGATATCCGGCGCGCACGCGTGCGAAGGCGATCGTCCGTTCGAGCATCGCGGGCCGCCCGGGTGTGGCGCCTGCCCGGGCCGCCCGCTCGGCCCGCATCAGCTTGCGCACGCGGTTCAGGGCGTAGTTGGTCTGCCAGTCCTCGGTGGCGCCCACCACGTCCTGCAGCGTGGCATCGATCTGCTGCATCAGGCGGGCGATGCGCGCCTTGCCCTGCTCGGGGCTTTCGTCAGCGGGCGGGGTCAGCGCGAGATCGGCAGGCAGTTCCAGTGGTGGATGAAAGCGCACCAGCGCCTTGGAGCGATACACATGCTTGTGGTCGTAATGCAGCCCGACCGGAATGATCACGGGAGGTGGCGCGTCGCCCGGCGTGAGCGCGCGTGCGCGATAGTAGAGTCGTGCCACCCCGGGCCTGAGCTCGCGCAGCCCCGGATCATCGTGGCTCAAGCCTTCCGGGAACAATGAGGCGAAGGAACCTGCGGCCACTGCCGCAGCCAGCGCGTCCAGGCTCGCGCGGTTGGCTTCGCGACGCGCATCCTCATTGCCGCCGGGCAGGTCCTGCGCCCGGTAGATGGGCACTGTGCCGATCGCGCGCATCACAGCGCCCAGAACCGGAAACCCGAAGAGGCCATGACGTGCGCCAAAGGCCACGCGGCGCGGAAAAGTGGCCAGGATCAGTGCGGGATCGATCACGCCATTCGGGTGCCAGGCCACCAGGATGCCCCCGCCGCGCGCTGGGATGTCATCGCGGCCGCTGACTTCGATGCGGTGGAAGAACGCATGCAGCAGCAGCCGGACAGCCAGCAGAATTCGGGAAGGCCGCATTTCCATTGCCGGCCGAGCCTAGCACTGGGCACCCTGAGCACGAAATGCGGCTACCCAAGGCCTTCCTGGGTGGGCACAATCGCGAGGCGCCTGGTCGAGGATGGGGGGAATCAATGAAGTCTTGTCGCAAAGTCGTGTCGCTGGCCATGGGTCTGTCGCTGGGCGTTGCCCTGTGCACCAGTGCTCTGGCTGCAAGCAATGACGCCACGCGCCTGGCGGCGCTGAAGGCCCGCGTCGCGGCCATCGACGCCGAGACCAGTTACGTCGAGGCGATCACGAAGATCCAGCGACTCGGCCGTGCCTTCGGCTACTACACCGACAAGGGCTATTTCGGTGAAGCCGCGGACCTGTTCACGAAGGACGGCACCTTCATGTGGGGCACCGACGGCGTGTACCAGGGCAATGCGCGCATCAAGGAACTGCTGACGCGTCATGGTGGCGGCAGCATGAAGGAAGGCCCGGGCCTGCCGTTCGGCCGCCTGAACCTGCGCATGCAATTGCAGCCGGTGGTGACCGTCGCGGCCGATGGCAAGAGCGCGCATGCGCGCTGGCGCGAGTGGGGCCTGCTGGGTCAATTCAAGGAGCAGGCCACGTGGGGTGATGCCATCATCGAGGACGATTACCTCAACGATGGCGGCGTATGGAAGATCGCGGCGCGGCGCTACTACCTGAACTATGAGGCGCCATACCAGGGTGGCTGGGCCGTGTTGAAGCCCGTGATGGGCAACTGGCAGAGCAAGGTCGCGAAGGAGTTTCCGCCGGATGCGCCGTCGCCGGTGTCCTATGCACCGTTCCCGACGGTGTTCATTCCGCCGTACCACTACGCGGACGGGAACCTGCGTTCCATACAGAGCCGGCCTCCGGTGGATTTCCCGAAGCGTCCCGATGATGCGCTGGGCAAGCTCGAAGCACAGGCCGACGCGAAGGAACTCGCGCTGGGCCGCGCCGAATCGGTACGCGCCATCGAGAACCTGCAGGCCATGTACGGTTACTACATCGACAAGGGCCAGTGGAAGCAGGCCGCCGCGCTGTTCAGCAAGGATGGCAGCTGGGAGTTCGGCCAGAGCGGCGTGTACATCGGCAATGCGCGCATCGAGCGTGCGCTGGGGCTCGCAGGCCCTCCGGGGCTGGAACCGGGACAGCTCAACAACTACGTGATGGTGCAACCGATCATCCACGTCTCGGCCGACAACCGCACTGCCAAAGCGCGCTGGCGCAGCGACGTGCTGTTGTCACGCAATGGCACGGGCGAGTGGGGCGGCGGCGTGTACGAGAACGAATACGTGAACGACAACGGCACGTGGAGGTTCAGCACGCTGCACTACTACGTGACGTTCTGGGGCGACTACAACGCGGGCTGGGGCGGCAAGGCGATTCCGATGGATCCGCCGAGCACCGAGTTCCCGCCCGACAAACCGCCCACGGTGGTGTACGAATCGTTCCCGAAACTGCAGGTGGTGCCTTACCACTACAACAATCCCGGCACCGGCAAGCCGTGGGCGGGGGAGTAGGGCCATGATGAAACCATTCATTGTCCTGCTCGGACTGGCCTCACTTTGTCCACCGGTCGTAGTGGCCGCGGGTGCGTCCGACCTCAACATCATCGAGAAGCAGCTCAATGCGCTGGGGGATCGCATCACCCGGCTGCAGGACCTGACCGACGTGGAGATCGTGCAGAACGCCTACGGCTACTACGTGGACAAGGGACAGTGGCGGTCGATCTCCGACCTGTTCACCGACGACTCGACGCTTGAGATCGGCGGCAAGGGTGTGTTCCTGGGTCGGGAGCGCGTGTACGAGTACATGCTCGTCGGCATGGGTGGTGGGAAGCAGACCGGTCCGCGCGACGGCGGGCTCATCGACCACCAGCAATTCCAGTGTCTGCCCACCATCATGGATGACGGTGTCACCGCCCGGGCGCGCTGCATCGCCTTCGTGATGAGCTCCGGCGGCTGGGGCCACAACTACTACGAAGACTGGTACGTGAAAGAGAACGGCGTGTGGAAGATCAAGAAGCTCGTCGGCCCGTTCAACATGTATTCGGGCTACAAGCAGGGCTGGGTGGACCAGGTGATCGTCAACACCTACCCGGAGAAATTCCAGCCCTATCCGGATCTGCCACCGAGCCGCGTGTATCTGACCTACCCGAGCTACTACGTGGAGCCGTATCACTATCCGAATCCGGTCACCGGCAAGCCGATGCCGCCGCCGAGTCCGAAGGCGGGAGGCCTGGCCTTCGGCAGGTAGCAGGAGACCGGATCAGTCCGGCTTCAGGTTGGGGTCGTAGTCCTTGCGCACGGTACCGAGCTTCTGCGCGACCTCGAACTGCTGCGGGTAGAACTGCGTGAACGTCCACTCCACCGCGCCGTGCCGGCTGTGGCAGTCATAGCACGACTCCGTGCGCGCAAAGGCCGGCGCTGATTCGCGCAATCCCTGCCTGCCATCAAACGAGAAGTAGGCCCAGCCGCCGTCGGGAAAGCGCGTGGAATCCTTCACCGAAGCTTCGATGGCCCGGATCGCGCCCTGGGTGCGGCCACCCGCATTGATCGCCGAGTTGTCGACGGATTCGCGCACCTCGAGGATGAAGAGCGTACCGTCCGGCCACTTGCCGCTCTTCATGAAGGCCCGATATGCCGCAGGATTCACGAATACATTGCTGAAGGGTGGTGCCTGGCCGGGTGCAGAACGACTCGGCCCGTAGGTCAGCCCCAGGTCGCTGCTGAGGAACATCCACTCGCGGTAATCCTGCGGCCTTTGCAATTCATTGCGCGCATTGAACTGCGGACCGGGTTCTGCGGCCGGTACCGTGCCGGCGGCTGCAGGCAACAGCATCAATGCCGCGGTGACCTGCAGGAATGCTCTGCGCATGGTGCAACTCCCTTCAGTCATGCAGCGCGTTCTTGTGCGTCTCGCGCACGAACAGCATGCCGATCACCAGCGTGATGGCAGCGACGATCACCGGATACCACAGCCCGCTGTAGATATTGCCGGTCTGCGCCACGATGGCGAACGCCGTGGTCGGCAGCAGGCCGCCGAACCAGCCGTTGCCGATGTGATAGGGCAGTGACATGGAGCTGTAGCGGATGCGCGTGGGGAACATCTCCACCAGCATGGCCGCGATGGGTCCATAGACCATGGTCACGTACACCACCAGCAGCCACAGGATGAGCACCACCAGCGGCTTGTTGATGTGTGCCGGATCGGCGCTGGCCGGATAGCCGGCGTTCTTCAATGCAGTGGCAAGACCGGCACTGTCGCCCGACTCGATGCGCTGCTCGCCGACCAGAATGTAGGCATCGCCAGTGGAGTCGATGCTGTCGTAGTTGACCGAGGCATTGGCCA
>CAYWDZ010000042.1:0-18842 GCA_964456255.1 uncultured Steroidobacteraceae bacterium | reverse complement strand
AAAGCAGCAGAGCGTGCAGGCCGCCTCGCGCAAGTTGCAGGTCGGCAGCGGCGATCGGTCCGAGCGCATCCGTACCTACAATTTTCCGCAGGGCCGGGTGACCGACCACCGCATCAATCTGACTCTCTACAAGCTGAACGATGTGATGGATGGCCAGCTCGATGAACTGCTGGGCGCACTGCAGACCGAATTCCAGGCAGAGGAACTGGCCGCGGCGACCAGCGAATGAATCAGGCCCGCGGTGCGGTCGCGGCCCGATAGGCCGCCACAGTCACCGCGCCCACATACACCACGGGCACGGCCACGATGCAGGCCATCAGCCAGCGCGACAACGACAACCCCGCGTGCTCGGGCCGATCACCCTGACCGGCCAGGTACATCACCACAGCCAGCAGGATGCCCACCAGCAGGGTGAACACGACAACCACGGCCAGTACCGCGCCGAGAATGGTGGCCACGGCGACAAAGCGCCCGCGCACCAACGCAATACTGCGGCGGATGGCAGCCAGCGGCAGCAGCCGCTCCTCGATCTGCGCCACCCATGCAAAGAAGAACAGCACCGCGAGGCCCAGACCGGGCAACAGCAGGATCAGCCCGGGCACGACGGTAATCAGCAGCAGGAGATACAACCCCAGTGTGGGCAGCATTCCGGCAAGACTGTCGCGCAGGGATTGCAGCACCCCACAGCGCTCACCCACCGACCAGCCCAGCTGCTGGCGCAGGATGCTGGCGTAGCAGAGCAGCATCAACACCGTGCTGCCGGCAAACAAACCCAGTCCCTCCGGCGTCGCCAGCAGATGCCACAGGTCCAGACCACGCCTGTGCGCTTCGGCACGCGGCGCATCACTGGCCGCCACGCCGAGGATCGCAAGCGGCAGGCCACCAGGCAGCGAGACCTGAAATAATGGCCAGGCTCTGGACAGCACCTCGCGCGTAGCCAGGCGCGCACCGGCAAGTGGCCTCGAATCAGGAGCGGCGGGTTCAGTGGTCGACAAGGAAATACAGACTCCAGCAGCCGGGAGAAGCGACGGCAATCTACCAGAGCTGCCGCAGGTCGCGGCGCTGTTGGCGGCGGCCCGGGCACAGGGCATCGCGCGACTCGACGCAGAGATACTACTGGCAGCCCTGGCGCGCACGACCCGCGCGCAGCTCATCGCGTTTCCGGAGAAGTCCGTCGACCTGGTCACCGCTGCCATGTTCCAGGCGGGTCTGGACCGGTTGCGCGACGGCGAACCGCTGGCCTACGTCACGGGGCTCCGCGAGTTCTGGTCGCTGCCACTGGTGGTCGCCCCGGCCGTGCTGGTGCCCCGTCCGGAGACCGAGCTGGTGGTGGAAGTGGCACTGGCGCGCCTGGATGAAGGCCGCCAGCGGGTGGCGGACCTGGGCACGGGCTCGGGCGCGATTGCGCTTGCCCTGGCCCGGGAGCGGCCGGCCTGGTGGATCATCGCCACCGACCATTCTGCCGACGCGCTGCAGATTGCGCAGATCAACCGCGACCGGCTCCAGCTCGGCAATGTCGAATTGCGGCATGGCAGCTGGTGCGACGCGCTTGGCTCCTCACCCTACGACGCCATCGTCAGCAACCCGCCCTATGTCGCGCCCGGTGACCCCGCCCTCGCCTCACTGCGCCACGAACCGGTTTCAGCTCTGGTCGCTGCAGACGAGGGCTATGCCGACCTGCTCTGCATCGCCACCGGGGCGCGCTCGCGCCTGAGGAGCGGCGGGCTGCTGCTGCTGGAACATGGTGCTGATCAGCGCGAACGCCTCGCCCGGGAACTGGCCGGCCTCGGCTACCGGAACATTGAATGCCACCACGATCTGGCCGGGCGCGATCGGGTCACCGCCGCGATCTGGCCCTGAACGACAACTCGCTGTACTGTTCGGCACCGCGATCCGCACTCAAGGAACTGCCATGGTCCGATTCGAAACTTCACTGGGCAACTTCACGCTGGAACTGGATGCGGAGAAGGCGCCAGTTACCGTTGCCAACTTTCTGGGCTATGTGGACGATGGCTTCTTCGACGGGCTCATCTTCCATCGCGTGATTCCGGGCTTCATGATCCAGGGCGGTGGCTTCACGCCGGACATGGCGCAGAAGAAGAACAAGGCGCCGATCAGGAACGAGGCAAAGAACGGCCTGAAGAACAAGCGTGGCACGATTGCCATGGCGCGCACCAACGTGGTGGATTCAGCCACGTCGCAGTTCTTCATCAATCTCTCGGACAACGACTTTCTGGACCACAGCGGTCCGGCCAACTTCGGCTACGCGGTGTTCGGCCAGGTGGTCGAGGGCCTCGACACCATCGATCGCATCGCGAAAGAACGCACCGGTCGCAAGGCGGGCCACGACGACGTGCCGGTCACCGATGTGGTGATCCACTCCGTCAAGCGCGTGGAAGCCGGGGAATAAGCCCCAAGCGTATGACAGGCAGGCGCAGCAGTTGGCGGCGTCTGTTGCGCTACGCGGCGATCGCCGCGATCGGCGCAGTGCTGCTGTCCATCACGCAGGTGCTGCTGCTGCGCTGGGTGGATCCACGCGCCAGCGCATTCATGGTCAACGCCAGGATCGCTTCCTGGTTCGACGGCGACGCCAGGCCCCTGCATCTGCAATACGAATGGCGCGACTACGCGCGCATTTCACCGCAGCTGGCGCTGGCGGTAGTGGCCTCGGAAGACCAGCGCCTGCTGGAACATCACGGTTTCGACTTCAACCAGATCCAGAAGGCGCTGGATGAAGCCGATCGTGGCGGCCGCTCGCGCGGCGCCAGCACCATCACGCAGCAGGTCGCCAAGAACCTGTTCCTGTGGAAGGGTCGCAGCTGGATTCGCAAGGGAATGGAAGCCTGGTATACGGTGCTGATCGAGGCGCTGTGGTCCAAGCGGCGCATCCTCGAGGTCTATCTGAACATCGCCCAGTTCGGTCGCGGCGTGTATGGCGCCGAGGCCGCCGCGCAGACCTTCTTTGGCAAGCCCGCGCTGCGCCTGACACGCGCGGAAGGCGCGCGCCTGGCCGCGGTGCTGCCCAATCCGGAAGCCCGGCGCGCCAATGCGCCGGGCAGCTACGTATTGCAGCGCCAGCAGGAAATCGAACGACAGATGACCGCGCTGGGTGGTACGCAATACCTGGCGCGGCTCAAGTAGCCATTTCTAGGGACGCATCGACCAGCCCATCGTCAGCGACACGGCTCGCGGCCGCACCGGCGTGTGCTGATCGGTGGTTGTCACCGAGAACGGATTGCCGAACGAATACGTGTCGGCGCGTGAATCCAGCAGGTTGGTCACGCGCAGCGCCAGGCTCAGACCGCCGCGGCGCAGGTCGAGGCCGGCACCCATGGTGGCGAACGCACCGGTGCGCCGGTCCAGAGCCGGCTCGAAACTCAGGTGCGAGGAACCGAAGTAGTCAATGGAGGTGCGCACTGAACCCTGCCAGGTTCCCAGCGCGAATGTGCGCGCCACCGCGCCATGCAGCCGGACGTCGGGAACCACCGGCAGGCGCGCGTCTTCCACCACATCCACCAGCGGATCGAACAAGCGTGCGTGCTGCAGGGTGCCGGCACCTTCGAGCATCCACTGCGAAGCCAGTGACCAGCGCAGGGTGACCTCGACTCCGAAGTTGCTGCCATTTCCGACATTGCGCGTCCCCACCAGGCCGTTTTCCAGCAGGTAGTCCGACTGGATGTGCTGCCAGCGGGTGGCAAACACCACGGTCTGCAGCTCCAGTGCCCGACCGGGGTGCTGCCGCCGGAAGCCCAGATCCAAATTGGAAAGCTTGTCGGCGCGGAAGCGCAGGTCCTCACCGGTGCCCGCCGGATTCAGGCCACCGGCACGGACGGCCCGCGCGAAGCGCAGATAGTAGAAGCGTCCCGCATCGGGAGTCTGCCAGTCCAGCGAGAAGCTCGGGGTCAATGAATACTGCACGGCGTTGCGCTGCTGATCCGGGTCCCCTTCAGCGCCTGCGCTCACGTCGCGGACACTGTTGCGGAACAGGCGCAGCCCTGGTGTCGCGCGCCACCGCTCGGCAAACGGTACCGACATTTCACCGAACAACGCGGTCTCATCAACCCGCTCGGACAGGGACAGCACCTCGCGCGCCGCCGCAGACTCCGGCTCCAGCAGCCCGCGGGTCTTGCTGGTGGACAGGATCCGCGATGCGCCAACCAGCCAGTCGATGCGCCCTTCCCCGCTGCTCCAGACACGCGCCTCCTGATTCGCGATGTGGTACTCGCGCCGGTCGCTGTAGCGCAGTGGAGCACTCTCGCCCCAAACGTCTGCAGCGGCACTGGCATCGAGAATCGCGTTGGCCTCGTGCCGCACTCCGCTCACGGTGACCAGCGCGGCGTGGCCGAACATGCGTCCGCGCGCCGTCAGCGCGCCGAGGTAGAAGTCATTGTCGCGCGGCTCGGGCAGCACCCCCGAGCGTTGCAGGGTGTGTCCGCTGACCAGCAGATACTGGGAGTCCCTGGTGCTCATCTGCTGCGCAACACCCTGCAACTCGAGAGTCCAGTCAGCAGGTAGTGCGGCGGCCACTGACAGGCGGCCACCATGGGTATCCGTCGAATTGGCATTCACACGCCCATCGGCGTTGTTGATCCAGCCCGGATCCGTCAGCGCGTAGGCGACGCCGCGCATTGCGAGGCGGCCCGGCACCAGCGCGAGGTTCCACATCAGGTCGCCGCCCGCGACAAGCTCGCCCCGCGCAACGGTGGTGGAATGCACCTGGCCGCGAAAATCGTTGCCCCACAGGTCGGGCCGCCGCGGCACGATGCGGTACACGCCGCCCAGTGCACCGCTGCCATAGAGTGGCCCCTGCGGTCCCTTGAGCACCTCGATCTGTTCGATGTCGAGCAGCCTGAGATCGGGGTCGGGCCCATCGAAGGTGGCGCGCGTCTCGTCGAACTGCAGACTGACCGTGGCCTGACTCGGACCAAGGAAGGCGCTGTCGGCCACGCCGCGAATGAATTGCCGGTCGCGACCCGGCCCCAGATTGGTGCTGCTGGTGGTGACATCCAGCAGCGCTGCGGCAGCTGATCCATCCGGAGGTGCGCTGGCTGCCAGTGCTTCCCCGGAGAAGACCTGGATGGAATTGGCCACCGTGCGCAGGCTCTGCCCGCGCTTGGCACCGGTCACGATGACTTCGTCGAGCTCGGGGACCTGCTGGCTGCGGGCCGGCGCGGCGCTGGCGGCGGTGGCAGTCGTAGCTCGTCGCAGCCGAAATGTGGCGGCACCGAGGCGCTGGACCTCGAGCCCAGTGCCCTCGAGCATCAGCGCCAGTGCCTGCTGCGCCGTGAAGGTTCCGGCCACTGCGTGCGTGCGCACGCGCGGCAGATTGCCCTGCATGCCCACCGACACACCCGACTGCGTGCTGAAGGCCGGCAATGCCCGATCCAGCGTGGTAGCCGGGATGTCGATCTGAAACCGGGGTTCCGCGGCGGCCTGCGCCGCGGCTTCAAGGCCGGGGGTCGCCAGCAGAAAGGCGCAGAGTATCGCCGTCGCGCGTGCTGACCAGATTCGCGATATCGCCCAGTTGCGCAACAAGCTGCGAGCCATCCCCAATCGGCAGAACCAGAGTGTACCGTCGGTCCGCAATGCCAGGATCCAGCGTGATGTCGGTTCCCGCATACCGGGCGACCTGCTGCACGATCAGCGACAGCGGCTCATTGAAGAAGACCAGCCGGCCTTCGCGCCAGCTCGCCACATCTTCGGCGCCAATGCTCGCATATTCCGGAACCGGCTTCGCGCTGCTGACCAGCAGCCGCTGCCCCGCCTGGACCTGCGCGCTGCCCCGCTGCGCCGGCAGATCAACCACGACCGAACCTTCCGCGACGGAGACCTTGAGCTCGCCGCCGCCGGAAACCACTTCGAAGCGCGTACCGATGTCGCGGATCGAATAGCCGCCTGCCGACACGACCAGCGTGCGACCCGGATCATGCGGCACGTCGAAATAGGCCGCCCCTTCCAGCTCCATGTGGTCCTGGTGGCGCCCGGCAATGCGCAGGCTGCTGCCCGGTGCGAGCAGTATCGAGGAGCCATCGTCCAGCTGCAGGCGCCGCGGCTGGTTGGTGCCGGCCTGATAGTCCTGCACCGGCGTGCCCGAGAACGGTGTACCCAGCCATGACCACGCGAATGCCACGGCCACGATGGCTGCGGCTGCGGCGGCCAGCCACAAGGGCCGGCGACGCGGTACGGGCGCGGATGCTGCCCGAAGCACAGCACGGCCGCGCGCCAGCTGGTCTTCGAGCAGGGCCACATCGTCATAGGCCTGGCGATGCGCCGGCGACTGCTCCAGCCACGCGGTGAAGGCGTCCCAGTCACACTCGTCGCGGGCGGTCTCTTCGTGCCACCGCAGCGCCGCCTGCCAAATCTGCGATTCCTGGTTCATGGGTTCATGTTCCTGTCTGCAGGTAGAGACGCCGCCACCTGCATCACTCCACAGCCAGCAATGCGCGCCGCAGATGCTGCATCGCGAGCGCAATATGTTTTTCCACGCCGCTGCGACTGATGTTCAACCGCGCCGCCACCTCGGCATGACTCAGCCCATCCAGCTTGTGCATGCAGAATGCCCGCCGGGCCCCTTCGGGAAGCGAGTCGATGGCCGCAGCCAGCTGGCGCAGCTCTTCGGCTTCCACGGCCTCATGATCCGGGCCGCCGGACGGGTCAACGGTCTCCGCACCATCGGGCCCGGCGCCATATTCCTGCTGCGCCCAGGCGTGGTTGCGCAGCGCCCGCCGCCGGCGCTCGCGCGCCCGATCGAGCACCAGGTTGTTGGCCATCTGGTACAGGTAGGCACGCCCGTTCGCAACCGGCCCGACGCGGGTGCCATGCAGCTTGAGCCACAGCTCCTGCATGACGTCTTCGGCCTCGCCAGGGTCGCGGGTACGCGCGCGCAGAAAACGCAGAATCTCGCCGCGATGCCGTTCAAGCAGCGCGGCGAGACCGGAGGCCGAAGCCTGCACGGCGCCTTCCGGCTTGTCCCTGGCCTCAGCTCCCGTCACCCGTCTTGCTTCCGATCTTCTGCATCAGTGCCATGATCTCGCCGCGCCGGCCCTTGTCGGCCACTTCGCGCCCGGGACGCGGGGCCGCAGCCAGCGCATGCTGCGCGGCGCGCAATGCGCCGCGGTAATCGCCCTGGTCGTACAGGAAATCCGCATGGAAGAAGTTGGTATCAATGCCGTCCGGATCGATCTTCAATGCCGCCTGCAGATTGGTGCGTGCCTTGTCCTTGCTGCCGAATCCAATGGGCCAGCCGGGCACCTGATAGTACAGCGCCGCAAGGCTGGTCAGTGCACTGCCGTTGAGCACACCCGGCTGCAACTGTTCGGCTTTCTCGAGCAGCGAGCGCGCTTCCTTGGCAAGCGACAGCCCCCCAAGACCGCCCTTCAGGCCAGCAAGCGTCGATGTGACGATGCCATCCCACACGAGCAGACCCGCATCCTGGGGGCTCGCGGCCACCGCCGTGTCAGCCGTACTCTTGACGCGCTGCATGGCCTCGAGTTTCTGCCCATCCGGCAATTCGTAGCGCACATGCTCCCATTCGCTGCGCACGTTCTCCATGCTTTGTGCCTGCACCGCCGGGGCCAGCACGGCAGCCAGCAGCCAGGGAATCAGTCTTCGGTATTTCATGCGTGTTGCTCCAGATGATTGAAGATGTCCGCGGCCTTGCGATCGTTGGTACGCAATGCCCGATCCACCAGCGATGGCGCCAGGGCGTTGATGCGCACGAACAGCGACTCGGGAAAGCCGATCACGACGTTGGCGACCGTCGTCCCGATGACCCCCGCGATGCGCGCGGCCACCAGCTCCGGCGGGTCCATGTTCATGTGCGTGATGGCGGCAAAGCGCAGCACCGATGGACTGTTGAACCGCGTGCGCACCGCGCGGGGCGCGATGTGCGTGACCTGCACTCCGCTGCCGACCAGTTCGCGCCGCAAGGCCTCGCTGAACCCTTTCAGCCCGGCCTTGGCCGCGGAGTAGGTCACGAAGTGCGCGAAGGGAATCGCGCCGAACACCGAACCGATGTTCACGATCTGGCCCGCGCCGCGCTCCCGCATCTGCGGCAGGACTGCGCGGGCCAGCAGGCTGGGCGCCACCAGGTTCACCGCGTAGCCCAGCTGGATCGCCTCGTCGCTCTGACTGGCGAAGGGGCCGAAATACTGGATACCGGCCAGGTTCACCAGCACGTCGACGCGACGCGCCGACAGCGCTCGTGCCACGTCCTGCGCGCCGGCAGTAGTGGACAGGTCGCCGCGCAGCGAGACGTCGCACTGCGGACAGTCCGCCAGATCCACACCGGTCACGCGTGCGCCCTGCTCGCGCAGCTGCTTCGCAACCAGCGAGCCTATGCCACCGGCCGCCCCGGTGAGCACCACTTCCAGTCCCTCAGGCTGCATGTCTTGCTCCCAGGTCGATGGAACGAAACATGTCGGCGAACAGGCCGTACATCTCGCGCGCCATCGCCACGATGGCGCGCTGGTCCGCCGGGTCATCGATGACATTCATCAGGCGCTCGAAGAAGCGCAGGTGCTCCTGATCCAGCTCGCCGTGGGAGGTGAGGTAGGTGAAGGCCGCGTCGGGCAGACCCAGGTTGGCCTGGATCGCGGCGGCGCTGCGCGTGGCCAGCGCCACGCTGGTGCCTTCCAGCACGAACACCATGCCGAATACGCTGACCGGATTTCCCTGCCCGACACGCTGGTACACATGCCGGACCATGGCCTCGGTGGCCGCATGCGGTGCGGATGCCGCGGCAATCCGCGCATCGGCGCCCGCCGCGGCAATGTCGGCCAGCACCCAGCGTTCGTGGCCCTGCTCCTCTTCGATGTATTCATCGAGTGCGGCCACCAGCAAGGGCTTGTCCGCGAGGCGCTCACGCGCCAGTCGCAGCAGCGGCACGGTGTGGCGCACGTGGTGATAGGCCTGGGTCAGGTAATCGACGTAGCCGTCGCAACTGATGTTCCCGGCCAGCCCGTCGCGCAACTGCTCGACCTTCAGAAATCTGTCGCGCTCGGCACCAGTGAGCACCAGGAGTTGGTCATAGAACGGCATCAGCTTGCTCCTCGATCTGTTGTTGGATCTGCTTGCGGCGCAGGCGACCGTTGCCGGTCAGCTGGCCATTTGCGGTCGTGAACGCCGCAGCCTCCCGCCAGGCGGCGATGCGCGCGTAATCCGGCAGCGCGGCATTCACCGCCGCGACCGCGGCTCCGAGTCCGGCGGCGCTGCCACGCGGCACCAGCAGTGCCGACAGGTGCGCTGCGCCATCGCCATACACCATCGCCTGCGCGATCGCCGGCTGCTCCAGCAGCAGGCTTTCGATCCATTCCGGCGAGATGTTGCGTCCGAACGAGGTCACGATCAGGTTCGACTTGCGGCCTTCGATCCACAGTTGCCCGTGCTCATCGATGCGACCGATGTCGCCGGTGTGCAATGCCCCGGCCGCGCGCGGCGCGCCTACCGTGCCTAGACACAGCGCACCCGTGATCAGGATCTCGCCATCCGGTGCGAGCTGCAGCTGATGCGCACCCAGCGATGCGCCCACGCTGCCCAGCGACTGCTCACCGCCATCGTGCAGACACACTACCGAACCGCATTCGGTGAGCCCATATCCCTGCCGCACCGGCAGCCCGACCGCCAGTGCACGGCGCAGCAGGCGCGGGCTGACGCGCGCGCCGCCCACCGCCACCAGAGTCAGCTCCGGCAAACGTTGCCCACTGCGTTCCAGCGCGGCAACCAGACCGGCCAGATACTCGGGAACCAGGATGATCGAGGTGGCGCGCAGCTGGTCGATGGCCGCAGCCATCACCGCAAAGTCCGGACGGAAAGGATCGGCGAGCCCGACTGCCGCCTGACTGGCCGCAATGTAGGTGCCGCCTGCCAGCAATGTGGCATGGCAACCTGCCACGTTCTCCAGCAGCAGGCCCGGCGGAAGGATGGCCAGATGCCGACCCACATGCTCCGCGCCCACAGCATCCAGCACCGCGCGCGCGACCTGCAGCAGATGATCGGCGGCAAGACAGATGCCCTGCGGATTGCCGGTGGAGCCCGACGTGTAGCTGATGCGCGCCGTTCCCGGCGGCAGATCCGGCGCCAGTCCGGACGCGCCGGGAACCCGCCAGGAAAGTCCGCCCCGGAAGCCGTGCAACACACCGCGGGCACCACTTTCATGCAGCGCGTGCTGGCGTTGCGCCGGCGTGAAGAACAGCGGCAGCGACAGCACGGGAATGCCCGCCTCCATCAACGACAGGTCCGCCACGCAGTGCCCGATGCTCTGGTCGGCCTGCAGGGCCAGCGGCCAGCGGCAGTCGCCAACATGCATGCGCAGGCTTCGCACCTCGCGCGCAACCGTGTCGGCCAGCGCGCGCCACGTCAGGCTGCGCCCCGCTTCGTCTTCGAGTGCCACGGCGTGCGGCCTGGTCGCCGCATGCCGCTCCAGGACTTCGAGCAGGAAGGTCATGCGACCGCCGCAGTCCGGCGTCGCGCCAGAAAGCCGGCAAACTGCGTGCGCGCCTCGATCAGCGAACCGGCACACACGATCGGATCGTTCTCGTAGTAGCTGCCCCACTGCGTGCCCAGCGTTCCCAGCCGCTCGGCACGGGCGGGCGCCAGTTCGTGCACGGTGATGCCGAGCCTGCGAAACATCGCACGCAGTGGACGGATCAGCACCGCGACGCCAATGTCGGTGTCATCGCCAAGTTCGCACACGGCCGAATTCCACAACCCGACCAGCGCGGCAGAACTGTTGGAGGCGAGCCCGCCGATCTCGACCACGCGCGCCCGTTCCACCTCCATGCCGAGGCGCTGCTGCAGCACCTGTTCAATGGGCTCATCCAGATAGGATTCGAGAAACAACCGGCCTTCACTGGCGCGCCGATAGCCCAGCGCGGCTCCCTGGTCGGCAGCACGCATGCGGCTCATGAAGCTGCCGTAATTCACGGGTGCGATGGCGCCATGGACTGCGAAGAAGCGCTGGCGGATGAAGTCAACAACTTGCTGGGACATGATGGTTTTCCGTGCCTTTGAAGACGTAGACGCCGCCCCTCAACTGCCCCCGCAGTGGATCAGCACAGGTTCTGCTCTATGATCCAGAGCCCTTCTACAAGGAGCCGCTTATGTACAGGCCCACGATCCTGTTTGCGCTGCTGCTGTGTGCCGCCTCCCTGGCCAATGCGGCCGAACAGCCGCTGTCAGCCGCACAACAGGTGGCTGCCATGCAGCGCGGCGTGAATATCGTGGGTTACGATCCGCTGTGGCAGGACGCATCGCGGGCGCGCTTCAAGCCGCGGCACTTCGAAATCATCCGCAATGGCGGCTTCAGTTCAGTGCGCATTCCACTGATGGCGTTCCGTTTCATGAACGACCGGAACGAACTGCCGCAGAAGTGGTTCGACACGCTCGATGGGCTGGTCAATGAAGCGCTGAAGCAGGGCCTGCACGTGATCATCGACGAGCACGACTACAGCGCCTGCGGACGTGACGTGGCGGCGTGCCGCCCGAAGCTGATGGCGTTCTGGACACAGGTGGCCGGGCACTTCAAGGATGCGTCGAACAAGGTGGTGTTCGAGATCCTCAACGAGCCGAACGAATCCACCAACGACGTGTGGAACGAAGTGCACGCCGAGGCACTGGCCATCATCAGGAAGACCAACCCCACGCGCAACGTGATCATCGGGCCGGCGTTCTGGAACAACGTCGGCTGGCTCGAAAAGCTGACGCTGCCCGGGAACGACCGGCACATCATCGTGACCGTGCACTACTACCTGCCGATGAGCTTCACGCACCAGGGCGCCGCGTGGACGCCCGAGTACGCACAATTGTCGGGCAACACCTGGGGCACGCCCGCCGACTACGCCGCGATCGACCAGGACTTTGATGGCGTGCAGGCCTGGGCAAGCAAGCACGACCGCCCCATCCTGCTGGGCGAATTCGGCGCCTATGACAAGGGCCCGACGGAATCGCGGGTGAAGTACACGGCAGCAGTGGCGCGTGGCGCCGAGCAGCGCGGCTGGGCCTGGGCCTACTGGCAGTTCGACCGCGATTTCATTGTGTACGACATCGACAAGGACCAGTGGGTCGAACCGATCCGGCAGGCACTGATACCGCAGACCAGGTAGCCGCTCGCCCGATGGCACGGCACTCGCAGCGGATTCTTCCGATACTGCTGGCCCTGCTGGCAGGCAGCGGCTGCGAACGCGCCGCGGTACCGCTCACGCACGAGATGTATGTGTGGCAGCTGGTATGGACGCCGGCAGTGAGCACCGCACTGGGACAGACCGCGCCGTCGATGGCGCGCGTGCATGTACTGGCCATGGAGATCGACCCCGTCGGCGCCCTGCGCCAGCCGTCGCTGGATGAGGAGGCGCTGCGCGCATTGCCGCAGCCCGTGGTGGCGGTGGTACGCATCGATGGCCGGGTGACGGACCTGCCGCCGGCGCTGCAACACATCAGCACCCTGCTGCAGGACTGGCAGCACCGGCAGCTTGCCATGCAGGCGCTGGAAATCGATTTCGACTGCGCCACCTCGCAGCTCGCGAACTACGCGGTTTTTCTGGCGCGCCTGCGGCCGCTGCTGCCGCCGGGCGTACGCCTGATGATCACGGCGTTGCCCGCGTGGCTGGATTCACCACGCCTTGCGGAGCTGTCGCGCCGCGTTGATCAGGTGGTGCTGCAGGTGCACTCGGTCAGCAACCCGATTCACGGGCTCTTCGATGCCGAGCAGTCGTACCAGTGGATCGAGGAATATGCGGCGCTGTCACCCGCACCCTTCCTGGTCGCCCTGCCCACCTACGGGTCACAGGTACGCTGGGATGAGGACGGGCACATCGTCGCGGTCACTTCCGAGACCAGCACCAATCCCGGCGGCGGAGTCAGTCGCGAGCTGGCCGTGGAACCTGACGTGATGGCCGCGTTCATGCGCCGTCTGTCGCAGCATCCGGTGAAGGGGCTCGCGGGCATCGCGTGGTTCCGCATGCCCACCGGGGTGGACGAGCGCGCCTGGAGCGTGGCCACCTTCCTGGCCGTGGTGCAATCCAGACCATTGCTGCATTCGATCAGCGCGCGCCTGGAACCGCGTGGCGCGGGTGGCGACATCGTGATCGAAAACACCGGCACCCTGGATGCGCCCGCGCCTCAGGTAATCCAGCTCACCGGCAGCTGCCGGGAAGCCGATGCGGTCAATGGCTATGCCCTGCAAAGACAGGGCGACACGCTGCAGTGGGTGCGCACATCTGCAAGAATGATGCGGGCTGGCGCGAGAGTGAGCATCGGGTGGGCCAATTGCGATGATTCCGGAGCGCGAGTTGAAGTTGTGGATTAGATGGTCGGCGGTGGTTACTGCAGTGGCGGTGACCACGACCGGTGTCGTGCTGGCCTGCGGCCCCGGCTTTCCACAGATGCTGCTCGATCGCCGTGACAGCGCTCTGCTCGAGCTGTACCCCAGGGACTGGGTCACCGCGCAGATCGAGGCCATGTATCCGGCGGTGAACGATTCGCTCGTTGCCAATGAGAGATCGGCCGAAACCGCGGCCGACGTCGAGAAGCGCGAAGTGGATCCGTCGCGCTGGTCGCAGCTGGCGACCATGCGCGCCATGCCGGACGGCGCCAGTGCCTATGCCGCAGGTGCCGGCATACCGGAGGCCATGCGCCTGTACATCGCCGGCGCCGTGGAGTTCAACGCCGCCAGTGCCGCCGCCAAAGCCCGGCTGGATCCCTCTTCCCACGGCAGTGCCGCGCTCGCCTATTTCCTGAAAGTGCTGCAGCTGCCTCAGGCTGAACGCTCCACGCGTGCCGTCTGGGCCAGCTACATGGCGGGCCGCGCACAGGGGCTGGCTGATGATCCCGCGGCGCCCGCACGTGCCATCACCTATTACTGGCAGTGTCGCGACCTGGCCCGCCAGGGCATGCCCGATCCGCTGGGGCTGGCGGTGGCCAGTTACGGTGAGGAAGCCCGTATCGCATTGCAGGCCGGCGATGTGCAGCATGCAATGGACCTGTACCTGGAACAGGCCGCGCGCGGATCGTTCCGGGCGTCCAGTTCACTCGGCTACATCGCGTCAAGGCTGGTCGCAGATCCGGACCTGACCATGCGCAACATTCAGGACCCGCGCATCCAGAAGCTGTGGTACGCCGGCATGCTCCGGGCCGGGCTCACTGGATACTATTTCGCGGGTCCCGATGACGCGGCGGGAAGCTGGGGCAACCGCATACAGAAGGTTGCTTCCGCCATCGACCGCACCACCGCTTCGCCGCTGGACGGTCTGGCTGCGATCGCCTACTCCACCGGCCGCTTCGAACTGGCTGCGTCGTTCGCCGCCGGCGTCGAATCACCGCTCGCGGCAGTGGTACGCGCCAAGCTGGCGCTGCGCAACGGTGACCGCAAGGCGGCGGCCCAGGAATTCGCCACGGCCATCTCCTATCGCAAAGGCGGCAGTGCGGCGGGCGCATCAACGCTGACTGACAGGGCCTGGTCCGAACTGCTGGCGGAAAACGGCGTGCTGGCCATGTCCCGCGGCGACTATGCCGACGCACTGCAGAATCTGCTGGAGGCCGGCAGCGAACACTGGCTGGATGCGGCCTACGTGGCCGAACAGGTTTTGAGCCTTGAGGAACTGGAGGTATTCGCGACCGCGCATGTGCCGGCCAGCAGCACTTCCGGACAGGGCGTTCCAGGTACCTATAACTGGCGCTTCAGCTGGGGCGATCCGCCCGAGGCAGGCATGGCACTGCGTCTGCTGCTGGCACGCCGGCAGATGCGCGCCGGTGCCTTCGATGCAGCACTGAAGAATTTCCGCAACAACGATTTCGCACTGGATGAGGAGCACCCGAGCATTGCCGCTGTAGCCAGCGAGTACGTAGCCGGAGTCCGCCAGGGCGAAAGCGCCTGGACCGGCATCAAGCGCTCCGCGGGTCTCTTCAGCGCAGCCACACTGGCCAGGAAGTTCGGCCTGGAACTCATGGGCTACGAACTGGCGCCCGACTACAACGCGTTTGCCGGCCGGTACGTGCCGTACCGGGATACGGAATCCGGTGGTGAATACATCACCGCCAACGAAACCGTACGGGTCACCGCCAATCCGCCACCTGCGGAGCGTTTCCATTACCGCGGCATCGCCTACGATCTGGCCAATCGCGCAGCAGACAACCTGCCGGCTCGCTCGCAGGCATTTGCCGCAGTGCTGTGCACCAGCCTGCAATGGTCACAGAAAGGCAATCGCATCGATCGCGCGCAGGCGCTGTACCAGCGCTACAAGCACGAAGCAGCCTATGTAGCCTGGTCACCGAAATTCGGCGAACGCTGCGAAGCTCCCGACTTCAAACGCGCCAGCTCGTACCTGTGGAACCAGAGAATCCGGTCGGCACGCCTGGCATTGCGGCCGTGGAAACTTCCGCTTGAGCTGGCTGCGGCTGCCCTGGCCATTGGCCTTGCGGCGCTGCTGGTGACCAGGCGGCGGGCGGCCGCGCGCTAGCAGGCAGGAACGGCTCTACAGCTGCAGCGACAGCCCGCTCACGTCACCCTGCCGCAGGTCTGCTTCCGGTATGAACAGCGCGCGCACCAGTGAATCGGCAGCGTTCGTGGAATTCCACGCACGGACCGACACTTCGTAGACTGCACTCGGCACGCCGGCCGGAACATTCGTCACAGAGAAATCAATGGAGGCGGCGCCGGGAAGCGCGGCGCCCAGATCAACCGCTTCGACGATCTGGCCACCGCGGCTCACGACCAGCTGCAGCGAATCGAACTGATCCGGGGCTGAGAAGTCGATGGTGCCGGAGATCGTGCCGGCGGACGCGCCCGCGGGCAGGACCGGTTGCGCCAGGTCAACCGCCTGCGCCGTGTTGGGGCCGAGGCCGCCATTGGTAACGGTCGAGAACGCACTGCTTGCCCGCCAGCGGGAGTCCGTTGCCAGACGGTAGGTGGCCGCTCCCTCGGCCGCGGCCGTTGAACTGAATGAGATCAGGTCACCGTCGTTCCACGCGCCGTACGCGAGATTCGCCGGCGACAGCGCCAGATCGGAATTGAACCCGCCGGCAAACGGGTTCACCGCCGCGAAGTCGACCAGATAGGGCCGCCCGTCGGTCGGCAGCGTCTGGTAGAACCCGGCCCTGGTGCCACCAGGAACGGCCGAGCCGGTATTGACGAGGAAGGACTGGGCCAGCGGGACCGTGATGCTGGAACTCTGCAACGTGGTGGTTTCTTCCGCCTTGACCTTGACCCCGGTGATGATCATGGTCGAAACACCCGGACCGTGGACCACGAGGTCGTACCAGGTCTTGCCCGAGTCCGCGTCGACGGGCAGCGGGTAGAGCGTGAAAGTGCCCGCAGTGCCGAGGCGAACACTCTTCACGACACTGTGCCGCGTGCCGGCCGCGTTGACCAGTTCGGCGCTGACGACGATGCCCTGGCGGCTGTTGATGACAGCGTTGGGAATGGCGGAGAGATCAAAGGTCCCGGTGATGGTGCCGGCGTCCTCGGCGTTGTAGACGGCCAGACCCGGATCGAGCTCTGCACGAATCTCGCCGTCGTAGCTGAGGATGCTCAGATTGCGCAGCGCGTCGATGTCGACAACGAGACTGGCGGTGGGATCCTCGGCACCGCCCAGCGTATCGAGGATGGTATTGCCATCCACGCGGACGGACGACGCGGCCACGAGCGAGGCGCCGGGGCTGGCGAACTCCAGTGCCACGACGCGGGAGAGCCCGTTGTCCGTGTATTGCACCACGTTGTTCCAGTCGAGGTTCAGGTCCTTGGCTGACTTGGCCAGCTTCTCGTCGGTATCGACCAGCACCAGCCGCACCTGCTCGAAGGTATCGGCGCCCAGATCAAGCGTGCCAAGGTCGATGGTCGCGCCACCGTTCAACTCCGCCAGATCGATGGTGACCGGGTCTTCAAGGACCGTCTTCTTCCAGCCGCCTTCGCCGGGCACGGCAGTGGCATGGGTGGTGACCCAGATTTCCTTCACGGTGACGTAGACGTGCGAGACGCTGCCCGGGGTGGTTGCCGTGACCTGCACCGTGGTCTTTACTGTGCAGCCACACAGCAGAACCGCGGCGAATGCCAGCACGGCGGCGGATCGGCGCAACGGGAACTTCATGTTCATGGCTCGCCGGATGATACGTCAGCCGATCTTTTCCATTCCGTTAATTCAGCGAAACGGGTGCGTCGGTCATGCCCGGGAGGAACAGCCGTGCCGCGTCCACCGCATCGAAGTGGTAGGGCTTCTGGCAGAACTCGCAGGTCACGGTAACCGACCCCTGCTCGGCGAGAATCGATTCGACTTCGTCGCTGCCCAGCCCCCGCAGCAATGCGGCCACGCGCTCGCGGTCGCAGCGACAGGCAAAGCGCACGGGTTCGCCTGCGAAGAGCCGCAGGTCGTGCGCACCGAACAGCCGGCGCAGCAGCTGCTCCGGATCGACAGCCAGCAACTCGTCACTGCCCAGCGTGGCCAGCAGCGCCGCGACTTCCTCCCACAGATCCTGCGCGCTGGCACCAGCGGCTTCGCCCTGTTCGACCGCCGCAGGAAGTTTCTGCAGCAGCAGACCGGCGGCACATTCGGCGCTGGCCGCGAGCACGACCACGGTAGGCAGCTGTTCGGAAACCTCGAAGTAGTGCCCGAGGCAGGCCGCCAGCGAGTCACCATCCAGCGGCACGATGCCCTGCCATGGCGCAACGCCCTCGCCCTGCTCGACGCTGACCACCATGCGGCCACCATCGATCTGCTGGCGGAATTCCGCACCGCGTCCGGCCGCATCGCCGGCCACATGCGCCACGCCGCGCAGCGTGCGCTGATCGGTGGCCTGTGCGACCAGCATGTTCACTGCACCGCCCGAGCCGACCAGCTGCATGGTCAGTGTGCCCCTGAACTTCAACGAAGCGGCCACCAGTGTGGTGGCCGCCAGCGACTCGCCCAGCAGCGCCATCGCGGGAGCTGGCAGGTCCTGGTGCTGACGCGCCTCGAGCCAGGAGCGCGACAGCCGCACCCAGTGACCGCGCAGCGGCGCGTCCTCGAAGAGGAAGCGCCGCAGCGAGTCGGTTTCGCTCACGGCGCGAGCTTCTTCTTCAGCAGCTCATTCAGCAGCGCGGGGTTGGCCTTGCCGCCGCTGACCTTCATGGCCTGTCCGACAAAGAACCCGAACAGCTTGTCCTTGCCGCTGCGGTAGTCGGTCAGCTGCTTCGGATTGGCGGCCATGATCTCGTCGATGAGTTTCCCGATGGCGCCGCTGTCGGTGATCTGCTTCAGGCCGCGCGCCTCGATGACGGTATCGGCGTCGGTGCCTTCCGCCCACATGACCTCGAACACTTCCTTGGCCAGCTTGCCGGAAATGGTGTTGTCGACGATGCGCGCCAGCAGGCCGCCAAGCTGTTTCGATGACAGCTTGCTCGCCGTGACGTCGAGGCCATCCTTGTTGAGCGCGCCGGAAAAATCTCCCATCACCCAGTTGGCAGCCAGCTTGGCCTCGCCGGGCACGGCCGCAGCCACTTCTTCATAGAAGGCGGCCATCTCGCGGCTGGCCGTGAGCACCTGTGCGTCGTAGGCCGGAATGCCGTACTGCTCCACGAAACGCGCGGCCTTCTGGTCCGGCAGTTCCGGGAGCTTCGAGCGAAGGTCCTCGATGAACGCATCCTCCAGCACGACGGGGAGGAGGTCCGGGTCGGGGAAGTAGCGGTAGTCGTTGGCCTCTTCCTTGGTGCGCATCGGGCGCGTCTCGTCCTTGTCGGCGTCGTACAGGCGCGTTTCCTGCACCACCTTGCCGCCGGATTCGATCAGCTCGATCTGGCGCTCCACCTCGTGGTTGATGGCCTTCTCGACGAAACGGAAGGAATTCAGGTTCTTGATTTCGGCGCGCGTGCCATATTC
>CAYWDZ010000041.1:0-19127 GCA_964456255.1 uncultured Steroidobacteraceae bacterium | reverse complement strand
CCCTTCACCACCTTCGCCATGCGGCCGCTGGTGAGTTCCAGCGTGTTGTAAGTGGACTTGTTGGTCAGCACTTCCACGACCAGCACCACGCCTTCCTCGGAAGGAATGTCCTCGGAGATGCGCAGTTCATGCTTCAGGCCGAGCGCCTGCGTGACCGAACCGATCTTGTCCACCACCACTGATTTCATCTCACTTGTCCTCTTGCGAGCCCGCGGCATTCGCGCCGGCGCGGGTATAGAACACGCCCGTCAGGGCGACGATCTTCGAGAAGCCGAGCGCATCCTGCGGCGTCCATTCGCCCACGGCTTCGCCGTACACGCCCTTGCTGGCCTTCATCAACGAGAAGGCGGATTCCACACCCTCGACGAAGCAGGAGCCTGGCCGCAGCAGCACATGCACGTCGCCGGTGACGCGCGCCTGCGAGGAGAGCAGCAAGGCCTCGATGTCGCGGCACACCGGGTCGAGCAACTGGCCTTCATGCACCAGGTCGCCATAGGTTGCCGACACCTGATCCTTGATGCGTTGCTGGCGCGGCGTGCTGACGAGCTTCTCCAGCTCGCGATGCGCGTTGATCAGGATGTCGGCGGCCGGCGCTTCGAAGGCGACTCGTCCCTTGGTGCCGATGATGGTGTCACCCAGGTGGATGCCTCTGCCGATGCCGAACATCGCGCCCATGGTCTCCAGGCGCTCGATCACCTCGACCGGCGTCATGGCCTTGCCGTCCAGGCCCACGGGCCGGCCCTTGTCGAAGTGGATGGTGTGATGCTGCGGCCGCGCCGGATTCTCGAAGGCATTCTTCGACAGCACCCATGCGGATTCCGGGATGCTGCCCTTCGAGGTCAGCGTCTCGGTGCCGCCGATGGTCACGCCCCACAGGCCGCGATTGATGGAATAGGCGGCGCCATGCGGCGGCACCGGCAGGTTGCGCGCCTGCAGGTAATCCAGCTCTTCCTGCCGCTTGAACGCGCGGTCGCGCACCGGCGCGAAGATTTCCAGATCCGGCGCCAGCGTGCGCAGCGCCACTTCGAAGCGCACCTGGTCATTGCCGGCCGCGGTGCAGCCGTGCGCGATCATGTTCGTGCCCAGCTCGTGCGCAACGCGCGCGATGGTCTGGGCCTGCATGACGCGTTCCGCGCCCACGCACAGTGGATACAGATGCCCGCGCCGCACATTGCCGAAGATCAGGAAGCGCAGCACCTGCTCGAAATAGTCCGCGCGCGCGTCGATCTGGTGATGCGCGATGGCGCCGAGCGCCCTGGCGCGCTCGGCCAGCGTCTTCGCCGCGGCGGCATCGATGCCACCCGTGTCGACGGTGACCGTGATCACGGGCCGGCCGGTGTTCTCGGCCACCCACGGCACCAGGAATGAGGTGTCGAGGCCACCGGAATAGGCCAGAACGATGGGCTTGGCGCCCGAAGTGGAAGTAGCAGTCATGGCTTTGGTCTTTCTCGGTCGGATCAGAGACGGAAGGCAGCGCGCAGGCGATCGAGCAGGCGGCGCTGCGCCTGACCGTCCTGCGTGGCGATGAAGATGGTGTCGTCGCCGGAAATCGTGCCCACCGCCTCGGGCCAGGCCGCCTTGTCGATGGCCACCGCGACCGAACCGGCCGCGCCCACGGAGGTGCGCACCACGGTGATCGAGGGGCCGGCGGTGCGGATATCGCGCACGAAGCGGTCGATGGCGCTGAAGTTGCCCTGGGCCTGCGCCACTTCGTCGCCGGGCGGGAGGTAGCGGCCCTGGGCCTTCGAGACGCCCAGTTCCCGCATGTCCCGGCTCACCGAAGACTGCGTAACGTCGAAACCATCCTTCTTGAGCAGCCCCACCAGATCGGACTGGCGACGCACGGCACCCGCGCGCAGGTGGCGCAGGATGTGGTTGCGGCGTTCGGCTTGCTGGCGGTCGGCGTGCATAAGTTTGCGCAGCTTATGCATAAATATACGGAAGTCAAGGGCGGCATGCCGGTTTCGGCCGCCGGGAGGGGCTATTTGCCCTGATCGTCAGCCGCCTTCTTCTTCGACCCCTTCTTGAACGTGTAGACCAGGTCGGCACTGCGCGCCTGGCCGGCCTCGGTCTTGACCGTCCAGCCCTTGCCCAGGGCCAGCCGCATCTTGAAGGTGTTGATGGCCTCGGCCAGCGAGATGCCATAGCTGATGTACAGCCGCGGCGAGAGGTACTTGCCCAGTACCAGGCTGGTTTCGTTGTTGATGCCGGACTCGACACCCACATCATCGATGCCGACGCGATTGCCGAAGCGCTGGCCAATCAATGCATAGCCCTGCATGAGCAGGTCGTTGCGCGCCGCGCCCGGCTTGTCGCTGCTCTGCGCGGTCTCCAGCGTGCCACCGGCCACGATCAGCGAGGCGATCTGCGCCTGTGGCATTTCCGGGTCGGAAAAGAAGGTCACCTGCGGCGCGCGGAGTTGTCCGCGCACGTTGACACCGGCGGTGACTGTGGAGAATTCGCTGGCGAATTCCTTCTGCGCGCGCAGTTCCACGCCGGGGTTGTTGATGGGCCCGTTGTTGAAGATCAGCCGCCCGCGCTCGATGTCCAGCAGGCGGCCATACGCGCGGTAGGTGCTGCGCTCCTTGCCCACGGACTGCTTGATGTTGAGCTCGCCCTGCGCGCGGGTCACCGGCGAATCGTCGGTGATGACGGTGATTGCACCGCCGAGCTTGGCGGTCAGCCCCAGCGAATTGATCTTCACATCGTTGCCCAGCGTCATCTTGATCCGGCTGTTCACGGTCCAGCGCTGTTCGGGATCCACGGGTGGCTCGCCAACCAGATGTTCATCGTCTGAAGCGAGTACGGCATTGGTGAGATCCGCCGGCTCGAGCCTGGCCTTTGGCACCACGACCTCGCCCGTGGCTTCAAGCGCGTGCCCGGCCAGCTTGAAATCGAGATTGGGCGATGCGTCGATGCGTGCCTCCGGCACATTCACCACGCGCAGGTCCTTGCCTCCCACGTGCAGCGTTCCGTGGAACCCGTCGTCGCGCCAGCTGCCCTTGCCGCTGAAGCTGGCCAGGCCCTCGCCCAGTCGCGACTGGCCACTCAGGTCAAGCGTCTTGCCGTCGACGCGCGCCTGCAGCGTCACGTCCCGCAGCGAGAGCCCCACCTGGTAGATGTCGATGGACGCGTCCTTGAGTTCGAGGTTGCCGACCCATTGCGGCTTGCCCAGTGTTCCGCTGATGTCGACCTGCGTGCTCAATTGCCCAGTGGCCCGGTCGATGCCGCCCACGTAGATGTCGAGCAGCGGCAGCGCGTCGGCGCGGACGGTCAGCTGTCCGTGAATCGGGTAGTCCTGCCAGTTGTCGGCATTGCGCTCGCCCTGGAGATTTCCGGCGATGTTTCCGGAGATGCCGCCGTCCAGCGCAACGTGCGCCTGGAAGGCATCGGCAGTCGCGCTGGCCCGGACGGTGCCGGTGCCGAGCGACAGGGTCTCGGTCCGCCCATTGCCGAGCAGGTGCAACAGCTCCGCGCCCATCAGCTCGGCACTCAGCGAACCGATGGGCAGGCCATCGGGGCCGCCCGCGAGTTCTCCCTGCAGGTTGATCGTGCCGTTGTAGTCCGTGTCCTGCGCCAGCCCGGCCGTGAAGGCGCGCAACGGCATCCCCTGCACTGAAAAACCGGAGTTCCAGCTGCCGTCGGCCACACGCCGGGCATTCAGGCAGCCACGCGCCTGCGCGCCGGCGAGGCACAGGTCCTGCAATTCGCCACCCGCCAGGTCGAGTGCGATCGGCGCAGCCCGTTCCAGGTGCAGATCGAGGTCGATGCCATCGGTGACATTGAGGCTCTGCACATTGCCGCGCCATTGCTTCTGGTCGATCGCGCCCTCCGCCGTGAGTACCGCGCGATACGGTGCCAGGTTCACATCCACGTTCAGGCGCTGCGTGCGGCCCGTGCCTGCGATGCCGATCGTGGCTTTCTGCGCGGTGCGCGAGCCGTAGCGGATGCCGGTGAGATCCACCTTGCCCTGCGCATGGCCCTCACCCTGCAGGTCGATGTCGACGTCGGCATCGAATGTGTCGGCCTGGTAGCCCCGCCATTCAAAGTCCGCGCCGCGGGCCTTGAACAGCAGTACCGGTTCGTCATTGGTACCGGCGTAGCGGCCGCGCGCGGAAACCCGGCCGCGCGCGTCCGGGTCGAGCAGGCTGAGATCATCGGCGTCCACCGCGAAGCGGATGTCGCGGGGTACGCCGAGACTGCCATCCAGCTGGATGTGCGTGCGACCCCACAGCAGGTCCACGTCGCTGAACTGCCAGTCCTTGCTGTCGGCCGGCCTGGAAAACTGTCCGCTGCCGCTGGCCGACAGGCCGCGCACTTTTCCCGACAGGCGGGCCAGCGAGAAGTCGATGCTGCCGGCCGAGCTGAAGGGTGCGCCGCTGGCACGGAAGTCGAAGTCCAGTCGGCCGGGCAGGTCGGCTCGCAACAGGGCGGGGTCCATGCCGCGCATGTGGCCGGCTACGTTCCAGCTCTCCTCGGGTTTCCAGCGCGCTTCGCCGGTCAGCTCTGCGGTGCCGCCGTAAAGGCCGAGCGTGGCGGCTTCGATGGTGAGTGACTCGGTGCCCAGCGTTCCTTCCATGGTGGCCGGCAATCCCGCGAGGCCGGCCGCAGTGATGTCGCCGCTGGCATGGACCTTCCATGGCTTCACGCCGTCGATGGAGTACTCGCCGGTGGTGCTGGTGAAGGCCGGTGTGTCGGCAACCAGCGGCCATTGCAGCGTGCTCCATCCACCGGACAACGCGAGGCGTGGACCGTCTGACTCCACATCGACTGTGCCATGCACGGTGGCGCTCGAGCCGGAGGCACGATGCAGCAGCGTGCTGTTCTTGATGGTGAGCCGGTGATCGGCGTATGCCCCGCGCAGATCCATCTGGATGGGGCCGGCCTTCAGGCCGGGCGCGGTAACCGGCCCCTTGATGGTGAAGCCGTCGCGATCCAGCGTGAGCTCGACCTTGGCAGACAGGATGCCGAGCGCCGTGCCGCCACCGAATACGCTGATGTCCAGATCCCGGGTGTCACCGTTGCCCGAGAAATTCCACCCCTTGTTGAGCGTGTTGCCGATGCCATCGACGTGGGCGTGAAAGGGGGCGCTGATGTCTGCCTTGAAAGGCAGACGATCCAGATCTCCGTCGAACTGCGCGTCGAACTTCCATTCGGGTTTGCCGGCCGGCTTCCAGTCGACGATCACCTGGCCTTCCAGGCCAACCGGCCTTGCAGCGTGCACCCGGCCGTCCAGATCCAGATGCATTTCGTTCCAGTCCACCCGGCCATCGCGGATGCGGATCAAGTTCGGCAGGATGGTGACCCGCGAAGAAAAATCCGAGCCGTGCAGCGTCTTGCCGTTCACCAGGATCAGGTCGACGCTGGCGGCGCTCACCGTGTCGGCATCCAGGCGCATCGTGGCCGGCAGGAACCGCGGGGCGCGCCCGAGATCCCGGTCGGAATGCCGGGTCTCGATGGTGACTTGCTCCACCGTTGCGACGGACAGTTCGATCCGCCGTTGCAGCAGCAGCGGCATCAGGCGCAGCTGCCCCTTCGCGTTGGTGATCCGCACATCCGCGCGCCGCTGCTGGATGCGCAGCGACCCTACCGTGAAGCCGTCGGTCAGTGTGCCGCTGACCTGTTCGGCAGTGACCGTCACCTGGCCCATCTTGCCGAGACGCGCGGTAATGAAGCGCAGCCCGGATTCGGTTGAGGCCACCAGGTACAGCGCGCCGGTCGGCACCAGCACGATGATGCCGAGCAGGACGAGCAGCAGTGTGCGCAACAGCTTCATAGCTTCGGACTGATGTTCAGGTGCAGCCGGAGGTTGCCCTTGGACGAAAGGGGTTTGGCGACGTCGATACCGATGGACACGCCGGGAAGGCGATAGCGCAGGCCGACGCCGGCCGCGAATTCGAGTGAATCGTGCAGGCTGTTGAAGGCATTGCCGGCATCGACGAAGGTCGCCACGCCCAGGTTCCACGGCAGGTCCCGCACCACTTCGGCGGAAGCGACCAGCAGGTAGCGGCCACCGGTCTTTTCCAGCTTGGTGCTGCCATCCGACTGGATGACCTCCTCGACGGGAGACAGGCTGTTGTACGCAAATCCGCGCACGCTGCGATCACCGCCCGCGAGAAAGCGGTAGACGACGGGCAGCTTGCCGTAGTCGCCCGCCAGCGCGACGCCGGCCTCGCCGCGCAACAACAGGTGCCACTGGTAGTTCAAGTCGAAACCGTGTTCGCTCTGCACATCGAGCCGCAGGAAGTTGGTCTCGGAGCCCAGCGAAGTGTGCGAACCCTGCAGCTCCGCGTAAAAGCTGCGGCTGTACAACGCCTCGCCCAGAAAATCCTTGGGTACCAGCCCGACCGAGATGCCGGGTACCAGCAGGTTGCTGGTGGTTGATTGCGCGCCCACGTCCTCGGTGATGCGCGTGGCGGCCAGTGCCGTCACGGTCTGCCAGCGGCCTATCACTTGCGTAATCGATGGCGCCAGCTTGGTCGTATAGGACTGGGCGTCGGCAAGCTCCTCGTAGGTGTTGTTTCCCTCCAGGGACAGCCGTTCCAGCGCCGGGTCGCCGATCGGGATGTCGTAGCGCGATTCGATCTCTCGCTTGGTGGTGGACGCCTTGATTTCGGCGCGGAAGCGATGGCCCTTGTTGTTCACGCGCGTGTCGGTCCAGGCCAGCGTGCCGCGTATTCCCGTATCGGTGCCGTAGCCGCCACCGATGGCGAACGTGGGCCGGCTCTTGGTGGCCGTGATCCTGATGGGAATCGTCAGCGCTTCCGGATCCGGATCGCCCGGCTCCACTTCCACCTGCGTGAAGTACAGGCTGTCATCCAGCGCAAACTGCGTGCGCAGCAGCTGCGAGCCGCTGTACGGCTCGCCTTCCTGAAAGCGCAGGAAGCGGCGCATGAGGTCGGGGCGGATGCTGGTCTGCTGGATGTCGATCTCGCCGAAGTTGTAGCGCGGACCGGTGTCCAGAACCAGGTTGATGTTGGCCGAGTACTCCTTCGGGTCAGTGTCGAAGCCCGCGGCGATGAATTTGGCATCGCGATAGCCGTTGGCTTCGGCTGTGCGGATCAGCTGCCCCTTTACCTCCTCGTATGTGCCGTGGTTCAGGCGCATGCCGACGCGCAGCAACCTGTCCTTGTTCTCCAGCACCGCAGCGAAAGCCGGGTCCCCGGCGCCCGGCCCCTCGACCGCGACATGCAGTTCCCGAACCCGGACCGGCTCGCCCGGCTTGATCGCGATCGCGACCTGCCAGTCTTTGCCAATGGCCCGGTAGTCGGCTGCCACGGTCGGCTCGTAGTAGCCCAGGGGTCGCAGCGCGTTCTTGACCTCGCCATCGATGCGGTTGAACAGGCGGCCCATCATTTCTGCGTCGACGTCGTCGTTGTCGCGATAGCGTTCGACGCTGAGGCGGATCAACACGTTGCTGCGCTCCTCCGCCTCGACGCCTTCCACGGTGACCTTGATGCCGGCCGCCGCCGGCAGCGTGGTCGCGGCCAGCAGCAGTGCAAACCACGGCGCGCGATGCTCATGCCGCATGCAGCCATCCGTCGATCAGGCGGCGCGAGATGGATGCCGGCGGCGGCAGCCTGACCGTTCCGCCCAGCAGTTCGCCGCGACTGAACCAGCGGGCGTCCTCGAGTTCACCATCGTGCAGCACCGGCGTTGCCGCCTCGGCACGCGCGGTGAAGCCGAGCATCAGCGAGGCCGGAAAGGGCCAGGGCTGCGACGAGTGGTAGCCGATCTGCAGCGCAGTGATGCCGGTTTCCTCGAACACTTCCCGTCGCACCGCGTCCTCGAGCGACTCGCCCGGTTCGACAAAGCCGGCGATGGTGGAGTAACGACCGGGTTCCCACTCGGGCTTTCTGCCCAGCAGTGCCGCAGCGCCGTCATGCACCAGCACGATGATGGCTGGATCGATGCGCGGAAAGCTTTCGTAACCACAGTCGGTGCAATGCCGCACATGCCCGGCGCGGCGTGAGCGCAGCGGTGCGCCGCAGCGGCTGCAATAACGATGACTGGCCCGCCACAGGTGCAGCGCACGCGCATAGGCCAAGAGGCCCGCTTCGCTCGCCGGCAGCTCCGAAGCAAGGGGGCGCAGTTCCGAGAACGATTCGCCCTCGTGTTCGACCGCCACCTCCGGTGGCAGATCCACCAGCACGCAGCGCCGCGTCTCGTACCACCCCAGCAGCACCATCCGCTCTGCATCGCTGGTGGCGGCAATCCTTGGATCGGCTCCGGACAGGAAGGCCACGCGGGGCATTTCGCCCGTGGCGGGGCTCCGGACCAGGGCCGCACCCTGGCGCATTCCTATATATATGGTGTGCTCGTCGCCCCGCGCTTCGGCCAGCCAGTCCTCACGCAGGCGCGCTTCGGTACGCCGATCCAGGTAAGCGCCTGCAAACAGGTTTTCAGGGGGCATGGCGCAGGGATCATAGCAATGCCAGCCCCAATGGCGGCTGAACCGCCGCTCAGGCGTCGAGTTTCAGGCGACCCTGCAGGCTGTCTTCACAGGCCAGGCAGCGCCGCACCGTCGGCGTGTAGCGATCCAGCAGGATGAGGCCGGTGCAATCCGTGCACGGAACGGCGCGCAGCTCATCGCCACGCGCCAGCGCCATCACCAGAAACACCGCATGTTCGAAGCTGATGCGCGCACCCGGCACCAGGCGCAGGTAGGTCTCGAATGCTTCGCACAAGGCTTCGCCGCGCTGCATGCCGGGCAGGCTGCGCTGCACGTCGAGCACCCTGCTGACTGGCACCACCCCGAGCAGGTAGCAGACGCTGGCCAGCACCGCCGCCTCCTGCCGCATCTGCGGTGTACGCACGAAGAAGCTGGTCTGCTGCGGCGACTTGCCGCGATGGCGGGTGAGGTTCGCATCGCATTCGTCGGCGACGTAGGAGCGATACAGCTTGCGTATGCGGTCGTCGGTGAGGCCCGTCCAGGTGCGGATGGTGCGGGTGCGCGCCTCGTGCTGGATGAAACGCAGGGCGAGGTCATAGCGCTGCCGGTCGCGGCTGTAGCGGTCGTCGGAGATTCTCATTGTTGTAGTTGCTCCCGGGATCCGCTAAAAATCGTGAAAATCAGAATTGGGAAAAATATCCCAAATTTGTGTCTTCACTGAAATAGCGCGCCGGGGGATTATTTCGCGGAAACGGGGAGGAATGACATGGATGGGCGAATGTCTGGTGCAGCGGTGCGCCATTGGAGAGCCGGGCAATGGCTCGCCGACGGCTCCCTGGATGCGGTAACCGAGATCAACCTGCAGTGCCTGGATTTCCTTGCTGCCATGGCGGCCGAGGGGCAGGTGGCCTGTCCCATGTTTGCGGCCGGCCAGCGGGCGGCATGGAACGCCATGCCCGAAGCACTGCGCGCGCGCCTTGCAGCGAGCCCCTGTCTGCTGGTGGATGCGGCCTTCGACGACGAATCGCGCTGGCGCTGCCTGGCGCCCCGCATGGTGCAGGATCTGCCGCCGCAATATGTCGTGCCGGTGTTCGTCGGCGCTGGTGCAGCGGATTTCATCCGCCGTGTGCTGGTGTTTGGCTGGCACCTGGCGCGTGCCAATCGCCAGCTCGCGCGCGTGGTGCTGGGCATGTCGCCGGCCTGCGCGGATCTGATTGCACGGCTGCGCCTGCAGGATCTGGACTGGCTGGCCATGCACCGGCCCGGGTGGGTGCGCCCGCGCTGGGAACGGCAACCGCGCATCTGGCAGCACCTGCTGGCTGCGGCGCGCGAGCCCGACGCGGAGCTGCTGACCCGGGTCAGCTTGCGGGGCCTGCAGCTGATGGCGGCCGGGGTGCTGACATCGGCTGGCCGACAAGCGGGGGTATAGTCGCTTCCCGCACGGCAGGCTCGTTCAGCAGGGGGCGACATGACAGGCAAGGCAGAGGGTTCGGGGCACGCAGCCCTGGTCGCGGCGGTACTGGCCATGGGGCTGGCGCCTGCCGTCATCGCACAGCAGGCGGCAGTGGGCATTGCCGCGGTAACGCTTTCCGAACCCGCATACGTATTCGATACGGCCGAGCAGCACCGCCTGCGGGTAACGGTGGTTGCAAAGGGCCTCAACCATCCATTTGCCATCGCGTTGCTCCCCGGTGGCGATGCATTGATCAGTGAACGCGGTGGCGCGCTGCGGCTGCTGCGCAATGCGCTGGGTGCGCCGGGCCGGCCGACGGTGCTGGAAGCACAGCCCGTGGCGGGAGTGCCGGCCATCGAAACCCCGTTCCGGCTGGCCGGTCTGCATGATCTGGCGCTGCATCCGCGGTTCGCCGACAACCAGCTGGTCTACTTCACCTTCAACAAGTCTGGAGCTGCGGCGCCGGCCGGCGGCTCGGCGCGGCCGCAGGCGCGCCTGGCCGTGATGCGCGGCCGCTTCGACGGCAAGGCGCTGGTGGATGTGAAGGAAATCTTCGTTGGCAAGTCCGCGACGGCCAGTGGCTCGCGACTGGTGTTCGGCGCCGACGGCCTGATCTATGTCGAGATCGGCGCGGCCTTTAGTGATGAGGCGCAGAAGTTCGACAACACCGTGGGCAAGGTGTTGCGCATCACCGCGGATGGCGGCATTCCAGCCGACAATCCCTTCGCGAAGCAGGCCGGTGCGGAAGGCTCCATCTACACCCTGGGCCATCGCGACCCGCTGGGGCTCACCGTGCATCCCAGTGGCGTGCTGCTGAATGTGGAGCACGGCCCGAATGGCGGTGACGAACTGAACCTGATCCAGTCGGGGCGCAACTACGGCTGGCCGCGCGTGACCTTCGGGCGCGATTACAACGGGGCGGAGCTGGCCGCATCGCCCGTGGCAGCCGATGTGCAGGCGCCGCTGGTGGTGTGGCTGCCGTCGATCGGCCCTACCGGCCTGCTGGTCTACACGGGCGATCGCTTTCCCGAGTGGAAAAACAATGTGTTCGTCGGCAGCGTGCGGCGTGGCGAAGTGCCGCGCACGGGTGGCCTGGAGCGGGTGGTGATGAACGAGAAGCTGCAGGACCTGCGCCGCGAAACCCTGCTGACTGAACTGCACCAGCGCATCCGCGATGTGCGCCAGGGGCCGGACGGACTGATCTACGTGGTCACGGATGAAGATGACGGCGCGGTGCTGCGTCTTGAGCCGGCCGCGGCCCGCTAGCGCCGCGACTTCTCCATGTCATTGCAACCCTTTCATCTGGCCGTTCCAGTAGGCGATCTGGCCGAGGCGCGCCGCTTCTATGGTGGTTTGCTGGGTTGCCCCGAAGGGCGCAGCGCTGCCGAGTGGGTGGACTTCGATTTCTTCGGCCATCAGCTGGTGGCGCACCTGGACCATGCCGGTGCCGCCCGCCCGCCCATGCACAACGCCGTGGATGGCAAGGAGGTGCCGGTGCCGCATTTCGGCGTGGTGCTGGAATGGAATCATTGGCATGAACTGGCGGATCGCCTGCGCAGTGCCGGTGTTGTGTTCGGCATCGAGCCGGGCATCCGCTTTGCCGGGCAGGTCGGCGAACAGGCGACCATGTTCTTCCAGGATCCGAGCGGCAACGCGCTCGAATTCAAGACCTTCCGCGACCCCGCGCAGCTCTTTGCCAAGTAGCTTCACCGAGCCGGCCGCCGTCTTTCGCTCGGCGCGCCGGGGCGCCTGTGACGAGCGCGCGCTGGTGCTGGTGGCAGTGGGCATCGCCTGCGAAATCCAGTTCGACGAGGCGGGCTACGTCGTGCTGGTCGAGGCCGTCGAGCGCGAGACAGCGCTGCAGCAGCTGTGGCTGTACGAGCAGGATCGCAGCCGGCGCCCGCCACCCCCCGTTGAGGCGCCACCGCCGCGCGCGGGAGCCTGGCGCGGCTCCGTGGTGTACGTCATCGTGCTGCTGCTGGCCCCCTTTGCGCTGGCGCAGGGCTGGTTCAACACCAGTCTCTACGACGTCGGCACCATGGATCCCGGGCAGATCCGCGCCGGCCAGTGGTGGCGTGCGCTGACCGCGTTGACCCTGCACTGGGACGCGACGCACCTGCTGGGCAACCTCGCGGCGGGTGCCTTGCTTGGCATGTCTGCCGCGCAGGTCTGGGGCAGCCCCAGGGCCTGGCTGCTGATCGGCACTGCCGCCATGTGCGCCAACCTGCTCGAGGGGCTGCTGCCGCTGGGGCAATACATTTCGGCCGGTGCCTCAACGGCCGTGTTCGCCGCGCTGGGCCTGGTGGCCGCACATGCCTGGCACAGCCGCAATCAGCGCACGCGAACCTTGCGGGACTGGGTGCCGCTGATAGCCGGTGTGGCACTGCTGGGCATGTTCGGCGCCGGCACGCAGGACCCGCAGAGTTCGATCACCGACTCGACCAATGTGCTGTCGCATGCACTGGGCTTCATCGTGGGCGCCTTGCTCGGCTTCGCCGTTGCCACTACACGGGGAGCGCGCTGGCTCGAAGGCATTCCCCACTGGCTGGCTGCGGCGGCCATGCCGGCGGCCCTGCTGGTGGCATGGGCCCTTGCGCTGCATGCGCCGATCTGAAGGGTCGATCAAGAAACGTTCAGTCGCAATGCGAATGAGTTGATGGGCAGTCCAGCCTTCGACGAGGCTGGCGCAAGCACGAATTCAAGGTTAGTTTGGCCACATGGGGTCGCGAGTAAGGCAGATACGCCAGCAGCTCGGCCTGGCATCTGCCGTGGCTTTGTGCGCGCTGTTGTCAAGCACCGTGTCGGGTAGCAGCTCGGCCGGCGTTGCCGTGACCAGGCCTGAACCGGAATTCCGCATTGCGCGGCTCGCGTATGGCGGGAACATGCTGGACAACCGCGGCAGCGCCTGGCTCACCGACGTACCGGACGCCGAATACCATCTGACCCAGGGCATCCGGCGCCTGACGCGCATCGACACCATTGACCCTGAGGCCGATTTCAACGAGATCGTGCTGCCCGAGGACCTGACCAGGTCGAACACCGATCTCTTCAATCATCCCTTCCTGTACGCGGTGGAGGTCGGCCGCTGGTATCTGGATCAGGAAGAGGCGGATCGGCTGCGCGAATACCTGGATCGCGGCGGCTTCCTGATGGTGGATGACTTCCACGGCGATACGCAGTGGGAGGGTTTCCTCGAGTCGTTCCTGCGCGTATTCCCGGATCGTGAGTGGAAGGAAATCCCGCCGGATCACGAAGTCTTCCACGTGCTGTTCGACCTCAGTCAGAAGGTGCGGGACAAGACGCAGATTCCCGGCATCTTCGCCCTGCGCAATGGCGCGACCTGCGAAGAGTGCGGCTACGGCGGCGATGTGCCGCACTGGCGCGGCGTGTTCGATGACAATGGGCGACTGATGATGGTCATCAATTTCAACATGGACCTGGGTGATTCCTGGGAAGAGGCGGATACCCCCGGGTATCCGCAGCCGCTGACCGCGTTGGGCTATCGCTTTGCGATCAGCTATGCCCTGTACGCGATGACGCACTGAGCACAGGGACGGGGGGTCGGCGAACAACATGCTGGAGTTCCTGCTAGGTGCCTCGACCTGGGCGTTCCGCAGTGGCGAGCTCGCGTTGGCGCGCGGCTGGCCCATGTGGCTGCTCTGGACACTGCTCGTGGCCGGCCTCGTCGCCATCAGCGTCACGCTGGCGCGCCGGCAGCTGGGCTGGTGGCGCAGTGCCGTGCTGGGTGCATTGCAGATGGCCTTCCTCGCAGTGGCGCTGGTGCTGTTGTGGCGTCCGGTGCTGCGCCTGGAACAGATCCGCGAGCGGCAGAACGTGGTCGCGGTACTGGTCGATGATTCCGGCAGCATGAATACGAGCGACCGGGAGCAGGCGCCGACGCGGCGCGACCAGGCCGTGGCTGCGCTGCAGAAAGACGTGCTCGCGCAGGTGGGCGCACGTTCCGAGCTGCGCTACTTCACCTTCTCCGATCACGCCAGCCCCACGGATTCGCTGGATGGGCTGCCTGGCGGCGCACAGGCCACGCGCATTGGCGATGCGCTCAATACCGTGACGCAGATGGCGGCCAGCGTGCCGCTGGCTGCCGTGGTGCTGGTCACCGATGGTGCCGACACCGCCAACACGCTCGACGAAGCGGAACTGGCGCATCTGGCTACCAGCGGCATTCCGGTCCATACCGTCGGCACGGGTCCCGAGCAGCCGCAGAACGATCTGGAACTCACGCAGTTGCAGTTGCCAGCCACCGCAGTGGCCGGTTCCACCGTGCGCGCGACCGTATCCGTCCGCCACCAGAACCAGAAGCTCGGCCGCGTGCGGCTCTACGATTCGGGGCGGCTGATTGCCGCACAGGACGTGCAGTTCACCGGATCCCCTGGCCTCAGCACCCTGCAGCTGGAGTTTCCCGCCGGCGAATCCGGTGTGCGTGACCTGCGCGCTGCGGTGGATGCGGCACCAGGCGAAACCCGGGTGGCCAACAACGAGCGCAGTGCGCTGATGGAAGTCGATGGCACCCGCCGCTCGGTGCTGTATGTCGAGGGCGAACCGCGCTGGGAATACAAGTTCATCCGCCGTGCGGTCGAGGGTGATCGCAAGCTCAGGCTGGCGAGCGCGGTGCGCGCCACGCCCAATCGCTACTATCGTCAGGGGCTGATATCCGGCACTGAAATCGAGGACGGCTTTCCGGCCAAGGCCGAGGATCTGTTCGCGTACAGCGCGGTCATCCTCGGCAGCCTGGAAGCCGCGGCGCTGTCCACCGACCAGCAGCAATGGCTCAAGGAATTCGTCGATCGCCGCGGTGGTTCGCTGCTGATGCTGGCTGGCCGGGATGGTCTGGGTGATGGCGGCTGGGGCCGTGTGACCGTCGCGCCATTGCTGCCGTCCAAACTGCCGGGTGGTTCCGATCGCAGCTACGGCATGCGCAAGAGCCAGGCACGGCTCACGGCCTACGGGCGCGAATCGGTGATCGGCCGGCTGGCGGCGGACGATGCCGCCAACGAAAAGGCCTGGAAGGAATTGCCCCCGCTTACCGACTACCAGGACATGGGTGAATTGCGCCCCGGCGCCATTGTGCTGCTTGAAGCGGTGACGCCGGGCGGACAGTCCGCACCGCTGCTGGTCACGCAGCGCTATGGCCGCGGCGCGACCTGGCTGCTGGCCACGGCCAGCACCTGGCACTGGCAGATGAGCCTGCCGAAGGAAGACCTGCGGCACGAGACCTTCTGGAAGCAGCTGCTGTACACGCTGGTTGCGCCGGCGCCGGCGCATGTCTCGTTGCAGCCGGAACGATCCGTGTACGAGGACGGCACGGCGGTAACGCTGGAAGCCGAGGTGCTGGACAAGAAATACGAGCCGGTGCCGGACGCGAAGCTTGCGGTCGAGGCCAAGGCGCCGGATGGCGCCAACGTGCCGGCGCGCATCGAGCCTTCCGGGCGCGGCGACGGCCGCTACACGGTGGCCGTGGATGCCCGTGAGCCGGGTCTGTACCAGGTGCGCCTGACCGCAAAGGCCGGTGAGGAGACCGTGGGCGAGGCCCTGGCGCATGTGCGTCGAGTGGATGGCGTGCTGGAACAGTTCGGCTCGTGGCAGCATCGGCCGATGCTGGAACGCATTGCCAGGGAAACGGGCGGCCGCTACTGGAGCCTCGACGATCTTGCCGGGTTGCCGGAGGCCATCCGTTATTCGCATGCGGGCATGGTGGAGAGCTCGACACTCGATCTGTGGAATGCGCCGCTTGGCTTTCTGCTGCTGGCACTGATGAAGGGCAGCGAATGGCTGCTCAGGCGCCGCTGGAGACGACTGTGAAGCTGCGTCTGGTCATCACCGCACTTGGACTTTGCTTTGCGCTGCCGGCCGCCGCGGTCACCCAGGTGCTGGTGGTGGCCGGCATGGGCGGCGAACCGCAGTACGAGGAACGTTTCCAGCAATGGAGCGAACAGGTGGCGCATACCTCGCTGTCGGTTGCAGGCGATGCGGCCCGGGTGAAGCGTCTTGCGGGCAACGACGCGCGCCGCGAGAAGATCCGCGCGGAGATCGGCTCGGCCGCCCAGGCCTTGCAGCCCGGCGATCATTTCGTGCTGGTGCTGCTCGGGCACGGCAGCTTCGATGGCAACGACTACCGCTTCATGATTCCGGGTGATGACATCACCGGCAGCGAACTGGTGACGCTGATGGAGCGCTTCGCCAAAGGCGTCTCGCAACTGGTGGTCGATGCCACCAGCACCAGCGGCGCGATCGTCGACAAGCTGGCCGGGCCGCAGCGCGTGGTGATTGCGGCCACCAAGAGCGGCGGCGAACGCCAGGCCACGCGCTTCGGCCAATACTGGGCCGAGGCGCTGGGCAGCGGCGAGGCCGACAAGGACAAGGACGGCAATGTCACCGCGCAGGAGGCCTACGAATTTGCCAACCGCAAGGTGGTCGAGAGCTTCAAGTCCGACGCCGCCATCGCCACCGAACATGCGCGCATTGCCGGCAGCGACCCGGGGCGCTTCGTGGTGGCGCGACTGGGCGCGGCAGCACTGTTCGCCAATGACAGCCAGCTCGCGGCATTGCGTGCCGAGCAGGACGCCATCGAGCAGCGCATCGACCAGTTGCGCGGACAGAAGCGTGACTTGCCCCAGGACGAGTACTACAACCGCCTCGAGCCGGTGCTGCTGGACATGGCGCGACTTGGTCAGCGCATCGATGCGCGGCTGGCGCAGCTGGGCGTCAACGAGGGAGGCAGCCGCAATGCAAAGTAGGAGCTTGCACCTCGTCGCACTGGCCATGCTGGTGGCACTGCCACTGGCATCGCGGGCGGCCGACATCGACTACGACTCGCGCCGGGCGCCGGAGCTGCGGCGCTGTGACGAAGACCAGCATCATGGCCGCGTGGATGCCGCGCGTCGCTGCTATACGCCGCTGCTGAGTTCCGTCAATCCGCTGGTCAAGGCCGAGGCTGCCTTTGCACTGGGCGATCTGCGCAGCGCCAATGACCTGTTCCGCGCGGCCGTGGCCGCCGATCCGAAATCGACGCTGGCGCGCGTGCGCTGGGGGCGCATGTATTCGGCTGCGGGCCAGTACGGCGACGCGGTGCAGCTGTTCCGCGAAGCGCTGGAGATCGACGAGAACGACATCGGTGCGCGGGTGGCCATGGCGCGCGTTTCGGTGGAGCGCTTCGATGGCGACATCGAGGAGGAACTGGAGTCGCTGCAGAAGGACGATCCGAACCTGCCGGAAGTGCACCTGATCACCGCGCGGCTCGCGATCGAGCGCGGCCGCTACGCGGATGCCGTGCGCGAGGCGCAGCGTGCGCAAGCGCTCGCCGTGCAGCAGAAACTGCCGCCGCTGGAGGCGCTCGCATTGCTGGCCACCACCGAGGTGGTGCAGGAGCGCAATCCGGATGCGCTGATCCGCGAGGCGCTGGCGTACAACCCGCGCTACGGCGAGATGTTCGTGCTGCTGGGTTATTTCGACGTGATCCGGCGCCTGTACGTGGAGGCAGGTACCTGGTTCCAGCGCGGTGTGGAAGTCGCGCCCGAACTGCCGGCCGCGCAGCGCGAGCTGGGGCTGAACCTGATGCGGCTCGGGCGGCTGGCGGAGGCGCGCGAGCATCTGGTGAAGGCCTACGAGGGCGATCCCTACAGCGCCACCACGGCCAACACGCTGAAGCTGCTCGACAGCCTCGACAAGTTCGACACGATCAGGAGCGATGCGCCCCCGCTGAACCTGCTGCTGAACAGGCAGGAGCTGGGAACCCTGGGCCCCTATGCGCAGCAGCTCGCGGCATCGGCCATCACAACGCTGGCGCGTCGCTACGGTTACACGCCATCCGGGCCGGTGACCGTCGAGCTGTATCCCAACCACGACGACTTTGCGGTGCGCACCGCCGGCCTGCCGGGCATTGGCCTGCTGGGCGTGACCTTCGGCAACCTGGTGATCATGGACAGCCCCTCGGGCCGCCAGCGCGGGGATTTCCACTGGGGCAGCGTGCTGTGGCACGAGATGGCGCATGTGTTCACGCTCGGTGTGACGAAGAACCGCGTACCGCGCTGGTTCTCCGAAGGACTGTCGGTGTACGAGGAGTGGACCAGCGGTCCGACTCCCGGCGTGAACATGACGCCGGACATCCTCGACGCTTTCATCGCCAACCAGTTCCTGCCGGTGGCCAGGCTGGATGAAGGCTTCATGCGGCCGACCTACGAGAACCAGGTGCAGGTGTCCTACCAGCAGGCGGGCCTGATCTGCTACTTCGCCGCGCAGCGCTGGGGCATGGACCGCGTGGCGGCCATGCTGCGCGCCTTCGACGGCAAGGTGACCACGGCGGATGCGATCCGCAAGGCCTTCGAGATTTCGCCCGAGGAATTCGACAAGCAGTTCAACGAGTTCATGAGCAAGCGCTATGCGGCCTACATTGCCGATCCCAAGCGCTGGCCCGATCTGATGGAGCGTGCGCACCGCCTGCTCGATGCGCGCAACTGGGCCGAGGCGCGCGATGCGGCGCAGGCTGCCATCACGATGTTCCCGGAGTTCACTTCCGGTGGCAGTGCCTATCTGGTGCTGGCCAAGGCACTGGAAGGCGCCGGCGATTCGGCGGGTGCCATCACCGCACTGCAGACCTGGCGCAAGGCCGGCGGCTGGGATCCGGACGGGCTGCGCAAGCTGGGCACGTTGCTGCTTGCAGCGAAGCGCGACGCCGAGGCTGCCGAAGTGCTGGCCGCCGTGAACTATGCCGACCCGCTCGCCACCGAAGGGCACGACCAGCTCGGCCAGTTGCTGCTGGCCCAGAACAAGGGCGATGCGGCACTGCGTGAATACCAGGTGCTGATCAAGCTGCAACCTGACGACACCGCGGTTGCCAACTTTGGGCTGGCCCGTGCCTATCGCATCAAGGGAGACCAGCAGCAGGCTCGCCGCCACCTGCTGGAATCACTCGAGACTGCTCCGAATTACCGTCCCGCCCAACATCTGCTGCTGGAAATGACTGGAGAGAAGGCCCAATGACCGACACCACCCTGTCCGAACAAGACACCGAAGCACTGGTCGCGCGCTTTCGCACCAGTTTTGATGCCATCCGCCGCGAAGTGCGCAAGATCATCGTGGGCCAGGACGAAGTCGTGGAGCAGCTGCTGCTGACACTGCTGGTGGGCGGGCATTGCCTGATCACCGGTCTGCCCGGCACCGCCAAGACCCTGCTGGTGCGCACGCTGGCGCAGGCCCTGGGCCTCACGTTCAAGCGCATCCAGTTCACGCCGGACCTGATGCCCGCCGACATCACCGGCACCGACA
>CAYWDZ010000040.1:0-19454 GCA_964456255.1 uncultured Steroidobacteraceae bacterium | reverse complement strand
CTTCTGCATCATCCCGTCCCTGCGCGGCAAGCTGGCCTCGAGGCCACTGGACTCCGTACTGGCCGAGGCGGAACGGCTGGTGGCTGCCGGCGTCAAGGAGCTGCTGGTCATCTCGCAGGACACCAGCGCCTATGGCGTTGACCTGCGTTACCAGCCCGTGAAATTCGCTGGCCAGGATTACGAAACCCGCTTCATCGACCTGGCGCGCGCGCTGGGTTCTTTCGGCGCATGGGTGCGGTTGCATTACGTGTACCCGTACCCGCATGTCGATGCCGTGCTGCCACTCATGGCCGAAGGCAGGGTGCTGCCGTATCTGGATATCCCCTTCCAGCATGGCAGCCCGAGTGTGCTCAAGCGCATGAAGCGTCCCGCACATGCCGAGAACACGCTGGATCGCATTGCCGCGTGGCGGCGCGCGGTGCCGGATCTCACGCTGCGCAGCACATTTATCGTTGGCTTTCCCGGCGAGACCGAAGCCGAGTTCGAGGAATTGCTCGCGTGGCTCGATACCGCGCAACTGGATCGTGTCGGCTGCTTCAAGTACTCGCCGGTTGAAGGCGCCACAGCGAACGCGTTGCCGGGCATGGTGGCGCCCGAAGTCATGGACGAGCGCTACGCGCGCTTCATGGAGAAGGCCGCGGCCATTTCCGAAGCGAGGATGGCGACGAAGGTGGGCCGCGAGACGACCGTGCTGGTCGACAGCGTCGATGGCGCGAAGGCGATCGCGCGCACGGCCGGCGATGCGCCCGAGATCGACGGCGTGGTCAATGTGAAGAAGGCGAAGGGCTTGAAACCCGGCGAGTTCGCGCAGGTGCGCATCACCGCCGCGGGCACCTACGATCTGGCGGCCGAACCGGCCTGAGCATTCAGCCGCGCGGCCAGCGCTGCTGCGGTCTGTGCATCGACGCTCAGGCCAAACACATCACGCAGCGCATCCAGCACTGCGTCGGCCGCTGGCAACTCGCGCCGCGTGGTCTCGCCTCCGGAGCGATGGAACACCAGCTCGCGACCACGCAGGATGTGCCGGCCATCCGGTGCAACCCGTGACACGATCAGCCCCTGCGTGAAATGGGACTCGGGGTCGTGTACCAGCTGGTAGTTGGCCGCCTCGAAGTCGATGGGCAGCTGCGGCTGCAGATCGAAGCGGTACATCGGCTTCCATTCGCCCTGGATCAGCGATTCGACCAGGCGCTCTTCGCCACCGATACGCCGCAGGCGAAAGGGCTCGTGCGGTGTGTCCTGCGGCACTTCCACGTGCAGGTCGAGCACGCCAGTCAGCATCTGCCCCCCAAAGCCGGCATCCACCACCCAGTCGCGCCCGTCGGCGCGGACGAGCAATACGCGATGCGTGCGGGCGGTCAAGGCATCGGGTGCGCGGCCCCACACCACGCGACCGGCCAGATCGGTCACATCGAAGCCCAACGCGCGCAGCGCGTTGCCCAGCAGCAGGTTCTGCTCGAAGCACCAGCCGCCACGCCCGGCATGCACGAGCTTGCGCTCGACGTCGGCCGGATCGAGACTTACCCGCCGGCCGAGGTACGCGTTGATGTTCTCGAAGGGAATGCTCTGCACATGCCGCCACAGCAGCGCGGCGAGCAGCCCGTGCGAAGGCTCGTGCGCGCCACTGAACCCGATCCGCCGCAGGTAGGCTTCGACATCCATGCCGCGGATCCCGCTGCTATTCGACCGTGACGCTTTTCGCGAGATTGCGCGGCTGGTCTACATCCGTGCCGCGCAGTATCGCCACGTGATAGGCCAGCAGCTGCAGCGGAATCGTGTACACCACCGGTGCCTGGAAGTAGCTCACGTGTTTCGGCATGGTGATCACGTGTACGCCATCGCTGGCCTCGATACCTGACTCCGGATCGGCGAACACGTACAGCTCGCCGCCGCGGGCGCGCACTTCCTGCAGGTTGGACTTGAGCTTCTCCAGCAGGTCATTGTTGGGCGCGATGGTGACGATCGGCATGTCGGCATCCACCAGCGCCAGCGGACCATGCTTGAGCTCACCCGCGGCATACCCTTCCGCGTGGATGTAGGAGATCTCCTTCAGCTTCAGTGCGCCTTCCAGCGCCACCGCCGCCATTGCGCCGCGCCCGAGGAACAGCGCGTGATGCTTGTCGACAAAGCGCCTGCCCAGTTCGCGGATCTGCGGGTCGAGCTGCAGCACCTTGTCGATCAGGCCCGGCAATTCCACCAGCCGCGTCACGAGCCCGCGTTCGCGCTCGCTGTCCGCGCCATGGGTCTTGGCCAGCGCGATGACCAGCAATGCCAGCGCGGTGATCTGCGTGGTGAAGGCCTTGGTCGAGGCAACACCGATTTCCGGGCCGGCGCGCGTGAGCATGACCAGATCCGACTCGCGCACCAGCGAGCTCTCCGGCGCATTGCACACCGTCAGGGTCGCGAGGTAGCCGGAGCGCCTGGCATGGCGCAGCGCAGCCAGCGTGTCGGCGGTCTCCCCGGACTGCGAGATGGTGACGAACAGCGCATTGGCCGGCACCACCGGGTTGCGGTAGCGGTATTCACTGGCGATCTCCACGCGGCAGGGAATGCGGCAGATCTGCTCGATGAAGTACTGCGCCACGATGCCGGCGTGGTAGCTGGTGCCACAGGCGATGATGTGCACGTACTCCACTTTCGGAAAGATGCCCTGCGCCTTGTGGCCGAACGCGGCTTCGAGCAGCCGGCCATTGGCCACGCGCTCCTGCAATGTGTTCGCCACCGCCCACGGCTGCTCGTGGATCTCCTTGAGCATGAAGTGCTCGTAGGGACCCTTCTCGGCCGCATCGGCCGACAGCTCGCTGACGCGCACCGCGCGCTCGGCCGTGGTTCCTTCGGCATCGAGAATCTTCACGCTCTCGCGCCGCACCTCGGCGATGTCGCCCTCTTCGAGGAACTGGAAGCGGCGCGTCACCGGCAGCAGCGCCGCGATGTCCGAGGCGATGAAGTTCTCGTGCTCACCCAGGCCGATCACCACCGGGCAGCCAACGCGCGCGACGATCACCCGCTCGGGCTCCTGCTCCGACAGCACCACCAGCGCATATGCGCCCTCGAGCTCGGCCACCGTGGCGCGCACCGCCTTGAACAGGTCGCCCAGCGTCCGCATGTGGAAGTGGATGCGATGTGCGATGACTTCGGTATCGGTCTCCGAGGTGAACACATAGCCCGCGGCCTGCAGTTCCTCACGCAGGTCGTCGTGGTTCTCGATGATGCCGTTGTGAACGATGGCGATGCCGTCGTGCGAGATATGCGGATGCGCATTGCGCTCCGAAGGCACGCCGTGCGTGGCCCAGCGCGTGTGCGCGATGCCGGTGTGGCCGGTGAGCGGCGCTTCCTCCAGCGCCTCCTGCAGCATCTTCACCTTGCCCACGGTGCGCAGGCGCCCGAGCTTGCCGCGCGAACCCACCACGGCGAGGCCAGCCGAGTCGTAGCCGCGGTATTCCAGCCGCCTGAGGCCATCAATCAGTACCGGCACCACATCACGCCCGGCGACTGCTCCGACGATGCCACACATGTATCCGTTACTCCTTGTTGCGGGCGCGCTTCACGGGGCGCTGCCAGCCTTCGATCGTGACCTGCCGGGCCCGCGCCACGGTCAGCTTGCCGGCCGGCGCATCCTTCGTGATTGTGGAGCCGGCTGCAGTGGTGGCGTTCGCGCCGATGCTCACCGGCGCGACCAGCATGTTGCCGGATCCGATGAATGCGCCATCGCCGATCACGGTACGGTCCTTGTTGGCGCCATCGTAGTTGCAGGTGATGGTGCCGGCGCCCACGTTGACACGCTCGCCCACGTCGCTGTCACCCAGATAGGTCAGGTGGTTGGCCTTCGAGCCCGTGCCGATGCGGCTGTTCTTCACTTCCACGAAATTGCCGATGTGCACGCCATCGGCCAGTGCGGCGCCCGGCCGCAGCCGTGCGAAGGGCCCGACATGGCAGCCGGCACCGATCGAGGATTTCTCCAGCACGCAATCGGGAAGGATCTGCGTGTCCGCGCCGACAGTCATGTCGCGCAGCACGCAGTTGGCGCCGATGCGCACCCGGTCGCCCAGCTCGACGCGACCCTCGAACACCACGTTGATGTCGATGAACACGTCCCTGCCGAGCGTGAGTTCGCCGCGCTGGTCGAAACGCGCCGGATCAGCCAGCGTGGCACCAGCCACCATGGCGGCCTCGGCACGGCGTGCACGCAGCACCGACTCGAGCTCGGCCAGCTGGCGCCGGTCATTCACGCCCAGCACTTCGGGTTCGCTGGCCGCGACCCGTGCGCGCACGGCCAGCTTGTCCTTCACCGCCATGGCCACGATGTCGGTCAGGTAGTACTCGCCCTGCGCATTGTGGTTGCGAAGGCCGTTCAGCCAGCCGCGCAATCTGCGCGCCTCCACCACCATCACGCCGGTATTGACCTCATGGATACGCAGCTGCGCGGCCGTGGCATCGCGCTGCTCGACGATCGCCTTCACGCGACCGCGGGCATCGCGCACGATGCGGCCATATCCCGTGGGGTTGGGCAGATATACGGTGAGCAGTGCCATGGCCTTGTCATCCGCGAGCGCGACCAGTTCGCGCAAGGTATCCGCCGCGAGCAACGGCACATCGCCATACAGCACCAGCACCAGATGTCCGTCGGGAATTCCCGGCATGGCCTGCATCACCGCATGGCCCGTGCCTTTCTGTTCGGCCTGTTGCACCCACTGCAGACCCGGATCCGCGATGGCAGAGCGCACCGCCTCGCCGCCGTGGCCGTACACCAGATGCAGCGCCGCCGGATCAAGCTGCCGGGCCGTATCCAGCACGTAGCGCAGCAGGGGCTGGCCGGCCAGCGGCTGCAGCACCTTGGGCAGGTCCGAGTTCATGCGCTTGCCCTGCCCGGCGGCCAGGATGACGACCGACAGCGGCATCGCCCTGGCGGGCTGCGCTTTCACCTTGTCGGCGGTCTTGCGGGAGCGCTTGGACTTCATGGGCGGGTCACGCTATCACCTGTCAAACGGACTGTCAGGGAGCACGTTGCAAAATGTGGTCGTGGTATTCGTGCGACCCCACCCTGAAACTGCGCGTCCCGGCCTTCGTGAAACCCAGCCGGGCATAGAACGTGAGCGCGCTCTCATTCAGTGAATACACACCGAGCAGCACGCGCGTGCACCCGTTGACTTTGGCCGCGGACAGCGCCTCTTCCATGAGCCAGCGTCCCAGCCCCGCTCCCTGGTAGCGGTGCAGGACGTAGATGCGCCGGATCTCGATGTCCCGCGGACCCAGGTCAGGCAACGGCAGGTCCGGGGGCGTGGCGATCAGGTAGCCGACCGGTGCGCCGCCCGGAGCTTCGGCCAGCCAGGCGCGGCAGGCGGGGTCCGCCAGCCACGCCGCGTACTTGTCGGTCCCATGCTGGGTTTCGGCGTGGGCCAGGATGTCCTCGATCGGCAGCAGGTGCGCATAGGATTCCAGAAAAGTCGCACGGCCCAGCAGCGACAGGCGCGCCGCATCGGCCGGCACCGCGGCCCGCACGCGCAGCAATGCTGCGGATCCGGCCAGTTGCGAATGCCCGCTCACAGCACCGCGGTATCGAACAGCCGGCCGATCAGCGCCGTAACGCCCATGGCTGCGATGCCCCACAGCCCCATGCGCACGGCAGCACGCAGCAATGGCGCGCGACCCAGCCGTGCCGCCAGCGCACCCAGCAGCATCAACAGCAACAGCGAGATCGCCGGCATGCCCATGCCGCGGATGCCGGGGGCCATCAGGCCGAACAATGCCAGCGGTATGGCCGCCCCCAGCGCGAAGGAGATCATCGAAGTCAGTGCCGCCTGCACCGGCCGCGCGCGCGTCTCTTCGGTGATGCCCAGCTCCATGCGCGCATGCGCCGCCAGCACGTCCACCGCCTCCACTTCATTGGCGGCCCGCTCGGCCGTCTCGCGCGACAGGCCGCGCTGCATGAACAGGCCGATCAGTTCGCGGTGCTCGGCCTCGGGTTCGGTGGCCAGTTCCATGCGCTCGCGCGCCAGGTCAGCCGCCTCGCTGTCGGCCTGAGATGAGACCGAGACGTATTCGCCAGCCGCCATCGACAGCGCACCGCCGACCAGGCCCGCCAGGCCCGCCATGAACACCGCCATGTCTCCCAGGCCCGCGGCTGAAACGCCCAGGATGAGGCTTGATGTAGAGATCAGTCCGTCGTTGGCACCCAACACCCCGGCCCGCAGCCACCCCAGGCGACTCGAGACGTGGAACTCTCCGTGATTGCTCATGCCGGAACCTCGCAACGCATTGAATGTCTGACCAAATAGCGGGGAAACCGATGGTTTGTGTTGGGGCTATCGCCTATTCTCGCCATGCAATTCAAGCGTCCAAAAAACCTGTCGGGGTTGGTTCTGGTGAAAGATTTTCGCATTACAGCAGTCCTCGGTGCTGCCCTTCTAGCGGGCGGCATGAATTCGGCCGGGGCGGCCTCCGATGAAGCCGCGCCGCACGCTGGCGGGCCGGTGCCGTGGGACTTGTTTTCAACCTACTGCAACGAGTGCCACAACACCGAGGACTGGGCCGGCGGCGTGGCCTTCGATGTGCTGACCGAGAAGGACATCGGCGACAACATCGGCGTATTCGAGAAGGTGGTGCGCAAGCTGCGCGCCCAGCAGATGCCGCCCGGCGGCCACAAGGTCCCGGACAAGGCCAGCCGCAATGCGTTCATCGCGTGGATGGAGGGCCAGCTGGACCAGATCGGCGCCCGGCACGAACAGCTCAGCCAGGTCGGCCTGCAGCGCCTGAACCGCAAGGAGTACGCCAACGCCATCCGCGACCTGCTCGGCATGGAGTTCGACCCGGCTGATCTGCTGCCGCGCGACGAGCCGCTCGGGGGCCTGGACAACATCGCCGCAGCGCTGCAGGTCACGCCGGCGTTCCTCGACCAGTACATCTCGGCGGCCCGCACGGTGGTCGTGCAGGCCATGGGCAACAAGGACGCGCTGCCAGCCAGCACCACTTATCGCGCCAACTCTCCCAGCACGCAACTGTTCCACCAGGATGGGCTCCCCTACGGCACGCGCGGTGGCATCGCGGTGGACCACAACTTCCCGGCCGACGGCGAATACGTGCTCAACATCGCCAACATGGCGCAGGCCCTGTGGGTCTACAACATGGAGTTCGAGAACCCGCTGATCGTCACGCTCGACGGCCAGCTGATCTACGAAACCTCGATCGGCGGCGAAGCGGACATGAAGGCCATCGACCAGAAGCAGGATCCGGCGGTCGAGGCCATCAACAAGCGCCTGAAGGACATCCGTTTCAAGGCCACCGCCGGCGTGCACCGTTTCGTGGTGGCCTTCCGCCACCGCAGCTTCGCCGAGTCCGAGGATCGGCTGCAGATGTATGTCCCCGGCGGCGGCCAGGATCGCGTGCTGCGCGTGACCTCCTTCGACATCAAGGGCCCCTACAACGCCACGGGCGTGAGCCAGACGGCCTCGCGCAAGAAGATTTTCGCGGCCTGCTACCCGAAGAGCGCCGCCGAAGAGGCGCCCTGCGCGCGCAAGGTCATCGGCGATCTCGCCCGGCGCGCGTTCCGCCGCCCGGTGACCGCGCAGGACATGGCCGGCCTGATGCGCTTCTACGAAGTCGGCCGCAAGGAATCGGACTTCGACGCGGGCATCCGCCGCGCACTGACCGCGGTGCTGGCCAATCCCAACTTCCTGTTCCGTACCGACGCGCCGCCCCAGCCGCTGCCACCCGGCACCGTCTACAACATCGACGATCTGACGCTGGCCTCGCGCCTGTCGTTCTTCCTGTGGAGCAGCCTCCCGGATGACGAGCTGCTGAGCCTCGCCGAGGCCGGCAGGCTGCACGACCCGGCGGTGATCAGGCAGCAGGTGGCGCGCATGCTGAAGGATCCGCGCTCCATCTCGCTGTCCGACAACTTCGGCCTGCAGTGGCTCAACCTGGGCAGGCTCAACGAACTGCCCCCGGATGCCGCCACGTTTCCGTATGCCAGCGGCTCCGCGGACCTGCGCGCCGACTTCGTCAGGGAAATCACGCTGTTCATGGATGACATCATCCACAGCGACGGCAGCGTGCTCGACCTGCTGTCCTCGCCCTACACCTTCGTGAACGAGCGCATCGCGCTGCATTACGACATCAACACGGTACGCGGCGACCAGTTCCGCAAGATCAAGCTCGAGGATTCCACGCGCTGGGGCCTGCTGGGCAAGGGCGGCGTACTGGAAGCCAGCTCCTACCCGAACCGCACCTCGCCGGTGCTGCGCGGCAATTACGTGCTGGAGCGGATCATGGGTTCGCCGCCGCCGATCCCGCCGCCGGCCGTCCCGGCGCTGGCCGAGAACCAGGCTGGCAAGAAGGCCACCACCGTGCGCGAGCGCCTGGAAGATCACCGCAAGAAGCCGCAGTGCTTTGCGTGCCACTCGGCCATTGATCCGATCGGCTTCACGCTGGAGGGCTTCGACGCCACCGGCAAGGCACGGCGCATCGACCGCTTCGCGCGCACCGAGATCGACAGCCTCGGCAAGCTGCCGGACGGCACCATCGTGCGCAACCCCGATGAATTGCGGGCGGCGTTGCTGGCGGATCCAATTCCCTTCGTGCAGAACGTGGCCGAGCGGCTGATCGCCTACTCGCTGGGCCGCGTGATCGAGCCGTCCGACATGCCCTTCGTGCGCGCCATCGTGCGCCAGTCGAAGGCCGACAATTACAAGTTCTCCACCCTCATCAACAATATCGTGCTGAGCGACGACTTCCTGAAGGCCAGCGTGCCGCAGGATGAAAAGGCTCCACCCGTGACAGCCGCAGCGCGCCCGTAAGGAGAGACGCCATGTACCTCACCAGGAAATCCCTTTCCCGCCGCACCGTACTGCGGGGCGCGGGCGCCACGATTGCGTTGCCGTTGCTCGACGCGATGATTCCGGCCGCCACCGCATGGAGCGCGACCGCCGCGGCGCCGACCCCGCGCATGGGCTTCGTCTACTTCCCGCATGGCGCGGTGATGAAGTCCTTCGTGCCCGAGAAGACCGGCGCCGACTTCACGATGTCGCCCATCCTGAAGCCGCTTGAACCCTTCCGCGCGCAGACGACCATCGTCAGCGGCCTGCGGAACAAGGGCGGCGAGAGCTCCGACCCGCACGGCATCATGGCCGGCACCTGGCTGTCGTGCTTCGGCATCCACGACCGCAAGGACGACCTGGGCACCACCGCGGACCAGCTGGCCGCGCGCCAGTTCGGCGCCAACACCCCGCTGCCGTCACTGGAACTTGCCGGGGAAGGTGGCGCGGCAACCTGCAACCAGAGCGGTGGTGGCTGCGGCTATGGCAGCAGCACCGCATTCCGCACGCCTTTCCAGTCGCTGCCCATGGAAGACAACCCGCGCAAGGTGTTCTTCCAGCTGTTCGGCCAGGGTGACAACAAGCGCGAGCGCGAGGCCATCCTGTCCGAAACCGATTCGCTGCTCGACTATGTGAACGAGGAAGGCAAGGCGCTGAACCGGCGCATCGGCGCGGCCGATCGCGCGCGGCTGGCCGATTACCTGGATTCGGTGCGCGAGGTCGAATCCCGCGTGCAGAAGCTGGCCACCAGCAAGAGCATGACCATGGACCTGCCCAATGCGCCGCAGGGAGTGCCCGATGATTTCGCCGAGGAAGTCGGCACGCTGTTCGACCTGATCGCGCTGGCCTGGGAAACCAACCAGACACGCGTGGCGTCGATGATGATCGCCAAGGAACTGAGCATGCGCACCTATCCGAACCTGCAGATCAACGAGGCGTTCCATCCGCTCTCGCATCATGGCAACGACCCGGAAAAGCTGTCGCGGCTGGTGCAGATCCAGAACTTCCACACACAGCTGTTCGCGAAGTTCATCGAGCGGCTGTCCAAGACCGCGGACGGCGACGGCTCGCTGCTCGATCATTCCATCATCCTGTACGGCAGCAACATGTCCAACAGCGACCTGCACAACAACGATCCGCTGCCCAATGTGGTGCTGGGCCGGGGCTACGGCAAGTTGAAGGGCGGCCTGCACGTGCACTATCCGCAGGACACGCCGCATGCCAACCTGCTGCTCACGCTGCTGAATCGTGCGGGTGTAGAGACCAGGTCGCTGGGCAACAGCACCGGCCAGTTCGCGGAGATCTGACACGATGACTACCCGTCGCGGCTTCCTGGAAGCCGCTGCAGCTTCCTGCGCAGGCGTGGCCGTGGCCGGCCTGCCGTTCGACATCGCGCAGGCCCGATCGCCGAAGCTCGCCGCGCAGCAACTGGGCAAGGGCCTCGCCCTGATCACCGGTGCCGGCGCCAACGTGCTGGCGTTCGGGTCCCCCGATGGTGCGCTGCTGTTCGACGGCGGCCTGCGGGACAACGCCGCGGCGCTGCTGAAGATGGCGCCGAAGGCCGTCGGCGCGAAGCGGGTCCACACGCTGGTCAACACGCACTGGCATCCGGAGCAGACCGGCTCGAACGAAACCCTGGGCAGGCAGGGCGTACCCATCATTGCGCACGAGAACACGCGGCTGTGGCTGGCGCGCAAGTACATCAACGTGGACTGGGCACCCAAACCGTTCCTGGCATTGCCGAAGGTCGCGCAGCCCAGCAAGAGCTTTTACACCACCGACACGCTCGCGTTCGGTGGCGAGACCATCGCGCTCGGGCATCTGGGCCAGGCGCACACCGATGGCGACCTTTACGCGTACCTGCCGAAGGCCAACGTGCTGGTCGCCGGCGGCGTGGTGTCGAGCGCCGGGTGGCCACTGCTCGACTGGCAGACCGGTGGCTGGATCGGCGGGCTGGTGGGCGCCTACGACCGGCTGCTGAAGATCGCCAATGACTCCACGCGCATCGTTCCGGCCGATGGCCCGGTGATTACCCGCAAGGAACTGCAGGCCCACCGCGACATGTACTTCCAGATCTTCGACCGGCTGGTCAAGCAGCTGATCAAGGGCATGAGCCCGGAAGAGGCCTACGGGTCAGCGCCCGCAAAGGAATACGAGGCCCAGTGGGGCGACTCGAAAGCCTTCGTGATCGCTGCGTTCAAGAGCTTGTGGGGACATTACGCGCCGGACGCCTGATAATCGGCCGGCCTGCGCGAATCTGCAAACGGGGGTTTTCATGCGTTCAGCCGTAATCGGCCTTGCGGCCTTGTTGATGGGCGTTCACTGCCACACTGCAATGGCCGCGCAGAGCGTCGACGAAGAGCAGCTTTTCAATGCGCAATGCGCGGCCTGCCACATGGCCACCCCTGCGCCCAAGGGCAGCCCCAACGAGAAGGCGCCGACGCGTGCGCAGCTGCGCGACTTTCCGGCCGATGCGGTGCTCGCCGCCCTCAACACCGGCAAGATGCAGCTGCAGGCCACGCTGCTGAATGACGCACAGCGGCGCCAGATCTCCGAGTACGTCACCGGCAAGCTGCTCAGTTCCGTTTCGGGCCCGGCCACCGTCGTGAACAAGTGCACCTTCGACCGCCCGATGCAGGATCTGGCCAAGACGGCCAACTGGAACGGACATGGCAATGGTCCCGCAGCCACGCGGTTTCAGGATGCGAAGACGGGTGGTCTCACCGCCGCGGATCTGCCTCGCCTGAAACTCAAGTGGGCCTTCGGCTACAACGGCGTGGCCGCCGCACGCACCCAGCCTGCCGTCGCGGGCGGTCGCCTGTTCATCGCCAGCGAGAACGGCGAGGTGCACGCGCTCGATCCCGGCACCGGTTGCACGTTCTGGACCTTCAAGGCACAGGCCGGCGTGCGCAGCGCACCGGCGGTGGCCGAATACAAGTCGCAGGGCAAGGACGCATTTGTGGTCGTGGTGGGCGACACCAAGACCAATCTCTATGGCATCGACGCCAACACCGGCACGCAGCTGTGGACCATTCGCGTGGACGAACATCCATCGGCCGGCATCACCGGTTCACCGATCATCCACGACGGCCGCGTGTTCATCGGCGTGCAGGGCATCGGCGAGGAAGGCCGCGGCAACACCGGTGGCTACGCCTGCTGCACTTTCCGCGGCAGCCTGTCCGCCTTCGATGTGGTCACCGGCAAGCGCCTGTGGCAGACCTTCACCATCGATGAACCGAAGCCGCTCGGGAAGTCCCCCAACGGCGTCCAGTTCTACGGTCCGGCTGGCGGCGCCATCTGGTCCGCGCCGTCCATCGATGTGAAGCGCGGCCTGGTGTATGCGGCCACCGGCAATGGTTATGCGGATCCGCCGCAAGCCATGACAAATTCCGTCATCGCCTTCGACCAGAAGACCGGCAAGGTGCGCTGGCACAACCAGCTCACCGTCGCAGACCAGTGGGTGATGGGCTGCCAGACCCCGAACGCCGCAGGCACCCCTGGCTGTCCGGCCGCCATTGGACCGGATTTCGACTTCTCGGCCACGCCCATCCTCGCCACCGTGGGCAATCGCGAACTCGTCGTGCTGCCGCAGAAGTCCGGCATCGCTTTTGCGCTGGACCCGGCAAAGAACGGCGAGCTGGTGTGGAAGACGCAGTTCGGCCTCGGCAGCGGCCTTGGCGGCCAGTGGGGTGGCGCAGTCGATGGCACGAACTTCTACACCGGCACCAATGGTTTCCAGTCCACGCCCGGCGGCTTCACTGCGCTGAACCTTGCCGATGGAAAGATCGCGTGGCAGATGCCGCCGCAGCCACTGCTGTGTGGTCAGGGGCGCGGATGTGGCGCGGGCCAGGGCGCGGCCGCCACGGCCATTCCCGGCGCGGTGCTGAGCAGCAGTCTGGATGGCGGCCTGCGCGCCTATTCCATGAAGGATGGCCAGATCCTGTGGACCTTCGACACCAATCGCAGCTTTGACACCGTCAACGGAGTCAAGGCCAGCGGCGGCAGCATGGATGGCCCCGGCCCGGTCGTGGCCGGCGGCATGCTGTTCGTGAATTCAGGTTACGGCGGCCTGGTCGGCCGGCCGGGCAACGTGCTGCTGGCGTTCGCGCTGGAGTAAGGCACAGCCAGCCACCACGGTCCCTGCCGGTTGAACCAATCCGGAACCGGCACGCACGTCGTGGGGGCGACAAACCGATCCGCAGTGAGCTCAACCGGTACAAATCAGGAATTCGCGTAAGCATCGAGGAATTCCTCGCGCGATATCTGTGCCTGATTGCAGATGCTGCGAAGCGTTGAGCCCTTGAGGGTCTGATGATTCGGCAGCGTCAATGGAGTCGACGTTCCATCCGGATTCATGCGACGCATGGCAATGTGTTCGCGCTCGCGCACGATCTGGAAGCCGAGCGCCTGCAGCGTCCGCACAACCCGGGCGCGCGGTGCGTCGACAGGAAACTTCATCGCTTACGCGACTACGGCTTCGGTCACGTAGGCAGCGCGGATATCGCCTTCGTCATCGAAAGCTTCGCCACCAAAAGTCTCGATATGGAAGCGGGTGGCCGATTGGGCATCGGCGAGAGCTTCAGGTCCGGTATCGCCCTGACCGATGACGACACCGCGCAACCCCAGCGGATAGGCCAGGTAACCATCCTCGTGCTGCTCAACGACAAATTTCAGGGTGCGCATGGGAGCAAGCCTACCGGCATGTTGTCGGGGGTTTCAACAAGCATTTCTGGCCAGAACCCCCGATTTCGGCCAGGCGCGGGCTCGGGGGGCGGCCCATGCGACACCAACCGCAGCTTCGACGTGCTGCTGTTGCCGCCGGTCTGGTTGATCGTGGTCGGGTTGTTGAAGCTCGACCAGGTCACGCTCGCGCCGGAGCGACGGGGCGCAGCGCCGATCAGCCCGGCAGCTTGTCCCAGAACTCTTCCATCTTCCTGCGCATGGCCGCATCGGGAAGCCGACCGCGCCCGCCCATCTGGTTGTCTTCCAGATAGGCATAGGTCGTCGTACCGGGAATGGTCACCGTGACCGTCGGGTGCGAGATGATGTACTTGAGGAAGAACTGCGCCCACGTGCTGGCATCGAATTCCTTCGCGAAGTCCGGCAGCGCCACATTCGCCACGCGCGGGAACATGGTGCGGCCGCGGCCACCGAAGGGCACATTGATGAGCACGCCCATGCCCAGCTCCTGCGCCAGCTTCAGCACGCTGTCCGCGGCGCCCCGATTGCCGATGCTGTAGTCCACCTGCACGAAGTCGGGCTTGTGCGCCTTCATCGCCGCCATGATCGGGTCGTACTGCCCGTCCGTCGAAGTGGTCATGCCGGTGTAGCGGATCTTGCCCGCCGCCTTGTAATCCTTCAGGTGCGGCATCAGCTGGTCCATGCCGTTCATGTTGTGGATCTGCAGCAGGTCGATCTTGCTCACCTTCAACTGCTGGAACGACACATCCAGCACCGCAGGACCGGCCGAGACATTGCCCTGCATCGGCGTCTTGGTGGCGAGGAAGATCTTGTCGCGGTTGCCGATCTCCGCCAGCAGCCCGCCGATCATTTCCTCGGAGCCCTGGTACTGACGCGCGGTGTCGACCACCTTGCCACCCAGTTCGGGCAGGCCGGCGAGCACGCGCTTCAGTTCCGTGCGATCTTCGTTGCCGAACGCATTGGTGCCCACGCCCACTGCCGGCAGCTTCTCGCCGGTGGAGGGAATGGTCTTCAGGACCTGTGGCAGCGCCTTGGCATCGGCCGCCCAGGAAGCGCGCATGGCCAGTGCCACACCGGCGGCGACGCCGCTCTGGATCACGTGGCGTCGAGAAAGATCTCTGCTCTTGCTGCTCATGGACTACCCCCTGGTTGGAGCACAGACCTTAGGCAGCAGTCAGGATTCCGTCAATGCGTTAAGTGTTTACGCATCACGAAGCCGGCAGCGGCGGCGCCTGATCCGCCGGCCACAGCAGCCAGAAGGAACCCTGTTCGCGCATGGCACCGGCAGCTTCCCCGGCCTCTCCACCCAGGCCCCAGAAGAAATCCCCACGCAATGCGCCACGAATGGCACCGCCGGTGTCCTGCCCCACCATCAGCCGCGCCAGAGGCTGATGCGTCAGGGGATGCGTGGTGGCGAGATACAACGGCGCGCCCAGCGGCAGTTGCCGCGGATCGATGGCCAGCGAACGCCCGGCCGTCAGTGGAATGTTCATCGCCCCGCGCGGACCGATGGACGGATCACCCAGCTGCTCCTCCCTGAAGAACACCACACTCGGATTGGCATTGAAGATCTCGGCCTGCCGCTCCGGATGCGCCGCCAGCCACGCTTTCAGGCTGGGCATCGCCACCTGTTCCAGCGTCATCTCGCCCTTGTCCACCAGGTATCTGCCAATGGAGCGATACGGCTGGCCATTCACGTCGGCATAGGAAAGCCGCAGCATGCTGCCATCGGGCAACCGCACCCGCCCCGAACCCTGTATCTGCAGGAAGAACGCATCGCTCGCGCTGTCGAGCCACACGATTTCCTTGCCGGCGAGCAACTTGCCATCCGCAAGCTGCGCACGATCGGGATACGGCGTCACGCGCTTGCCCTGCAGACGCCCGCGGATGCGTTCGCCCTTCAGCTGCGGATACAGATCACCCAGTTCCACCGTGACCAGGTCATCCGGAACGCCATACAAAGGTGTCTGGAACGCACCGCCGCGCTTGCGCGAACCATTCACCACCGGTTCGTAGTAACCGGTGACGATGCCCTGGTCGCTGCGCTGGTTCCCGCCGTCCTGGCTCATCGTGGTGATGCGCCACGGGCGCAGGCGTGATTCGATCAATGCACGTTGCGCTGATGCGTCCGTAGCGCCAAGGTTCTGGGCCGCGCCGCAGAACACACTCCACGCCGCCGCCATGCGCGGTGACTTGCAGCTGGCGAGCAGCGCCGGCCAGGCCGCGCTGAGGTCATCCATGCTCCAGCCCGGCAGGTCGGACCACCTGGCATCTTCATAGCGCAGCACCGGTGGCGGGACTTCCACCACGGTCGGCGGTGCGGGTGGTTGCAGCGGCCGGGGATGGCAGCCGGCGAGCAATGCCAGTGCGCCCGCAACACAGACTCGCTGCCACGGATTCAGACGCATCGCGTCACCTTGCCGGCGCACGCAGATCCTGCAGCAACACGCCCTGCGTGAGCACTTCCTCTTCATGGTCCGCGTCGCGGAAATCCTCCGCGATGCCCGCCGTCATCCATTCCTTCACGGCGGGCAATTCCAGCAGCCGCCCGACATAGCCCGCGGCCTGCGCCGGCAACGGCAACGCGTAGGTCAGCACGCGCGAGGCCACCGGCACGAAGAAGGCATCCACTGCGGTGAACTGCGCGCCGCCGAGGAAAGCCCCGCCATGGCGCGTGAAGCCGTCGGCCCACAGCTCGGCCAGGCGCGCGAGGTCAGCCTGCAGCGACTTGCTGATGCCATGCCGCCGGATGCGCACACCCACGCTCATCGAACACTCGTTGCGCAATGCATTGAAGCCGCTGTGCATTTCTGCCGCGGCCGAGCGTGCCCAGGCGCGCGCCATGGCATCCGCGGGCCAGACACCCGCATGGCGCTCGGCCAGGTATTCAGCAATGGAGATCGTGTCCCAGACCTTCATCGCGCCATCGACCAGGCATGGCACGCGGCCGGCCGGTGTCTCCGGCTTGAAGCCACCGGGCTTGTACCGCAGCAGCTTCTCCCTGAAAGGGATGCCCAGCTGGCGCATCAGCACCCAGCTGCGCATGGACCAGGACGAGTAGTTCTTGTTGGCGATGATCAGTTCGTACATGTGGCGTCAGTCTTCGGTTGGTCTGTCGGGGCCGGCGAGCATCAGCTGGTAGAAGTCCAGATCCAGCCAGCGGCCGAACTTCCACGCCGCTTCGCGGATGGTGCCGGCATGGGTGAAACCCAGATGCTCGTGCAGCGCGATGCTCTCGCGGGTGGCCGCATCGATGCCGCCGATCATCGCATGGAAGCCCGCGGCGGTCGCGCGCGCAATCAACTCCTGCATCAACAGCCGTGCGACGCCCTGCCGCCGCCAGTCCGCATGCACATACACCGAGTGCTCGATGCTGTACTTGTAGGCCGGCCGCGCGCGAAACACACCCCAGGTGGCAAAGCCGCACAGCGTGCCCGCCTCGTTCACCGCGCCCAGGACCGGCTCGGCGCGGCGCGATTTTTCCCCGAACCACTGCAGCACGGAATCCAGCGAACGCGGCCGGTACTCGTACAGCGCGGTGGTATTGAGGATGGCGTCATTGAAGATGGCGCGCACCTGCGCGGCGTGGGCATCGGGCGTGCATTCGATGAGCCGGAATGACATGCTCTCAACTATAAACGGCCGTGCGCGGGGGGTGGAACATGTCGGACGCAAAGCTCGAAGCCAACAAGAAACTGGTCCTGGCCTTCTATGAACAGATCATCGGCCGCAAGGACTTCGAAGCCGGCCGGCAGTACATGGGCAACACCTACAGGCAGCATGCGCCCTACGCCGCCGACGGTCCGGAGGGGCTACGCGCCTTCGTGCAGTGGTTCAAGGAGAACTTTCCCAATCACCGCTACGAGATCAAGCGCGTGCTGGCCGAGGGTGACTTCGTGATGCTGCACCTGCACGGCATGGGCGGGCCGAACCCGCACGGCGAATCGGTGGTCGACATCTTCCGCGTCGAGAACGGCAAGGTCGTGGAGCACTGGGACATCATCCAGCCCATCCCCGAGAAGGTCGAGAACGCGAACGGGATGTTCTAGGGGTTCGTCGCCGGAGCTGCCGGCGGAAGAGCTACCTGCGGATTCACCAGCGTGGCCTGGCGCAGCAGCAGCTGCCACCCGGCCGGGTTCTTCTTCCACACCTGCGTGACGCGCCGCTGCTGCGGCCGGCCGTCGGCTGCGTACTCCACGCTTTCGGTGCCGGTGGCCATGGCCGCATCAGGGCCCAGCACGATCACCGAATCGGTCTCATAGGTGGCCTTGCGATAGGGTGGATTGCCGCCGCCCAGCAGCGCCAGCAATTCCGCCCGGCTGGTCATGGCCCCGGCCGGATTGATCATGCGGTAGTCCGGCGCAAAGATCTTTTCCAGCGCCGCCAGGTCGCCGGCCACCGCGGCACGCGCCTGCGCCTGCTCCAGATCCCGGATCTGCTGTTCGACCGCCATTGGAGACTCTGCGCATGCGGCCAGCAGCATCGCGAGGCACAACAGCGCGGCCCGCTTCATGGATGACGCCCCATCACCTTGTAACTCCACCACCTGAGGCCGACCAGCAGGAAGCGCCAGTCGTTGAAGAACTCGGGTCGCTTCTTCTCGAAGATGTGGCCGACGAACTGGAAGAACCACCCGACCACGAACAGGGCGATCACCAGCGGCCACAGGCCATCGACAAAGATCGCCACCAGCGCCAGCACCAATGACACGACGATCATCGGAATGCCGATCAGGTGGCAGAAGCGGTTCACCGGATGGCGATGGCTCTGCTCATAGCGTGAGATCCATTCGTCCATCCGGGAAATCCCGTCGCGCTATTCCTTCCAGCCATCCGGCGGCTGGCTGCCGCCGGCAATCTGGCGCGTCTTGTAGAGCCACTGCCCGTTGACCTTGACCCACGTGGCGTATTCCTTGCCCTGCGTGGTCATCTGCATGGTGGACTTGGGCGGATCGCCGGTCTTCTGCTCACGGTACTCGGTGAAGATCACCTGCGAAGTCGCCGTATTGCCGTGCACGACGATCAGCGGATTGTCGATGGTCACGTTGAATGCCGGCCGCGGGGCAGGTGCAGCCGGAGCCGCGGCGGGGGCGGGAGCTGCACCGGCTGCCGGCGCAGGGGCCGGGCGCGAGTAGGCGCTCTTGATTCCCTCCCTGCCCTCGTACCTTCTGGTGCCGAGGATCAGCACGCCGTCTTCGGCATAGAAGCTCTCTTCGCTCTGTTTGTCCGACCGGCCGAAGTTGTAGTAGTAGCGCGTGATCTGGTCGAGGATCATCTGGCGATCGATCAGGCTCTGCGCGGTCACTTCCGCTGCACGTGCCTGTGGAGCCGCAGTCAACGCGATGCCGCAGGCCATGGCGAGAACGGCCAGCCAGGATCCACGAATGGCAATTGTCTTCATTGATTTATCCCCCCGGGTTTGTCGCAACAGCCTATGGCAATCCGCAATGTCCGGCAAGGCGCCGGTCAGGGTCCTTCCGCCGCCTCCGGTGCGGCGAGGCTCTGGCTGTAGAAGCCCGATCGATCAAAGCAGCACACCCGTCGCTTGCCCTTGCCCAGCATGTCGCAGGCATTCTCGATGCGGCGCGCGCGGGTCCCGGCCTGCTTCGCGGACACGATCCACAGGATCCAGTCGCGGCGCGCCACCGGCGTGATGGCCGCCCACACAGCCCGGGCTTCGGGAGCTGCGGCCAGGGCCCTGCGCAGATCCGGTGGCACCGTTGCTTCCACGGCCTTCGCGGATGGCGCCACCTCGAGCTGCACCGCCTCACCCACTGCGGCGCCCGCGGATTCACGCAGCTTCTTCGGCACCTTCAGCCAGTGGCTCTTCTGCCCATCCGGTTCCAGCGCGGCGCGGAACACGTGGCCATTGATCGTGCCTTCCACCGTCAGCGCCGATCGCGTCGGCAGGCGCGCACTCGCCGTCTTCGGCAGCACCAGGAAT
>CAYWDZ010000039.1:0-19477 GCA_964456255.1 uncultured Steroidobacteraceae bacterium | reverse complement strand
GCCCAGGGCAAGCGCACTGCCGGCATCGGCGTGCAGTTCAGTGAGCAGGATCGGGGTCAGACCCAGAAGAAGATCGAAAACTATCTGGCGGGCGCCCTCAGCGGCGAGAAGCCCACGCACACGATGTAGATCAGGCGCTGGTACCGCGCGTCAGGCCGCGATCCATCGACGACAGACCACCCTTGAGCACGTAGGCGTCGAAGCCGCGCTCCACCAGGATGAAGGCAGCCGCGGAACTGCGCCGCCCGGTGTCGCAATACACGATGTACGGCTTGGTGCGATCAAGCGTGGAGAGCTTGAGCCGGATGAAGTACAGCGGAATGTTGATCGCGCCTTCCACTGCCAGGTTCTGGAATTCCGAGGGCAGGCGCACGTCGAGCCAGTGGGCACCCTTGGTGGCCACCAGCTTCTCGGCCTCATCGGGCGTCACCCAGCGCTGCAGAGGTTCGGTCATCAGCTCGCGGAAATCGGCCTTGGCGAGCCGCATCAGCACGCCGTCAGTGAGCATGGTCACCGTGGCATTGCGCTTGGCCTCGGAGATCAGCGCCTCTTCGCCGAAGGTATCGCCCACGGTCAGTTCGGCCAGCTTGATGCCGTCCTTGTTCAGGGGTGTTTCGCGCGTCACCACACAACGCCCGCTGACGATGCAGTAGAAGTAGTCGCCCTCGTCGCCCTGATGGATCACCACATCACCGGCGCGGTACGGTGTGCGCTGCATGCGCAGGAAGATCGCCTGGATGCTGGCGGGCGGAATGCGTTGCATGGCCCTGCTCTGCAACAGGGTGGTCATCCAGTCATCCCCCTCCGCGCCCTGGAACTGCGATTGCAGTTCGGCCACCTCGTAGGTGCCGGTCTGATCCCAGGTGATCATCACGTCGAGCAGTTCGCTGTCGATGGCCAGGTATTCGACCGTATCCATGGCCCGAGCGGAGAATTCGCGCAGCGCCTTCGTGGTCAGCGGGTTGCGTGCCTCGGGGGTGCCACCGCGAATCACCCCGATGGTGCGATCGTCCTCGCGCAGCTCGACCGTACCCGACACCACCCAGATCACACGCTTGTCCTGGTCGCCCTGTTTGAAGAGCAGGCGCCCGCCGTCCATCTCCTTGACGAAGACCTTACGCGCCAAGGCAGCCTGATTCTCCTTCTTCAAACCTTCGAGCGGTGCGAAGCGACGCAGCAGCGTCGCATCAACCGGTCGACCCTGGCTCAATGTCACAACAATGGCTCCTTACGGAAAGCGCCTTGGTTTACCAATAATTCGCCGGATGTTAACACGCCCTATAAGGCGTCCCAGCCCGCGTCAGGAGCAAAGCGTGAACCCTGTTGCACCGAAAGTTGCGCCAGCCGCGCGCGCAGTCGTGCCGGCCCCTCCCTGCGGGCCCAGGTGATGGGTCCACCCCGAAAAGGGGCATAACCAGCACCAAAGATCACTCCCGCATCAACCAGATCCGCATCCTCCACGATCTGTTCGCGCAGGCAGGCCACGCTCTCATTGGCAAACATCAACATGAGGCGATCCGTGAGTTCGCCGCTCACGGCGTGCTGGTCCACCGGCTGCTTGACTGCCTTGCCTTGCTGCCAGGTGTAGTACCCCTGGCCGCTCTTGCGGCCAAGCTGCCTGGCTGCGACCAGTGAGGCAATGCGTGCGAGCGGCACTGGCGGCTCGCGACCCAGTGCGCTGCCAATGATCTCGCCCACGTGCTTGCACACATCCAGACCGACCACATCGGCAAGCTCGATCGGACCCATGGGCATGCCGAAGCCCGTAGCCGCCGCATCCACCACCTCGGGCGCGATGCCTTGCTCCACCGCGATCATCCCCTCCTGCATGTAGGGAATCAGCACGCGGTTCACCAGAAATCCGGGCGAACTCCTGCAGGGCAGGGGCAACTTGTCCAGTCGACGCACGAAGGTTGCGGCAAGCGACAGCACCCCGGGGCGCGTGGCGTTCGTGTGGATGATTTCCACCAGCGGCATCTGTGCCACCGGGTTGAAGAAGTGCAATCCGACAAAGCGCCCGGGATCGGTCATGCCATCCGCAAGCGACTCCAGCACCAGGCTGGATGTGTTCGTGGCCAGCACGGCATCCGCCTTCATGCGCGGAAGCAGGGTTGAGTAGAGTGCGCGCTTGGCCTCGAGGTTCTCGAAGATCGCTTCGATCACGAGATCCGCCTCGGGTACCCGGCCTCCTTCCACATCGGCGACCAGTCGTGCGCTGACGGCGGCCCGCTCGACCTCGTTGGGGATGCGCCTGGCAAACAGTTCTGCGGCCCGTTGCAGTGCCGGTGTCACGTACTCCAGGGCTCGATCCTGCAGGCTCACCGTGAAACCCCTGAGCGCGCACCACGCCGCGATGTCGCCACCCATCAGGCCGGCACCGACCACGTGTACATGTGCAACCTGCGGCCCACCGGCGGGCGCTTTGCCGCCCAATGCCTTGAGGCGCTCCTGCAGCTGGAACACGCGAATCAGATTGCGCGCCGTCTCGTTGCCGAACAGGCCGGCGATGGAGCGGGCCTCGGCCTCGTAGGCCGCACGGCCGTGCGCGCCATATCTGGCCCACAGCTCCACGATGGCGTACGGGGCAGGGTAGTGTTCACGGCGCACACGCCGGGCCACCTGCCGCCGCAGCTCCGGCACGATCAGCGGCCGCACCACCCGCAAGGAGAGCAGGCGCTCGATCAGGCGAGGCCTGTGAGGGGTCGGCCGGGTCCTGATCAATTCACGTGCCGCAGCTTCGGCACTCCCGGGTGCCACATAGCGATCGATGAGCCCGAGCCGCAGCGACTTGTCTGCCCGGATGGTCTTGCCGGTGAGCATCATGTCCATGGCCGGGCGCACACCAATCAGGCGCACGAGGCGCACCGTACCGCCGAATCCAGGATGGATGCCGAGCTGAACTTCCGGCAGTCCGAGGGTGAGCTTGCCGTCATCCACTCCCACGCGATAGCGGCAGGCCAGCGCCAACTCGAGACCGCCGCCCAGTGCAAATCCGCGCAGCAGCGCGACGGTGGGACAGGGCAGGGCCGCCACGCGATCACACAGGCCCTGCCCGAGCTTCACGGCAGCCAGTGCCTCCTCCGTCGAAGCAAAGGTCACAAACTCGTTGATGTCGGCTCCGGCGATGAACCCGCTGGACTTGCCGGAACACAGGATCAGGCCCTGCGGTGGCGCGCGCTCGATTTCCTCCAGCACTGCAGCCAGTTCGCGCAGCGCGGCGCCACAGAGCGTATTGGCCGACCGGTCGGGCACATCGAACGTCAGTACGCCAATGCCCTGGTCAAGCCGGTACTGCCAGGCCGATGTGCCCATGGTCTACTCCTTGCGCACCCTGAAATCGCAGATCACCGGCCGGTGATCAGACAGGCGGATGTCCGGCACGCTGAATCCGGTCACCTCGATCTGCTCGCCCACCAGCACGAAATCCAGTTCGGTGCGCGGCGCATAGGCCGGGTAGGTAGGCAGGTTGCGCACATTTGCGCTGCGCAGACGCGCCGCACGCTGGAACAGGTACAGCTCGTGCGTACCCCAGAAGGTGTTGAAGTCCCCCGCCACGATCACCGGCTTGGTGGACTTCTCCACCAGCTCGTGCAGGTAGCGCAACTGGTACTGGCGGTGCCGGTACTTGATCGACAGGTGCACCAGGAACAACGCGACATCATCGAGTTCGAGCTCGATGATGAGGCGCTTGATGCCGGAGTCGAAGTAATGAAAGCGCTCGCCGTGCACGCGCGGCGCAGCCAGAAAGGCATTGGCCTGCTTGCGCACGATCGGCAGGAAGTTGTTGACCGATGACGCGCCGTACTTGCACTGATAAGTCGAGAAGTGACCCAGGCTGCTGGCAATGAACTCGGCCTGGTTCACCATGCCCGAACGTATCGAGCCGGTATCCACCTCCACCAGGCCGATCAGATCCGCATCCTGGCGGCGCAGGAATTCGGTGAGCCCCGCCAGTACCCGCCGGTTACCCCGCAGATAGCCGGCGCCCGGCAGCGGCAGATGGAAGGCTGGCCCTGTGCCGGTGGCGTAGCGGATGTTGTACAGGACCAGACGCAACGGAACTCCCGGGATGACGACCCCAGGCGGGCTAGTTTAGCGAGTGTTGCGGTACACTGCCCCGCGTATGTCACAGCAGAACCCGATCCGCGTGTTTGTCACGCACAACTGGCATGACTCGGACGACTACGTCCGGGTATTCGAGTTTCTGGAGAGCGCCAAGAATTTCTTCTACCGCAATACCAGCACGCCGGACACGCCACCCAGCGCTGTCGACAGCGAGAGCGTGCGTGCCGACCTGCGCAAGCAGATCGATGCGGCCGAAGTGGTCGTGGCGCTGTCGAGCCTGTACGGCAGCAGCCCGGACCTGACCATCTTCCAGATGAACTACGCGCAGTCACAGAAGAAGCCGGTCCTGCTGCTGGGCTTCTTCGGCGTCCGTCAGGAAATTCCGAAACTGCTGACTGACCGCGCGGACGAAGTGGGTGAATGGAACGACCGGCGAATCGTCGATGCGATACGCCTGCTGGCGCGCGGTGAAAACACGCAGCGCTTTGATTCCGTCGACTTCAATCCCGACGACTTCAAGGACTTCAAGCTGGATTGATCAGGCCCGCCAGACGGGCGCGGGCTCAGCTCTCGGCAAACAGCGATACGACCGGATGCGCCGCACTGGCGCGCGCCGCGCGTGGCGAAGTTCTCGCGCTCTGCTGACTGCGCGCCAGCTCGGCGAAGGCCCGCACCACAAACCCGGCATGGGCCCGAACCTCGACGATGGACATCTTGCGCACCGACGCGCGGATCACGCATTCACGCGGCAGTGGCACGGCGCTGTGCATGGCCGCATGCAGCGATTCAAAATCCTCGCGCAGGCCTTCGGGCACGGACAGCGGATCCAGTTCCGCCAGATGATGTGTGTAGGCTTCGATGAGCCGATCCTTCAGGGTGCCTTCCTGCGACAGTCTGAAGGTTGCCTGCTGCAGCTGGTCGATGGTGTCGTTCATGTTCTGACAGAGTCTCGCGCCGACTTTGGGTGGGTCTTCTTATCTCCCGGACTTCAAGTAACACCTGAAGATTGCACCAATAAAACCTTCTGGTGAGTCAAGGAGGTAGGGGCCGAATATACACCCGCACCAAAGTCAGGCAAATGAAAATTTGCCGGGGTGACGGTTCCTTTCAGGAGACCTGCATGAGGATCAGCACTGCGGCGAATGCAAGCGGGGCGCTGACCAGCCCCGCGGCAACCCGCCAGCCAAAGCGGGCACCGCCACTGACAAAGGCCAGCACAGTCTTGGCCGCAGCGGCCACCGTCAGCAGCAGGACCAACCCCCAGACTGCCGGCAGCAGTTGCAAATGCGCCTCTGACGCCAGCTGGCCAAGGCTTGCCGCAGCTGCATGCACTTCCACCAGCGCCACGGCGGCTGCCGCGGCCAGCACGCCCACGCTGCCGAATTGCCGGCGCAGGTACTCCGCAACCAGCAGCAGCACCGCCATCAACCCCACCAGCAGCAGCGCCTGGCTGAGGTGGAAGGCGCGGGCACCACCGCTCAGTGGCAAGGCGAGCAGCCCGTCGCGCCGCATCAGGCCCAGGGTCGCGCACACGAGCATGGCCAGCGCCGCGGCACCGAGTCCGGGACTCGCCAGCCGCAGCAGTGCCGGAGAGGCGGTGCCGATCACCGCGCTGAACAGGGCCAGCGAGCCCAGATTGGCAAAGAGGGCGCCCGCGGCGGCCGGGCCCACGTGATTGGCCTCCTCACGCGCCCGATGACCAAACCCGGCCACCGCCGCGGTCGAGGAAGCAAAGCCCGACAGGAAGCCCGCCAGCGGCATGCCCCAGCGCGCGCCCACCAACCGCGAGGCGAGATGCCCTGCCATGCCCACGCTCAGGATCAGCACCACCATCCGCCACAGGCGCGTGGGGATCAGAACCCCCCACGGGTCGATGGCCCGATCCGGCAGCAGCGGCATGACCACCAGCGCGGCGCCCGCCAGCAGCAGCCCGTCCTGCAGCTCCTGCTCGCTGACGCGCTCGCGTACCAGCTGGTGCAGCGGGCGCTTGGCATACAGCAGCCCCGCCACCAGGACAGCCAGCCCGGCAGCAAGGCCCGGGCGGGAGTTGGCCAGCGCTGCCAGCAGCGCCGTTACCGGCAGCGCCACTTCCCCGGTCAGCCCCGGGTCGGCGACGCTGGTGCGCCAGTAGCTCGCCACGGACAGTGCGCCGATCAATACCAGCACTGTAACCAGCACGGCCGTACCCATTGCCGCGCCGAGCAAGCCCGCGAGGGCCGCCATGAGATAGGTTCGCACCCCCGCAACGCCGCGCTGCGAATCGGCTTGGGCACGCTCGCGGACCGCCCCGATCAGCAGGCCCAGACCGATGGCAGAAGCAATCCCGTAGAGGGTGATGACGGCATCCATGGATAGCGCCCAAGAGTACCAAGACACGGACACTTGCCAACGCTGCGGCGCCTGCTGCGCGACCTTTCGCGTGTCCTTCTACTGGAGGGAAGCGGCGGTCCGCGGACTGCCCGATGCCGCAGTGGACCAGCTGAATCCATGGCTGGCCTGCATGGCTGGCACCAACCAGGCGCAGCCACGGTGCCAGTCCCTGACGGGCCAGGTCGGGCAGGCCGTCGACTGCACGGTGTATTCCCAACGACCTTCGCCGTGCCGCGAAATGCAGCCTGGCGACGAGAAGTGCAACCGCGCCCGGATGCGCCATGGCTTGCCGCCACTGTCAGCGAGCTGAAGGACCATCGACCGCCGCCCGCAGCTGCCGGGCGAATTCCATTGCACCGCCCATGGACGGGTGACGAAGGGCTGTGGCGCTGATACCCAACTCGGCCAGGGAGCTCTCGGCATTGCGACCTACAGCAAACACCCGCGCCTGCGGGAACAGTCCCAGCAATGCCTCGAGCACCGCAACGCCTGATTGGCGCTCGGTGCGCGAAGGCGTGCGGTTGGAATGCAGCAACCCCGGCTTGTGGGGATGCCAGGGGTAGGCGTTCCAGAGCGCAGTCTCGCTCGCGATGCCCAGCGCATGCAGGGTCTTCCACACGGTCGTCGCCGAGGGCTCACTCCATGGCCTGGCACGGGCCGTCAGGCGCCCGCCTGGCACGGCAATGCGCGGAATCTGCGCCTCGAGGATCAGGCGCTCGCTGGTGAAGGGAATACCGGAAACCTTGCAACCCTGATATCCCGCAGCCTCGCCGATCAATACGTACCTGATGGCGCCTGACAGATGTGCCCGCAGCCGCTGGATTCGGTGCAGGGCTGCATCAGCCGCCAGATCGGTACCAGAGTCGATATCCCGCCAGGGATTGAACACGCCGTGCGGAACCGGCCGGCGCAAGGCTTCGATGAAGGCATCGAGAGCCGGCGAATCCCTTCGAGTTATCGTACTTCGCATAATGTATATTATGGTAAATCAAGGATGGATCAGCCCACCCAGGATGCTGACCAGCTGCCACTGATCCCACTTCCCGCTCCTCACTGCTGCTCCCGGCTCGCCGGACACAGCTCGCGCATGGCCACAGCCAGGAGCTCCGCCACGGAGATGCCATTCGTGGCATGCGGGATGGTGTCGGTACTGATGACCTGTGCGACGCCTGCTTCCTGCAGCTGCCGCAACGAGTCCTCGGCAAAGATCGCATGGACTGCGATGCAGGTTGGCGCCGCCAGGCCGCATTCGTGTGCGTGCCTGACGGATTCGATCATGGTGCGCGCCGTCGAGACGATGTCATCGACCAGTACCGGCGATCGTCCGGGCAGCTGCGTCACGGTGGGCATGGAGACCGCCACGTCGCGATCTCCGCGACGCAGCTTGCTGAGCACCTCGAACGGGGCTCCGATCTGGCGGGCAATATCGGCCACCCACTGGGCGCTTTCCTCGTCCGGCCCGATCAACAGCGGGCTGGCTACGTGGGCACGGATCCACTGCGCAATGGCCTGCGAGGCGTGCACCACGCGGTTGGGAATCCCGTACACGTCCGACAGCTGCGTGATCCGGTGCAGATGCGGGTCAACAGTCACCAGCCAGTCCACCTGGCGCGAAATCCATGCGGCCACATGGCGCGCGCTGGTGGCCTCGCCATCATGGAAGCGACGATCCTGACGCATGTAGGCCAGATAGGGAGCCGCGAGGCCGACGCTGGCTGCGCCGGCTTCGCGTGCCGCGCCCGCCAGCAACATCAGGGCAATGAGCTTCTCATCCGGGCGGTCGAGCGTGCACAGCAGAATCAGGTGTCGATCGCGGACCTGCCCTTCGATGCGCACACAGGACTCGCCGTCCGGAAAACGTCGCACGGTGACCGGGCACTCATCCGCAGGCAGCAAGCGGCACAGCGCCGCGGCCATGCGCTCGTTGCCCGGCATCGCCAGCAGCATGGGTTTCATGCGGACAGCTCATCCGTGAGATACACGGCCGGATGCCCGGCCACGTATTGCAGCGCGTAGGCCAGTTCGCCAGGGGCACCCGCATGCAAGGTGAACAACGCCTGCCCGCGCTCGACCCAGTCGCCGAGCTTCACGTGCAGCTCCAGTCCCGCGGTGACCGTGGTGGGCGCGCCCGCCAGCTTCGCCGCCCGCGCAAGGCAGCGACAGTCGATGGCCGCCACATATCCTGCCCGCTGGGCCGGAATCGGCCGCTGCAGCGTGGCCACGCCCGGTTCACGGAAGCCGCCCTGGGCTGCGCAGATGCCCTGGAATTTCTTCCAGGCCGCGCCGCTGTCCAGCAGGCTGCGCGCCAGGTCGCGCGCCTGACCCGCGGCGCCGTCACCGCTGAATTCCAGCAATTCGGACGCCAGATCAAGCGCACGCGACCGCAGATCCTGCGGCGCCGTGGCATCACCGCGCAGCACGGCCAGCACGTCATGTGCCTCGAGGGCCGGGCCGATGCCGCGGCCCACCGGTTGCGTTCCGTCGGTCCGCACCACCTTGAGCTTCAGGTTGCTGGCAGCGGCGACGCGCTCCAGCATGGTTTGCAGGGTGGACGCATCGCGTTCGCTGCGCAGCTTGGCGCTGGGGCCAACCGGGATGTCGATCAGCGCGTGCGTCGCGCCGGCAGCTATCTTCTTCGACAGCACCGAGGCCACGAGCTGGGCGTCGCTGTCCAGATCCAATGGTCGCTCCACCCGGATCAGCAGATCATCTGCCGGGCTCAGCGTGAGCGCCCCGCCCCACACCAGGCACGCTCCCTCGCGCTCGACCACACGACGCATGCTGGCCACGTCCAGCTCGATCGTGGTCATGGTTTCCATCACGTCGGCCGTGCCGGCCGGCGAAGTGATGGCCCGTGAAGAGGTCTTCGGGATGAGATAGCCGGCCGCCGCCACGATTGCCACCACGATGGGGGTGGTGCGGTTCCCGGGCAAGCCGCCAACGCAGTGCTTGTCCAGCACCATGGGGCGACCCCAGTTGATCACCTCCCCGGCATCCACCATGGCGCGCGTCAGGTCCGTGGTCTCCTGCAGATCCATGCGCCCTCCGGCGCAGGCGCTGAGAAAGGCGGCAATGTGCACGTCGGCGTAGTGGCCATGCACCACGTCCGTGATGATGGAGTGCAGCGCCTCGTAGCCCAGCCTGTGGCCATAGATCTTGGCGCGCAGGGCACTGAGTGAATCCAGCGTGCGAGCGTGCTGGATCACGACCGGATCGCCATCGCGGCCACCCAGTTCCTGAGCAGCCCGCTGTGACAGCCCCGCCTCACCCGGCGCCAGCAGATCTCCATCGACCACATTGAGCGTCGCGACCAGATGCCGCCCGTTGATCTCCACCTCCACACGGGCCAGCGAATCGAAGCCCTCCGAGCGGCACACGTGACAATTGCGGTGCATGTACACCGTGTGCTCCTGCTGGGTGTCGATACCCAGCAGCCTCAGCTTCAGGGATTCCCCGTTCATGCGCCGATCGCCACCTGCTGGCCGAGCCGGGGCACGGTCACCGCCCAGCCCAGTTCGCGCTCGATGCGCTGGCGCAGTACGTCGGCGGCGCCGGGTTCGCCATGGTTCAGGAACACGCCACGGGGCGCGGATTCCGCTGTCTTCAGCCAGCTCATCAGCTGCCCCGCATCGGCATGGGCCGACATGCCCGGCAGGGACAGCACCTCGGCGTTGATGTCGACCTCCTCGCCATGAATGCGGATGCGACGTTCTCCGGCCAGCAGCCGTGCGCCGCGCGTGCCTCCAGCCTGGAAGCCCGCGAACACGATGGCATTGCGCGAGTCCGGCGCCATGGCCTTCAGGTGATGCAGCACCCTGCCGCCGGTGGCCATGCCGCTGCCGGCAATGATGATCGCCGGTTCGCCTCCGGCATTCAGCGCGCGGGATTCCTCGGCGGTGCGCACCATGCGGGCTACCTGGCACATGCCCGCGCATTGCTCACGCGAGAGACGGTGTTCGGTGCGATGGCGGTGGTAGATGGCTGTCATGTCGATGGCCATGGGACTGTTCAGATACACGGGCACATCCGGAATCCGGTGGCTGGTCTTGAGGCAATGAATCGCATACAGCAGCGCCTGGGCCCGGCCCACCGCGAACGCCGGAAGGATCACGGTGCCGGCGCGCGCGTGTACCCGACGGATGATGTCACCAAGCATGGCAACCGGATCGGCGTCGCCGTGCAGCCGATCCCCGTAGGTGGATTCCATGATCACGTAGTCCGCCCGACCGGGCGGCTGCGGGGCGCGCATCAGCGGATCATCAGGCCGGCCCAGATCGCCAGAGAACAGCACGCTCGTGCCGCCGAGCGTGATCTGCACGGACGCTGCGCCCAGGATGTGTCCGGCGGGCTGGAGTTGCAGCTGCAATCCGCCCGGCAATTTGAGCCCGGAATGAAATGGCAGCGGCTCGAACAGCTGCAGAGCGTGGTTGGCATCCGCTTCGGTGTACAGCGGCAGGGGACGTGCGTGCCGCGAGCGGTGATGCCGCCCCAGGTATTCGGCGTCCTCCTCCTGCAGCCGCGCGCTGTCCGGCAGCATGATCGCGCAGGCTTCAATCGTGGCAGGAGTCGCAAGAATCCTGCCGCGAAATCCCTGCCGCACCAGCAGCGGCAGCGCTCCCGAATGATCGATGTGCGCATGCGTGAGCACGACAGCGGGCAATCTGGCCACATCGAATGCCGGCGGCTCCCAGTTCATCAGCCTGAGGTTCTTGTAGCCCTGGAACAGCCCGCAATCGATGAGCAGGCGGCGATCACCGTACGTGAGCAGGGTCTTCGAGCCGGTGACGGTACCGGCGGCACCCAGGAACTCCAGCATCAGGCCCCGCGCGGACGCGGATCCTGTGCCTGCCCGGCGCACGCGTCGCGCCCGAGTTTGCCGATTCTTGGCAGGTTCAACTGCATGCTTCATCGGAGGTGGATGCTATACCGGCGGACGTGCCGCAACTGCAGGAAAATGTGCGGGGCCCAGGCGACCGATTGGATCCTGGACAATGCGTCGCACGGCAACGCGCGCTCGAAGTCATTCGTCTGGGCATCCCACAGCTGGTGGCCGCGCGTGCAATCAGCCAATGCCATTGCACTATGCCGCCTTGCTGGCATGATGCATTCCCCGGCTCCGCACAGCACCCGGGTAACAAGAACGCAGGGGGTAGATTGATGAGCGCATTGCCACCAACCAACGACGACAGCGCGATCTGGGACATCTGGTTGTCGCAGTTCCGGCTGCCAGTCGTGAACGTGAATATCGAGGTCGGCACCTTCCAGGCCCTGAGCGATGCGCCCCTGACGACTGAAGAACTGGCGACCCGGCTGCATGTCGACGCCCGTGCCTTGAGCATGAACCTGGCGGCGCTGTGCTCCATGGGCCTGGTCGAGAAGCGGCTGGGCAAATGGCGCGCCACCCACCTGGCGCGCACCTGGCTGCACCCCGGCGCCAAAGGCTTCTGGGGTCACTTCACCACGCAGATCGACTTCAACCAGACCGTGCGCACGCGCCTGCTGGAGGCATTGCGCACCGGCAAGCGACCCAGCGACGTGGGCGAGGGTTCCGGCGACGTCACCTCGCGACCTTCGGAATGGGAACGCGGCACCATGTCCCAGGAAGCAGCGCAAGGCATTGCCACGTTCATGCATGCCCACAGCCAGGCGCCGGCACTTGGTGCTGCCGCGCAAGGCGTCTTCGGCGAACTCAAGTCGCTCATGGATGTGGGTTGCGGCTCGGGCGTCTACGGCATCGAGATCGCCCGGGCTCATCCGGGGCTCAAGGTGGTGCTGATGGACCTGAAGGAAATGGCCATCGAAGCGCAGAAGTACATCGACCGCGCCGCCATGGGCAAGCAGGTCACCACCGCCGGGGTCAACATGTTTACCGAAGCCTGGCCGCGCGGGCACGACGGTCACTTCTTTTCCAACGTGTTTCATGACTGGTCGGATGAGACCTGCCGCCTGCTGGCGAGGAAGAGCTTCGAGGCGCTGCCCAGCGGCGGCCGCATCTTCCTCAACGAGATCCTGATGGATGACGACTACACCGGCCCCTTCCCTGCCGCCGCGTTCAGCCTGCTGATGCTGGTGGGCACGCTGGGCAAGCAATACTCCCTGGCCGAATTCCGCGACATTCTGGGCAGTGCCGGTTTTGTGGACGTGGCGGCAGAACGTACCGGTGGCGGCTATTATTCACTGGTGAGTGCCCGCAAACCGTAAACGCATTGCGCCTCTAGCCGTCATGGATCGACTCTCTACGCCATCACCGAGGCCCGACTTCTCCAGCAGGGAGCTTGGAGAACTGCTGCGCCTGTCGGAGCTGCGCGACCTGTGCATTCTGGATACTCCGCCGGAAGACGCCTACGACCGGGTGACACGCCTGGCTGCCAGAAGTCTCGGCGTCCCGATAGCAGTGATCTCGCTGGTGGACGAACAACGCGCATGGCTGAAGGCCCGCGTTGGACTGGAGGCGACCGAGGTTCCCCGCAACGTCTCCTTCTGCACGCGGGTGGTGGATCAGCGCCGGGCGCTGGTCATTGCGGACACTCTCGCCGACCCGCTGTATGCCGCGCATCCACTGGTGGCGGGCCCGCCGCATGCGCGCGCATACCTCGGCGTTCCGATCCATACCCGCAGCGGCGCAGCGATCGGCACCCTGTGCGCCATGGATACCCGACCCCGGGAATTCACCTCCGGGGAGCTGGACACCTGGAACGAATTCGCCCTCCTCGTGCAGGAACTCATCCACGCGCGGGAGATGTCACTGGAAAGCCAGCGCCGGCTGGACGCCGCCTCGGCTTCCGAACAGAAGCATGCCCAGATGGAGCGCCGTCTGCAGCGGATCGCAGACCACATACCGGCGCTGATCGGGTACTGGAACACCGAGCTTCGCTGCGAGTTCGCCAATGAGGCCTACCGCGCCTACTCCGGTCTGTCCCCCCAGCAGATGCTTGGCAGGCATTTCCGCGAAGTACTCGGCGACAGGTTCTTCACGCTCAACAGCCCGCACGCCTACGCCGCACTTGCCGGGGAGCCGCAGCGATTCCAGCGCCGCAACGTTGGCCTGGATGGCATCGCGCGGGACACCGAGGCGCAGTACCTGCCCGACCGGGACGAGAATGGCGCCGTGCGCGGCTTCTTCGTGCTGGTGACCGACATCACCGAACTGACCGCTGCCAAGGGCGCGCTGGAGTTGAGCAACGCCAAGCTGCTCAAGGAAAGCACAACCGATTTCCTCACTGGCCTCGCGAACCGGCGGGTCTTCACCGAGCGCTGCGAAGCGCTCCACAAGCGCCTGCGCCAGAGCGGCGAAGGCTATGCCCTGATCCTGCTGGATCTGGACGATTTCAAGCAGATCAACGATCGCCTCGGCCATGAGGTCGGCGACCAGGTGCTGCGTACGGTTGGAAAGGTCCTGGGTGAGCTGCTGCGCGGGCGGGACGACCTCGCGGCGCGCCTGGGCGGCGAGGAATTTGCGCTCTTGTGTCCCGGAGCCTTTACCGCCGAATCCCTGCTTGAAGTGGCCCGCAGGGTCCGCGACTGCATCAACACCACTGCCGTGGAATCTCCCAGGGGTCCGGTGCACTTCACCGCCAGCATCGGGATAGCCTGCTGCAGCCCGGCAGACTCGGGCTGGACGGGCATCTTTGCCCGCGCCGACAGCGCGCTGTACGAAGCCAAGGAGACGGGCAAGGACCGCATCGTCTTTGGCGACTCGAGCGCCAAGGGATCGACGGGGCGCTTCAGGTCGCTGGGCATCCCGCCCATCCCGTAGTGCCGCTGCCTGGCCGGCCTGCGCTGACCAGCATCGTGCGCTAGGATGTCTGCAATCCGTTTGGGGGTTAAGCAGCAATGATTACCTTGCGCCGAGTGCAGCAGGCAATTCATCTCATCCTGACCGTCTGCGCGCTGTCGTGTGCCGCCCCGGCGCTGGCCCATCACAGCCAGGCCGCATTTGACTCATCGCGCGAAATCACGATCGAGGGCACCGTCAGCCGCCTCGACTGGAAGAATCCGCACATCTATCTGATCGTCAAGACTACCAACGAGAAAGGTGGCACGAAGCTGCAGCAGGTCGAAGGACTGGCAGTCACGCAGGCACTGGTCGACGGCCTCGATCGCAATGCCCTGAAGCCGGGCACACATGTGCTGGTGCGCGCCAATCCCAACCGCCATGGAGCCGACCGCACGGTGCGCGGCCTCGATGTCGTCACCACCGCCGATGGCAAGGTGCACCCCATGTACCGGCGCAATGGTCCGGCGCTGGAACTGAAGCCGGCCAGCAGCATCGCCGGGAAGTGGGCGCCTTCACTGGCCGAGACCGGCAAGGTGTTCGGCGTGGTGCGCGGACAGTGGAAGCTGACCGACGCCGCGAAGGCCGGTGAGCTGGTGGGCGCCTGCGATATCGAGCCCATCCCCTTCCTGGCTACCATCAATGAATTCCGCCTGATCGAGGTCAGCGCGAAGAGCGTGAAATTCCGTTTCGACAATTCCGGCGACCAGGCCGTGCGTGAAGTGCATCTGGATCAGAAGCAGCATCCCGCGGGGCTCAAGCCCTCGCTGTTCGGCCATTCCATTGGTCATTGGGAAGGCGAAGCGCTGGTGATCGACACGGTGGGCTACACGCCCCATGTGTCGGGAGTTTTTTCGGGTATTCCTGGCGGCGCGAACAAGCACACGGTGGAACGCCTGAGCCTGACGCCCGACCACCTGCATCTGCGCTACCAGCTCACCATGGAAGATCCCGAGTTCCTGGCGGCTCCTGCCACGCTGGACATGCTGTGGGACCATCGCCCGGACCTGGACTTTGCGAAGGTGCCCTGCGACAAGGATGTGTCGGACCGGTATCTGGCTGACTGAAGAGTCCGCGAGCGCCAACTGGCGCCCCCGACTTGCGTTGACTTGCTGCAAAGAAGATGGGGCGGCCTGCTGGCAGGCCGCCCCATGTCAGTCATCCCCGATCGCGCTGGCGATCAGAACTTGGCCGTGATTGCCGCGAACACCTGACGACCAAGGCCGTCGTAGGACTCGTAGTAGTTCGGCGAACCGCCCGCTGCGATGTCGGCCGGAACAATGGGCGGATCCTTGTCGAACAGGTTGTTCATGCCCAAACGCACCTGCAGGTTCCTGCTGACATCCCAGGTCCCGGTCAGATCAAGGTAGCTGACCGCCGGGAGCTTCGCGCGAAAGATCGCCACGTCGCCCAGTGCCGATTCAAACAGCAGCGGATCGGAGTCGTTGTTGTCCTGCCTCGAGGAGCCCAGGAACCGCCAGGTGAGCGCCAGCGACAGGTCATTCATCATGTCCCAGGAGCCGCGCAGGCTGTGGCGCCATTTCGGGTTCACGGTCTGGCAGGTTGCTCCGAACAGACCCGCGCAATCGTAGGTGCCGCCGCCAGGAATATTGGTGGTGGTGTTCTTGAGCTGGTAGGCGCCGTTCAGCATCACGCGCACGCTGCCGTGATCACCCAGGTCGAACTTGTACGTGGACTGCAGGTCGATGCCGTCAAGGGTTCCCGCACCGATGTTGACGTTCGTCTGGATGATGTAACCGCCGCCGGCAACACTGGCACCATTCAGCGTCCCGCTGATGGGATGACGGCTGAGCTGGCTGCAGAAAGTCGGATCTCCCGTGGTCAGGCAGTTCGACATGATCACCTGCGCATCCAGTGCGCCAACCAGGTTCTTCATCTTGATGTGGTAGTAGTCGATGCTGCCCGTGAAGTTGGGCAGGGCCGCGGGCCGCAGATTGACACCGAGCGTATAGGTATCGCCCCTTTCCGGTTTCAGATCAGGGTTGCCGCCCTGCAGTTGCGTGAGCTGATTGGCCACGGCCTGCGGAATCGACATGTTGTCGTACTGCGCCTGCGTCACGCCTGTACGTGCGCACTCTTCAAAAGTCGCGTGCAGCAGGCCATCGTCCTCGCTCGGCGCGCAGGGGTCTCCCCCGGCGAACTGGATCTTGCCCACCAGCTGCGGGTTGAAAAGCTCCACGATGGCCGGCGCCCGGATGGCGCGGTTGTAGGACGCGCGAAACCTGAAATCCTCGACCGGCGCGTACTGCAGTTCGAGCTTGTAGGTGTTGACCCCGCCGGACTGCGAGTACTTGGAATGGCGATAGCCGGCATCGGCCACCAGGTCGTGGATGCCGGGAAGCATGGAGGCAAGCGGCACGCGCACCTCGCCAAAGATCTCCTTCACCGAAACGCCGTTGTCGATCCGCGGGTAGGCCCCGCCGGTGCCGACGATCAGGCCGCTCTCGTAGGCCGCATCCGGCAGGTAGGTCACATGCTCCTGGCGATACTCGTAGCCCACGTTGACAGCGACACTCTGGTCGGCCGTGGGCAGCTTCAGGCCGTAAGCCCCGAGGTCGCCCGTAAAGTCCGCATGGATTGTCTTCAGCTGCGTATTGCCCGTAGCCGTGCCGACAGTCGTCAGGTAAGTCAGCGCGTCCTCAGTGACACCGCCATCCTCGAAGATGTTGTAGGGCACGCAGGTTCCGCCCGAGATGCACACCGGGTTGCCGTTGCCATCGGTGGTCACCTGCAGGGCATTGGCAATCTTGTCAAAACCGAAGTCCTGGCCGTTGATGCTCGAGAAGCTTGTGTAGTAGTACTGGCCGTAGGCGTCGTAGGTCCACGCGTCCGACAGACGGCCCTTCAGGCCGCCAACCATGCGGTAGTTGGTGTGCTGGAATTCATAGGTGCGCGCACCGCCTTCGACATTGCGTCGACCGATGTCCACGTGTTCACTCACGGAACCCGGATCGAGCGCATCGGCCGCAATCTGGCCGGGCGTGCAGATCAGGGATGCCTGCTGTGCGCTCAGCAATGGATTGCTGCAGTTGATGAGATAGCTGCCGTCATCGGAGAGTGGATTGGAATAGAGAAACAGTGCCGTGGGCGCCACTTCCTGATGGGTGCGGTCATCCATGAACGAGAACTCCACATAGGGCTTCACATAGTCGTTGATGTCCACGTGGCCCATGAACCCGGCGTTGTAGCGCTTGTCGCCGCGCTGCATGTAGATGTAGTGCTGGGTATTGATGATCTGCGGAGGCGTGGTGGTCAGGTCATCGCCCGTCCACGGCTGGAACTGGTTGCCCACCACCGACCAGGCATCGTCAGTCGGGTTTGCCGTGGCATTGTGCGGATAGAACAGGTTGCCGTTTGCCGACCCCCAGCAGTACACATCGTCCAGGGTACCGACGTAGTCCAGTTCGCAGCTGCCGAAATCGCGCTGCGAGCTGACGACCGGATTCATCGACCGGTAGCCGAAGTAGCCGGTCACGTTGCCGCGACCGTCGAGTATGTTGGCGCCGGCCGTGAGGGTCAGGTCAACCGTCTTGCCATCCCAGGCGGTGCCGTGTGGCGCCGTGTATCCGCCATCCTCCACACGCTGTCGCGCAAACCCGTTGTTGTTGTTGTGCCAGTTGCCGCCGATCTGGCCATCCAGCTCCAGGCCTTCGAAGTCCCTTCTGGTGACGAAGTTCACCACACCGGCAATTGCATCCGAGCCGTAGACAGCTGATGCGCCGCCCGTGACCACGTCGACGCGCTCGATCAGCGCACCTGGAATCTGGTCGATGTCCGGCGCCGGCGACTGGATGACAGTCTGCGGCGAACCGGTGCCCAGCCGGCGACCATTGACCAGCACGAGGGTGCGGCTTGGGCCCAGGCCACGCAGGTCGGCGGTGGCAACGCCACCTGCCGAAGTCAGGCCACTGGTCTTGTTGCCAAGATCCTGCCCCAGAGAATTGCTGTTCACCTGCGGCAGCAGATCCAGCATCTCCGTGACGTCGCGACGACCACCGGTCTTCATGTCGTCAGCGGTGATGGTCAGGATCGGACTGGTGCTGGTCTGGTTCGGAACCACGATGCGCGTGCCGGTGACGATGATTTCCGTCAGCTCGGTGGCCTCCTCTGCCTGCGCATTCGAAATGACCAGACCGGAAAGTGTGCTGGCCGCCAGCAGCGCACGCGCTGCCCAATTCAGACTGCTGCTCTCACGAGCATGATTGCGAGACTTCATGCGAAACCTCCTGAAAAGTGGTGGCCAACCGATGAAAATGGCCGTTGGTAGTCTTTCCGTTAAGAACGATTACAGGGACTTCATTAACTGCACAGTGCAGCAACCATAGCGCGCGGCTTCGGCGGTGCACAAGCAAATGATGTATGGCCAAAACAACCATATGGATCTGCCCCACCTGCAATCGTTGTGCAGATGTGGAAGCTCTTCAGGTCGCGCAACGCCACGACCTCAACGGGTCATGCTGCGCCGAAGCAACAGACAACTGATTGATTGGCCGGTCGAAACTGACCGGCTTTGGACGCGAAAACTGCTCAGCTAACGAGCCAGAGCATTGCGCCAGCGTGCGCGTCCTGACGCTGATATCGCACGCGCCGGCCGGATTCCTCGGCAAGGCCCCGCACCAGCAGGTATTCGGGCCAGGAAGACACACCCAGAAGCCTGGTATCGCGTGCGGCCAGTAACCCCGCCTGCGATCCGCGCCATTGTCGAACTGGATCAGCCTCAAGCTGGACTACACGCGCATCACGGGCGGCAAAGCGCGCGATCAATTCTGCGGGCACGACCTGCCCGCCACCCTGAAGGATGACCGTCCTGCCCGCTGCAGGCGTGGAACCCATCTTCTCTTCCGTGCCCTGCTGCGCAGCAGACACAAGGCTGCCAGCCAGCACGACTCCTGCTCCGGCCAGAACGTCGCGACGCGTGAAGCGCGAGCCGCTCACTGCTTCGCCTGCGCCAGATAGCTGGCAATGGCCTGCATCTCCGCATCACTGACTTCGCCACGCGCGATACGCGGCATGTTGCCGATGCCGGTGCGCGTCACCACGGTCACGAATTCCGGCACCAGATCCTTGCGCTGTTCGAGCAGCCCGTTGCTGGTATCGCCGGGTCGACGCGACAGCAATGAAACCGCCATGCCGATTCCCTGATGGCACATGCCGCAACGTTGCTGGAACAGCATCTTGCCATCCAGCTGCACGGTGGGTGGCGATGCCGAAGCCATAGTCGCCGGCGGCGGCGGTGGCGAGGAATCG
>CAYWDZ010000038.1:0-19494 GCA_964456255.1 uncultured Steroidobacteraceae bacterium | reverse complement strand
GCTACGCAATCGACGCCTCGCATATTATTCTGGAGAGATGTCGGGCATCTCGGCCGCGGTTACGCGCTCGAGACCTTGGGGGTGCAATTGGGCGACAGCTTTTAAGTTTCTCGTTTCCTCACGCGTAGCCGTGCTCTGCGTGGAACGCGCGACTGGGACGCTCCCGCGTCCGCTGAGCCAACTGGCACGCACATCGTTGTCTGTCGATTTAAACTTCGGGACGCACCGCGTCCCCAACCCGTGTTACGATGCGACGCGTCGTGACCAGGAGATCCGATGCCTCGTTTATTAGCACTCGAATGGGACGGCCGCGAAGCCCGCATCGCCGTGGCCCGCACGCGTTACATCGAAGCGGTACAGCAGTACAACACCACGGTGCGCTCCTTCCCGAGCAACCTCACTGCGAAGATGTTCGGCCACAAGACCAAGGCCAACTTCACGGTCGAGAACGAGGCGGAGATCGCCAGGCCACCGACGGTGGATTTCGGCACGAAATGATTCGCGCGCTGCTGGCTGTCCTGCTTGTGGCGGCCCTGCCGCCCGGCATGGCGCTGGCCCAGAACCTGCAGCCGGTACCTCCGCTGCAGGCGCGCGTCATGGATCTGACCGGCACGCTCACGGCGGGCCAGCAGGTCGAACTGGATGGCAAGCTTGCGGCATTCGAGCAGCGCAAGGGCGCACAGGTCGCGCTGCTCATCGTGCCAACCACGCAGCCGGAGGCCATCGAGCAGTATTCGATCCGGGTGGTCGATGCATGGAAGCTCGGCCGCGAGCAATCCGACGACGGGGTATTGCTGCTGGTGGCGCTGCAGGATCGCGCGGTGCGCATCGAGGTGGGCTACGGTCTTGAAGGCGCGCTGCCGGATGCGATTGCATTCCGCATCATCGACGAAGCGATCAAGCCGCTGTTCCGGCAGGGCGACATCTACGGCGGGGTCAGTGCCGGTTTGACGCGCATCATGCAGGTTGTGGATGGTGAGCCATTGCCGCCACCGGATCGAAGCTGGCGCACTTCGGGCGACCGTCTCTTCGGGTTTCTGCCTTTCCTGTTCATGGGTGTGTTGGTGTTTGGTGCCATCCTGCGCGCCGTACTGGGTCGCACCCTGGGATCGCTGGCGACTGGCGGGCTGACCGGCGGGGCCATCTGGCTGCTGTCGCATTTGCTCGGCATTGCCATAGCTGGCGGCGTACTCGCCTGGCTGTTCGCGATGTTCATTGGCCTTGCCACGCGCCGGGGCTGGCCCCGCTCCGGTGGTGGTCTTGGTGGCTTCGGTGGCATGGGCGGGCTGGGGGGTGGGGGATTTCGCGGCGGTGGCTTCGGAGGCGGTGGCTTCCGCGGCGGTGGTGGCGGGTTTGGGGGCGGTGGCGCCTCGGGGCGATGGTGAGATGCTGCGCATCCTGCGCCATTTGCTGATGCCGTACTGGGTCCTGCGCCTGCGCTACCCGCGCGAACTGCTGGCGCGTATCGAGCAACGCATTGGAGAGATCGAGCGCCGTCACCACGGTGAAGTGCGCTTCGTCGTCGAACACGCGCTGGATGTCGGTGATCTGATCGCGGGGCTGACCCCGCGTGAGCGTGCACTGGAGATATTCGGGCTGCTCAAGGTGTGGGATACGGAGCAGAACAACGGCGTACTGATCTACGTGCTGCATGCCGAGCATGCGGTGGAAATCGTTGCCGACCGCGGCCTCGCGCGCGCCGTGCCCCAAGCCGAATGGGACGCCCTGTGCAGGCAGCTGGAGACGGAATTCCGTGCCGGCCGCCAGGAGGCCGGCGCCATGGCGGCAATCGAAGGCGTGGCGCGTCTGCTGGATCAGCATCCGCCGCCGCCGCCGCATGCCGCAGCGCGAAATGAACTTCCAGACCAACCCCTGCTTCTTTAGCCCGGGTTCGCTGCCATAATCGCCCCATGAAACCGACCCGAGTCCTGCCGCTGGGGCTTGCCGTGCTGTTGCAGGGCTGTTCGCTGGTGGCACCACCCTATGAGCCTCCCGCCCCCCCGGTAGTCGTGGAGGTGCCCCCGCCCGCGCCACCAGAGCCCAAATTCGACCCGCCTCTGGCTACGCATCGCTTCGAGATTGAACCCGGCCAGGATGTGGTCGGCCAGTTGCAGGTGACCGTCGTCGGCAAGAACGACACGCTGTCGGATATCGCGCGGCGCTTCGACGTGGGCTACGAGGAAATGGCGCGCGCCAATCCCGGCGTGGATCCGTGGCTGCCCGGTGCAGGTCGCGAGGTTGTGGTGCCCACACAGTTCGTGCTGCCGGTGGCCAAGCGGCAGGGCATCGTGGTGAATCTGGCCGCGCTGCGCGTCTTCTATTTCCCGCCGGTCGAGAAGGACCAGAAACAGGTCGTCTATACCTACCCGATCGGCATCGGCAAGATCGGCTGGTCGACCCCTGAAGGCACGACCAAGGTAGTGGCCAAGCAGAAGGACCCGGTGTGGCGACCCACGGCTTCGATCCGCAAGGAGCATGAGGAGAACGGTGATCCGATTCCGGCGGTGGTGCCGGCCGGTCCCGACAATCCACTCGGCAAGTTCAAGTTCACGCTGGGCTGGCCCACCTACCTGATCCACGGCACCAACAAGCCATATGGCGTTGGTCTGCGTGCCAGTCATGGTTGTATCCGTCTCTACCCCGAGGATGTGGAACAGCTCTATGGCATGGTGAAGGTGGGTACGCAGGTAACCGTGGTGAACCAGCCGTTCGTGTTTGGCTGGCATGCGGATCAGCTGGTCCTGCAGGCCTACGGCGCGCAGGAAGACGACAAGCGCGACTGGGAGAAGTCGCGGACCAAGCTGCTGTCCAGGACCCTGAGTCCGCAGGTCCAGCAACAGCTCACCGCGCGACAGGAGACGATCGACTGGCAGCGCGTCGAGCAGATTGCACAGGACCCACGCGGCCTGGTGCTGTCGGTTTCCACGAATGAGCAAACCGAAGCCGAAGTGATCGCTGCGGCGATGCGCGTGGAGAATCGGGTGCCCGAGGGTTCCAACTGGGATGGCGCCGATGATCCGGCGCTTGAATCGCAGAACGACGTGCAGGACATGGTTGCCGAGGAGCGACAGGTGCCGCGCACATAGGCTATTCTTCGCTGCATGGCACAGCTCTCGGAATGGCTTCGCATCATGCTTGAAGAGATTGCCCGCAAGCAGGAAGAAGCCGCGCGTGCAGCACTCGAGCACAAGCAGCGCGAGGCCCAGGCCGGGGCAGTTCGGCAGGCCGGGTAAAGAGGCCCCGTGAAGGCACAGCAAGGCCCCGGATCCGCTGGCAGCGGCATGGGAGCCGGGCCTGCTCAATCCATTCCCTATCTCGCAGCACCCCTGGGTGTGGCGCTTGAGCCCGGCCCGGTTGGCGTCGTGGCCTTTGTCGGCAGAACGCTCAAGGGGCCGGTGAACGAAGCGGTTCCGGTCGAGACCTTCGCCCAGTTCCAGCAGCGGTTCGGCGGGCTCTGGTCGGATTCGCTGATGCCCCATGCCGTCGAGCAGTTCTTCGAGCAGGGTGGCCGGCAGGCGGTCATCGTGCGCGTGGTGGCGAATGGGCGCGCGCCCACCATTGAACTGCCGGCTGGTGGCGAACGGCTGACTCTGGTGGGAGTCAGCCCCGGCGGCCACGAATTCCTGCGCGCCTCGGTTGACCACGATGGCATCAGCCCCCACGACCAGGATCTGTTCAATCTGGTGGTGCAGCGGGTACGTGCGCGCGGTTCTGAACTGGTCGAGGCGCAGGAAATCTTCCGGCGCGTTTCCATCCTGCCGGGATCGTCCCGCGATGTGTCCGGCAAGCTGGCCGTGTCGCAGCTGGTGCGGGTGGCAGGCCCCCTGCCGCGGTCGAGGCCGGACATCACGCGCGGTGTCGGCGCGCGCGAACTCATCGATTACGTGGAATGCAATGACGACGGCGACGACGGGCAGTGGCTGTCGGACTATGACCTGATCGGCTCGGAAGCCGAGCGCAGTGGCATGTTCGCGCTGAGGGACGGCCCGCGCTTCAATTTTCTCTACCTGCCGCCGCCGGCGCTGGATCGCGATCTGGGGATGAGCGTGCTGGTGGTTGGCGCGCGCTTCTGCCGCAGGCACCATGCGCTGCTGCTGGTGGATCCACCGGCCCGCTGGACCACTGCACAGGTTGCCCTGGATGGCCTGGCCGACTGGCCCTTCCACAGCTCCGATGCGCTGATGTTCTTCCCCCGCATCACGATGCAGGATCCGCTGCTGGGCCAGACGGTGCAGTTTCCGCCTTCGGCTGCGGCCATCGGCACCCTGCTGCGCGAAGGCGCGCCGGAGGTCTGGCTCGAAGGTGCGCCTTCGCTGCTGCGGCCTTCAGCCACACCGTCGGTCTGGATCGATCGGCACCAGCGTGAGCGGTTTGCGCAACGTGGCGTGAATGCCCTGCGTGCCACGCGTTCGCCCCAGCGTGACGAGGTGCCGTATTGCACGCTTGCGGGCGAGCTGGGGCAGGGGCCCGATGCACGACTGCTGAGCGCGCGACGCTTCGCGCTGCAGCTGGCCGCGAGCATCGAGCACGGTACGCGCTGGGTCGTGATCGAGGGCAATACGCCCCGCAGTCGGGAACGCGTGAGCCGCCAGGTCGAGGTCTTCCTGCAGCGTCATGCCGAAGCCGGGGCCTTCGCGGGCATGGAGCGCAATCGCCATTACTTCGTGCTTTGCGATGAGCGCCTCAATGGCCCCGCACAGCAGGCTGCAGCAGTGTTCCGCCTGATCTACGGTTACCAGCCGGCGCATGGCGGCACGCGCCTGTCCTGGCTGGTGGAACATCGGCCGGGCAGCAGCGCCACGCGCCTGGTCAGCCTCAACCAGCTTGCGGCCGGCGAGCTCGGTCAGGAATAGGGCATGGCGGTTCGCGGACACGTGGTCTTCTCGCACGGCTCCGATGGCACGCCCTTCGGCACCAAGATCCGCGCGCTGTACGAGATTGCCGAATCCGAAGGCTACGAGGTGGCCGCGGTCGACTATCGCGGTGTTGATGACCCCGACGAGCGCGTGCAGATGCTGCAGGAGTTCTGCCGCGACTTCTCCAGCCATCTGGTGCTGGTCGGGTCGAGCCTGGGCGGATACGTGTCGCTGGCCGCAGCGCCGACGCTGCACGCCAGGGGAGTGTTCCTGATGGCCCCGGCGATCTACATGCCCGGCATCCCGGAACTTTCCCGCGGCCTGCCGGATTGTCCCATCGCGCTGGTGCATGGCTGGCGCGACGAAGTGATCCCCTACGAGCAGAGCATGCGCTTCGCAAAGGAGAATCGTCTGGCGCTGCACCTGGTGGAGTCCGACCACCGGTTGCACAGCGCGATCCCGTTCCTGCGTTTTCTCTTCCAGTATCTGCTGATCGAGTCGCGCCGCGCGCTGTACATGCCGTAGGCGCCTGAACGAACAAGAATGGACCGCTTCACCGGCCGGTTCCTGCTGCCCTGGTTGCGTTTCTCGGTACGACCGCGCGATGCGGCCGAAAGGATCGGCGAGGCCGCGGGCCCCGTGTGCTACGTGATGGAACAGGTGCGTGCGCCCGACGCGCTGGTGCTGCAGCGGGCCTGCGCCCGCGCGGGTCTGCCACGGCCACGCAAGCGGCTGCTGCCTGCGGGCATGAAGTCCCGCCAGCAGTCCCTGATCGCGCTTTCGCAGAAGGTCGGCTTCTGGAGTTCGCGCATGGACCGCCGCCCGCCGGCCGCGCTGGTCACGATGCTGGAAGCCGTGCGCAGCGACCCCGCGTTCGATGTGCTGCTGGTGCCGGTTGCCGTGTATTGGGGCAGGGCGCCGGGTCGCGAGCGCGTGCCCTGGTACTGGCTGCCCTTCTCCGAGGATTGGGCACTGTTCGGCAATGTGCGCCGCTTCTTCAGCGTCCTGTTCAACGGGCGCAACACGGTGGTGGAATTCGGCGCAGGTGTGAGCCTGCGTTCAGTGCTGGGTGAGCAGACATCCGACCGGCTCGCGGCCCGGCGCGTGGCCCGCCAGCTGACTGCGCAGCTCAATGCCTCGCGTACCGCCTATGTGGGTCCGGATCTGTCGCACCGGCGCACGCTGTTGACCGAAGTGCTGCGCGCGCGCAGCGTGCGCACCCTGGTGGCGCAGGAGGCCGCGGGCGGCAAGGTCTCGCGGCGCGAGGCACTGGAGCAGGCACAGGCGAATTTCGAGGAAATCGCCGCCGACTACTCCCACAGCTTCGTGCAGCTGAGTTCACGCGTGCTGAAGCGCCTGTGGACCCGCATGTATGACGGCGTCTTTGTCGCCCATGCCGAGACGATCGCTGGCATCGCTTCGGGCAACGAGCTGGTGTACGTGCCCTGCCATCGCAGCACCATGGACGACCTGCTGACTCCCTACGCGATCTATACGCACGGCTTCGCGGTGCCGCACATTGCCGCAGGCAACAACCTGGATCTGCCGGTGCTTGGCCGCCTGATGCGCAAGGGCGGCGCCTTCTTCATGCGCCGCAGCTTCCGTGGCAGCCCGATCTATTCGGCGGTCTTCATGCGCTATCTCGGCGCCATCATGGCGCGCGGCCACCCCGTGCAGTACTTCATCGAAGGCGGCCGCAGCCGCAGTGGCCGGTCGCTCCCGCCGAAGACCGGCATGCTGTCGATGACGCTGCGCAGCTACCTGCGCCAGCCGCAGCGCCCGGTGATCTTCGTGCCGGTCTACATCGGGTACGAGCGCGTGATGGAGATCAACAGCTACGTCCATGAGCTCTCCGGCAAGCCCAAGGAGAAGGAGTCGCTGTGGGGATTCCTGCGCAGCCTGAAGGTGCTGCGCGAAAACTTCGGCCACGTGCATGTGAACATCGGCGAGCCGATCCCGCTTGCGCCATTGCTGGACCAGCACATGCCTGACTGGCGTGCCCGCCTGCGCGAGGATGCGCGCGGCGGGACTTCCGGCACGACCGTCGACGAACTCGCCCAGCGCATCATGCGCAATATTCACGCCGCCGCAGCGGTCACCCCGGTCAACCTGCTGGCGCTGACGATGCTCGCGGCGCCCGGCCATGCCCTGTTGCGGCAGGACCTGCAGCAGCAGCTGGAGACGTATCTGGCCATCCTGCGTGGCGCACCGTATGCGGATCGCGTGACGGTGACGGAACTGGACGCCCCCGCCATCATCGAACTGGGCCTGGCGCGCGATCTTCTGGGCCATGGTCAGGACCAGGCGCTGGTGCTGTCGCATCAGCAGGCAGACTCCATGTTCTGGTATCGCAACAACGTGCTGCACATGGTCGCCCTGCCATCGCTGCTTGCCTGCTGCCTGCTCCGCAGTGAAGTGCAATCCAGTGCCGACCTGCAGCACATCGTGCAGCGGCTTTACCCCTACCTGCAGGCCGAGCTGTTCCTGCGCTGGCAGAACGGTGAGCTCGCGCCAGCCATCGATGCACAGCTGGCCGCATTGCGGGATGCAGGTCTGCTGGCTGGCAACGAACAGGCGTGGCGTGCCGCGCCTGCCGGCTCCGCCAGGGCGTCGCATCTGGCAATGATTGCGCAGCCCATGCGGGAGACCATCGAGCGCTACTTCCTGGTCATCTCGCTGTTGCTGCATACGGGCAGCGGAAAGATGGCCCAGGGTGAACTGGCCAAGCGCTGTCAGGAGATGGCGGGCAGCATGAGCAGATTGAGCGGCTCGCGGTTGCCGGAGTTCTTCGATCGCTCGTTGTTTGAAGGCTTCATCGGCCTGCTGCGACGCCAGGGCGTGATCCGTGCCGACTCCGAGGGCCGGCTGGTGTTCGGTGAGGAGCTGGCGCTGGTTGCCGCGGATGCGCGACTGGTGCTACCCGACCAGTTTCGCGACGGCATCCTGCAGCTCGTGCAGGCCTGATTCACTCAATCCGAGCCCCAGGCGTGTGCGACGCCACAGGATGTCCTCGGCGCTGCGCGCCCACTCGTTCTGCACCAGATAGCGGACCTCGGCGAAGGTGAGCTCCTCGCCAAAGCTGTGGCCAAGATCCTCCGGCCGCTGGGCGTTGTTCAAGATGCGCGCCATGCGCGTGCCGTAGTGCTGTGCAAGCCTGGTGACGAGCCGCGGCGGCAGTTCCGGCCAGCGCGCCAGTGCATGGGCATGGAAGGCGCCGAAGTCCGCGCGTGGCAGGTCGCCGCCGGGCAGGGGCGTGCTGCCGGTCCATGGCGTGCCTGCATCGATGCCCATCTCGGGCAGCAGCAACGTCAGCGCATGCTCCGCCAGGCGCCGGTAGGTGGTGATCTTGCCGCCATACACGGACAGGCTGGGCGCCCCTCCGGTGCCGTGCTGGAGCTCCAGGTGGTAGTCGCGCGAGACCTGCTGGGCGGCTGCGTGGCTGCCATCGTCGTAGAGCGGGCGTACACCCGAGAACGTGCCGACGATGTCCGCACTGGTCGCCGGGCGCCGCAGGAAGCGGTTCAGGATTTCCAGCAGATAGCTGGTTTCGGCCGGCGTGATCGTTACCTCGGCCGGGTCCCCCTCGAATGGGACATCGGTGGTACCGACCAGCGTGTAGTGCTCCTCCCAGGGAATGGCAAACACCACGCGCCGGTCGGGGCTCTGCAGCAGGTAGGCATGATCACCCTGGTACTGCTTCTTCAGCACCAGGTGACTGCCCTTGACCAGCCGGAGATGCTGGCGTGGCTTGACCCCGGCGAGTTGCAGCAAGTCATTGACCCACGCGCCGGTGGCATTGATGACCGTGCGGGCGCGCAGTGCCCGGCGCGCACCGGATTTCCGGTCTTCGATGGTGACGCGCCACTCTGCCTCCGCGCCTTCGACAGCGACTACGCGTTGCCGTGTGTGGACCTCGGCACCGCGTTCGGCGGCATCCATCGCATTCAGTACCACCAGCCGGCTGTCATCGACGGCGCAGTCCGAGTACTCGAACCCATCGCTGATGCCCTCGCGCAGGGGCATGCCCAGCGGCGTTCCGGCCAGCCGCGTGGCGGAAGAGGCCGCAAGCTTCTCGCGCCCGCCCGCGTGGTCGTAGACGAACAGCCCGAGCCGCAGCAGCCAGCGTGGTCGCAGCCCGTCGATGTACGGCAGCACGAAACGCACCGGCCGTACGATATGCGGCGCGATGGCCAGCAGCCGTTCGCGCTCAGCGAGGGCTTCCCGCACCAGTCTGAGCTCGCCCTGTTCGAGGTAGCGCAGGCCGCCATGGATCAGCTTGGTGCTGGCCGAAGAGGTGTGTGCGGCAAGGTCATCCTGTTCGACCAGGCACACCGACAGGCCGCGACCGGCTGCATCGCGGGCGATGCCGGCACCGTTGACACCGCCGCCGACGACGAGCAGATCGTACGGCGCAGATTCAGTCATCGCCACGCACACGGCCGCGCAAGCGCTTGTTGCGGCCGGCGTGCGCCTTGGAACCCAGTCGTCGTTCCTTCGATGCGCGGGTGGGCCTGGTAGCCTTGCGCGGCACGGGCGCGCGGCGCGCGGCCTCAAGCAATGCTTCGAGTCGCTCGAGGGCGTCGCGCCGGTTGCCTTCCTGAGTCCGGTGATTGCGCGCGATGATCAGGATCACGTCTTCATCGGTGAGCCGCCGGCCCGCGAGCTGGCGCAGGCGATGCTTGGCAGCCGGGTCCAGCAGGACGCTCCGCCCGACATGAAAGCGCAGCTGCGCGGCGGTGGCCACCTTGTTGACGTTCTGGCCGCCGGGGCCGGCAGAGCGGACGAAGCTGATCTGCACCTCGTCAGCGGCGTTGTGGATGTTCACGCGGCCATGCTAGCGCGCACGATGGGCACGGCATAGAAGCACAGTTGCAGGTGGCAAAAGAAAAGGCCGCGCTGTTCGAAGCGCGGCCTTTGGAAGAAGACCCGCCGACCGTCATCGGACGGCCAGCGGGCTGATGCCTCAGAACTTCATGCGGAAGCCTACGCGGTAGGCCCGACCCAGCAGGTCGAAGTAAGCAGCACCAGCGGGTCCCGTGCTGTTGAGAAACGGCGGGGCCTTGTCCAGCAGGTTGTTGACCTGTGCCCACAATTGCAGGTTGTCATCAAACTTGTAGGACGCGTTGAGGCCGAAGATTGCATACGACGGCACCTTGTTCTTCACGCCATCAGGCAGCAGGGTGTAGCCCTTCAGCTGGGCTGCGGCCTCATCGGCAGTCTGGGGCTGGCCCGCAAGGGGGTGACCGACCGGGTGCCCTGATGCGTAGTACCCATTGGCCAGCCAGTTGCACAGCGAGTCCGTGTTGGAGAAGTCCGCCGTGGCGCAGCCCAGAGCCGTGTTGCTCAGCTTGCCCGCGCCGATCCAGCTGACATTGGGCGTCAGGGTGTAGTTGCCCTTGGTCCAGGTGACATACACGTTGCCACGAATGTGAGCTGCCGCATTGTAGTTAGGCAGGAACAGACCGAGGCCGCCAATCGCATTCAGGGCGTTGGTCACGGCGCCATTCTTGTCGTTCTGCACCAGCTGCTTGGTCACCAGCGTGGTCAGTGAACGAATGCTCAGCTTGCTGCCGTCCGGCAGGTCCTTGGAGTAGCTGATGGAGAAGTCGAAGCCGTTCTCCTCGGTCACGCCACCGTTGTAGGCGGGTTCATCATCCCCAACGATGTTGGCCACGTTGCCCAGCCTGTAGGCTTCCTCGCCGGTGACCCAGCCGCTTACCGGCGTGGGCGAAACTCCACGAGGGGTGAAAGGTGCCGGGGGGGTCGGATCGTAGTAGTACGAATTGAACGTCAGCGCGTCGCACGAGCCACCCGCGATGCAACCAAACAGGTTGGACAGACCGCCGCCCTGGATGGCGTCCTTGAGCTTGACGTGGAACCAGTCAACCGAAGCCTCAAAGCCTGGCACCTGGTCGGGAGTGAACACGAAGCCCAATGCGGTGGTCTTGGACGTCTCAGGCTTCAGATCGACGTTACCCACCAGGTTCACGAAGCAGACGGGGCTCGAAGTGCTGAAATCCGCGGCGAAGCAGAATCCGCCAAACGGCCCGCCCGGTACAAAGGTCTGGGAGTAGTAGAGGTCGCGCGGGTTCGGGGCGCGCGAGTCACGTGAATGCGAACCGCGGAAGCGGATGCCCGGTACGGGATCGTAGACCATCGTGGCCTTCCAGGTCGCCAGCGAGCCGGAGTTCTTGGTGCCCGGCACGATGTTCACGCCGTAGTCCGCCTTGTTCTCGTACCACGTATTGCGGCCGGCAATGTTCATGCCCAGGAGTTGGGCGCCCGGCCGGCCTCTCAGCAGCGGCAGGTCCAGCTCGGCATAGACTTCATGGAAGGTGCTGACGCCGCCGTAGTCGTTGCCGAACTGGTAGGCGAAGTCGGTGGCAATTGCGAGGCATTCCCGCTGCTCGTCGGTCAGGTTCGCGTTGCCGAGCGTATTTCTCGCGCCCGGGCAGGAGGCGAAGTCGTTCTGCGTCTTCTGCCGGCGGTAGTCATAGCCCAGCGCCACGGAGAATGCCCCGGCTCCGACTCCCCCGAAGAGCTCGCCCGAAGTGTTCAGGTTGAACGCGGCGCTCTCCTGCTGCAGCGCCAGAGACAGTGGGCCAGTGGCGTAGTCCCTGGCATCGGCGTTGATTGGGCCGGTGCCAAAGGGATTGATGGGCTGGCAACGCGATGCAAACAGGGCAAGCGATTGGCTGGCAGTGAGCCCAGTAACCGGGCTGACAATGTCGATTCCGTTGGTTGCTCCGTTGTACAACTTCGCCCAGGTTGGCAAGCCACTTCCGGCCCCGAATCCAAAGAACCCGCCGCCGCCACCGTTGTAGGCGGTCAGCGCGCTGGTGTAGGCGGCGCTCAGGCCCTGGTCAACGCGGCAACCAGTCGCCGTCGCGTCGAGCGCCATGCTGAATTCCAGCACCGTGGGCTCATGGTACGAACCCTGCACGTTGTCGGTCTTGCCGTAGATGGCATGTGCGTCCCAGGTCCAGGAGCCAGGCAGCCGGCCTTCAAAGCCAAGCTGCGCCTGCTTGACGGTGGTGTCGTTGAACTGGACGTCCGGAATCTGCGAGTTCCAGTCCTTGGAAAGCGCATAGCCCGGTGAGTCTGCGATGCCAAAGCCCGTCTGGCCATTCGCCGCGGCAATCGCGGCAAGGGCCTGGGCATCGTTCCTCAACTGCGTGGCAGTCTTTCCGGTCACGGCCTGCAGGTAGGGGTTGTCGAAGCCGATAATCGTTCCAGTGGTGATCTGGAAATTGCTCAGCGGATTCAGCGCCTTTACCTTGCCCCAGGTGATGTCGAGTGTTGCCTTGAGGCTGTCGGTGATGTCGGCACTGAACAGGGCAGTTGCCACCTTGCGGTTCACGGAGGTCATCAGGTTCGCGTACTGATTGACCAGCGTTCCGTCTCCACCGGGTGCCGAACCCAGGAACTGGCTTGAGTTGGGCGTGAACGCCTGTGTGCCCGTACCGGACCCATTGCTCGAGCTGAAATCGTGGGTTGTGGTGTTGTACTGGAAAGCGAAACCGGGAGCGAACACCATCGGTGCGAAGACGCCATTGGAATTCACGTTGTTCGTCAGGCCGGTCCCGATCTCCTGGAACGCCGTGGTGGAGGTGCCCAGGCCCTCCGCAGAGATGGTTGAGGTCTGGTAGGGCCCGCGGTTGGCCAAGCACCACTGGCGATGCGAGGTCATGCAGCGGGCCGGATCCTGCTTCTGGTACTCGGCACCGAGCACGAAGTGCACGCGATCGTTGAACAGATCATGTCCGAAGGCCAGGGAAACGTGCTGGCTCCGGGCATCGCCACCAGGCATGGTGGCGTACGTGTCGACGTCAACCCTGCCCCCGTCGAGCCTGTGGTTCAGAAGAATGTTGAGTGCGCCGGCAACCGCACCGGAGCCATAGGAGGCTGAGGCGCCGCCCGTGACCGAATCGACGCGCTCGACCAGGGCTGTCGGAATCAGGTTCAGGTCGAAGCTGTCCAGTGTGCTGGTGGCCACCGGGCGCTGGCCGTCAATCAGCGTCAGGGTGCGGCTGCCGAAGAACGGGTTCAAACCGCGCAGGTCCGGTACGTAGGCGCCGGTATTGAAACTCGACATGCCCGTGGTGGCCGGCGTGAAGGCCGAGACGTTGGACGGGGTGAGCGCCAGTATGTCACCCACGTTGACGACGCCGGCGGCTTCCATGGCCTGTTCGTCGATCACCGTGGTGGGAACGGCGGTGGTGTAATCGGTGGTGCGCCTGATGCGCGAACCAGTGACGGTCACCTCTTCCAGTTCAGTGCTCTGCGTGTCGCCCTTGCTGGCGTCGTCGGCACTGAATGCCTGCGATGACCAACCCAGTAATGCGGCGCTGCCCAAGGTGGCAATGACCGGTGCGCACGCAAAATGGACCCTTATGCCTTTCCTGATCGACATTATCTGTACCCCCGTGAAATAAAGTGTCGTCGGTCTTGCCCCAGAGCCCCGGTATTTCTTCGCGCTTGAAGCAAGCCCGCTTGGTCTTCCAGGTCGGTGGACAAATCACTGGCGCCAGCAGAGTCCTTTCTTATTGGCCGGCCAGTCTCCTGCCCCTGCGCCAGATTGTTCGCTTGGTGAATGTTTCTTGCAAGCGAATTTGTGGCCGAAAAGAGTCTGGCAGGGCAGTCAAGTCCGGAGCCGGCGTGAGGCCGGCGGGCCGTCATTGAGGGCCATAGGGGAAACCCTGAGATGATCGCGCAACACCCTGGCCGTGCAGGCCGACATGGCGCGACGGGCGGGCGTCAGAACATGCCGTTCTGGTTCTTCGGGTTGCCCGGCACCCGCTGCACGATATCCCAGTGTTCGGCAATCTTGCCCGCCTCGTTGATCCGGAAGATGTCGACGACGGCCAGATCCGCCTCGCCCGGTACGGTGGCGCGCAGGTGCACGATGACGTAGTTGTCCTGGGCAAAGATGCGCTGGATGTGATTGCGGTGGCCCGGATGCGCGTGCTTCAACCAGTCCAGAAAGTCACCGATGCCATTGAGGCCGTCGGTGGCTTCAGGGCTGTGCTGGATGTAGTCCTGGGCCAGGTATTCGGCGAGCAGGGTGCGGTCGTGCGGGTCGAGCACATTGCGGTACAGCGCAAGCACATGATCGCGGTTGCGGATCTCCCGTTCCGAAAGCGCCATCAGGTTCCGCCGCCTCGCTCGGTGACCATGCGCACGTCGTGTTGCGCCACGGGAATGGTGACACCATGCTCCTTGAACAGCCGCCAGATCGTGCGGTTCACATCCGAGCGTACGTTGTTGACACCTTCCTGCGGGTCGGAGATCCAGAAGCGCAGTTCCAGGTCGATGCCCGAGTCGCTGAAGTGCATCAATCGTGATACCGGCGCCGGATGTTGCAGCACCCGTGCGACCTCGGCGGCGGCGTCGGTCAGCAGCTTCAGGGCGACCTCCGGGTCGTCGCTGTAGCTGATGCGCACGGGCAGCTTCAGGCGCACCTGCGGGTGCGAGTAGCTCCAGTTGATCACCGGGTTGACGATGAGATTCTGGTTCGGGACCAGCGTGGCGACGCCGTCGCGGTCGCGCACCACGACGTAACGGCCGCGCAATTCCTCCACCCAGCCGAAGTTCTCGGTGCTGGTGCCGGTGGTGCCGGTGAAGCTGATCACGTCTCCAGGCTTGATGGACCGGTCCATCAACAGCACGAAGCCGCTGACGAAGTTGCTGGCGATGGCCTGCAGGCCAAAGCCGAGACCGAGGCCCATCGCGCCGGTCAGAACGGTCAGTGCAGTGAGATCCACCCCGGCCGCGTTGATGCCCAGCAGGCCGGCGAAGCCCAGCAGGAACACATGGGTGAACTTGCTGATGCCGATGCGGGTGGAGGGGGCGAGCCCCATCAGTTTCATGACCCGCCGTTCGATGAAGCGGGAGATCAGGTTTGCGGCGAGCAGGAAGACAGTGATGACGACCAGGCTCTTGAGCAGCGTCCACATCGTGAACTCGCCGTTGCCGGGCATCAGGTCGATGGAGTCGAGCGCCGACTCGATGGACGCGGCCCATCCGGCCAGCCTGTCGATCAGGTCACTGAGCGCAAGGTCACGCATTGAGATCCGGGATGGACTGGCTTTCCAGGCGGGCGATCTGGTCCTTCAGCAGCAGCTTGCGCTTCTTCAGGCGGCGCATCTGCACTTCGTCCACATGGATGTCGAGCGCAAGCCGGGCAATGATCTGGTCGAGGTCGCGGTGTTCGATGCGCAGCTGGCGCAACTTTTCGATGTTGCGGAACAGCTCGCGATCGACGTTGTCTTCGCTGTCTTCCGACATGCGGTATCCCTAATCCAGGCGCGCATGCAGCGGCTCGATTCCTTCCGGTAGCTTAGCGAAGCGGCCCAGCGGGCGCCACGGCAGTCCCGGCTCGTGGAAGTCCGAGCCCGCGGAGCCCGCGAGGCCGTGCGCACGCGCCAGGCGGGCAAGGCGATTGTGATCATTCGGCGACATCGATGGCAGGCTGACTTCCAGCGCTGCGCCGCCGGATTCGAGGAATTCCCGGCACAGGTTGCCCAGCGCGCCTGACGACAACTTGTAGCGCTGCGGATGCGCCAGCACTGCATGTCCTCCGGCGGCGCGAATCGCGGTGATGGCACTCTCGATTTCGGGCCATTGCTGCGGCACATGGCCCGCGGTGCCGCGGCCCAGCCAGCGATCAAAGGCATCCTGGGTGGATTCGGCCATACCAGCGGCAACCAGTGCGCGTGCGAGGTGCGCGCGAGTCGGCACGGCCGGTTGCTCCAGGATGTGTGCGGCCAGATCGTGGCCGCGCTGCTGCAGCCTCGGATGACGCGCGAGTCTCGCGCCGATGGTCGTGATGCGTGCGCGGCGCAGTTCGACGATTCTCGCCAGATGAGCCTGCAGCGCCTCCGAAAGAGGGTCGATGGCCAGCCCCACGATGTGGATCTCCTGGCCGCGCCACCCGGCGGTGATTTCCACGCCATCGATGAAGCGCAATCCCGCTGCGCGGGCGGCTGCACGGGCCTCGGCGACTCCCGCCGTGGTGTCGTGGTCGGTCAGGGCCAGCATTCCGACACCACGCTGCGCCGCCAGCGCAACCAGTTCGGTGGGGCGCAGCGTGCCATCCGAATGGCTGCTGTGCGTATGCAGGTCGATGAGTGCTTCCATCTGGCCGGTATCATACGCACGTGAATAGTGAACGCATGCTCCTGCCGGGGCACATCGATACGCTGCTGCTGGATCTGGATGGCACGCTGCTTGATCTGGCCTTCGACACGCACTTCTGGCACGAGGTGGTGCCCGAGTACTACGGGCGCATCCGTGGCATGTCGGGCGCCGAGGCGCTCGAGAAGGAGATCGGTCCGAAGCTGCGCTCGGCCGAGGGCACGCTCAACTGGTACAGCCTCGACTACTGGTCAGAGGTTCTGGAGCTGGATCTTTCCAGGATCAAGACTGAACACGATTCGCGTATTGCATGGCTGCCGGGCGCTCAGGATTTCCTGCGCCGTCAGCGCGCGGCAGGCCGCCGCCTGGTGCTGGCCACCAACTCGCATCCGGAAACGTTGCGCATCAAGGACCAGAAGGTCGCGATCGCGCCCATGCTGAATGCGATCTACAGCTCACACCAGTTCAATGCGCCCAAGGAGCATGCCGAGTTCTGGTTGAGGTTGCGCCGCGTTGAGCCGTTCGATCCGGCACGCTCAGCCTTCATTGATGACAACCCGAAGGTGCTGATGGCCGCACGTGCCGCAGGCATCGATACCGTCATTGCCGTCACCGATCCGGATTCCAGCCGGCCGGCGCGGATGCCGCCGGCGGGATTCGCCCACGTGGCAGCGGTGGCGCAGATCGACTGAGGGCTAGCCGCGGCCGTGCGGTCGGCCGCGACGCGGGCCACCACCGCCAGGGCGCCCACCGCCACCCGGTCGGCCGCCACCGAAGCGCGGGCCCCCGGGGCCGCCACGACCACCGCCTCCGCCACCACCACCGCGGCGCTGCGGGAAGTCCTCGCGCGGCTTGTGCTTGGGGAAGACAACATCCTTCGCGAGCAGTTCCTGCGTGACGCTGCCGCGCGGGATCTGGTGGCCGATGTAGTCCTCGATGTCCGGCAGGCAGATCGCGTAATCCTCGCAGGCGAAGCTGATGGCATCGCCCTCCGCGCCGGCACGCGCCGTGCGGCCAATGCGGTGCACGTAGTCGGCACGATCCTGCGGCAGGTCGTAGTTGAACACGTGGCTCACATCCGGAATATGCAGGCCGCGCGAGGCCACGTCGGTGGCGATCAATACCGTGAGCGCACCACTGTGGAAATCCTTCATGTACTTCAGGCGCTTGTTCTGCGGCACATCGCCGGACAATGCCTGCGCATTGATGTGGTTCGCACGCAGCACTTCCTCGAGCCGGTCGGCCTGACGGCGGGTATTCACGAACACCATCGTCCGCTCGGACTGGAATCTGCGCAGCAGTCCGATCAGCAGCGGGATCTTCTCCTCCATCGCGGGGAAGTAGATCAGCTGGCGCACCTTGTCCGCCGTGATGCGGTCGGGTTCGATCGCGACCTGCTCGGGATTGTTCATGTGCTCGTAGGCAAGCTCGAGCACGCGCTGCGAGAGCGTGGCCGAGAACAGCATCGACTGGCGCTGGTCCGGCGGCGGCATCTTGCGCAGCATGTAGCGGATGTCGGCGATGAAGCCGAGGTCGAACATGCGATCGGCCTCGTCCAGCACGCACACCTGCACGTACTTCAGGTCGAACACATGCTGCTTGTAATAGTCGATGATGCGACCCGGCGTGCCGATCAGGATGTCGGCGCCATTCTCGAACTGGCGACGCTGCTTGTCGTAGTCCACGCCGCCGAACACGCATGCGAGCTTCAGGCCTGTGTGGCGGCCGAGCACTTCGGCATCGCGATGGATCTGTACCGCCAGCTCGCGGGTGGGTGCGATGACGATGCCGCGAATCGCGGCAGCCGGCCGATGCTCGCGCGGAATGCGAGTCAACAGCGTCTGGAACATCGATACCAGAAAGGCGGCGGTCTTGCCCGTGCCGGTCTGCGCCTGGCCCGCGACATCGCGCCCGGCCAGTGCAAACGGCAGCGTCTGTGCCTGGATGGGCGTGCAACGCTCGAATCCGGCATCACGAATGCCCTGCATGACAGAGGGTGCGAGATCAAAGCTGCTGTAAGCCGGGCCATCCGGGGCAACCAGGCTGCGTGCTGCCTCCGCGCGGCTGACAGGGGCCGGGGCGGGGTCTTGGGTGGCAGTGCCGGTCTGGACGGGTGGGGAGGTTTCAGTGCCGGATCGTGTGACGCCTTTGGCGTGGCCAAACAGCTTGTTCCAGAGCTTCTTGATCATCTTGATTTCATTGATACGGCCCATCCCCGTTATTGGTTCGGGGCGCTTGCAAATCCGGCGAGGACCGGCTAAAAAAGCATCCCATACACGGCGCGATTCCGGCGCCGGCGGAACCAATCCTTAAACACGTAGTCTAAACCGTTGACCTTATCCGTGCCGCGAGATTTCTCTCCCGGTCGCGAAGCGCCCAACGCGCCACCCCGAAAACTTCCGAAGATTCACCGAATACTGACCCGATCCGGCAACACCAGGTTCATTCCGTTGGAGGCCCGAAGTCCGTGAGCAATCCCCTTATCGTCCATACATCGGACGCCACGTTCGAAAAAGACGTCCTTGGTTCCAGCGAGCCCGTGTTGCTCGATTTCTGGGCCGAATGGTGCGGCCCGTGCAAGATGATCGCCCCGATCCTCGATGAGGCGGCCAACGAATACAAAGGCCGGCTGAAGATTGCGAAGCTCAACATCGACGAGAATCCGTCGATTCCGCCGCGCTTCGGCATCCGGGGCATCCCGACGCTGATCCTGTTCAAGAACGGTACGGTGCACGCCCAGAAGGTTGGCGCACTGTCGAAATCCCAGCTGTCAGCATTCCTGGACCAGAACCTAGGGCAGCAGTCAGCCGCCGGGGGCCAGCAATCGTGAGAGGCTATCTGGGCGGGCAAGGTGGTGGCGGCCAGAACCGGCAGCGCAACAAGGGTCGGCATCGCGATGGCAATCGCGGCGGCGGCGGTGGTGGCGGCGGGAATGTGAACGGCAACGTCGGTCGGCACGACGAGATCTACGATCCGGAGCCGTTCGACCCGTCCGCAGATGGCGAGATCTGCACCAAGGCCGAGCTGGAGCAAGCCCGCCGTTCGATGAGCCTCAACGAGCTCAGGTCCAAGCCCATCAACCAGGTGGTGAAGCTGGCGGAGTCGATGGGGCTGGAAAGCCTTGCCCGCTCGCGCAAGCAGGACATCATCTTCTCGATCCTGAAGCACTACGGTCGCAATGGCGAACCGGTATATGGCGAAGGTGTCATCGAGATCCTGCAGGATGGCTTCGGCTTCCTGCGTTCCGCCGATTCCTCCTACCTGGCTGGTCCCGACGACATCTACATCAGCCCGAACCAGGTGCGCCGCTTCAACCTGCGCACCGGCGATTCCATCTCCGGCCTGATCCGTCCGCCCAAGGACGGCGAGCGCTATTTCGCGCTGCTCAAGGTCGGCGAGATCAACTTCGATTCGCCCGAGAGCGCCCGCAACAAGGTGCTGTTCGAGAACCTCACGCCATTGCACCCCACGCAGCGCCTGAAGCTGCAGCGTGGCAACGGCA
>CAYWDZ010000037.1:0-19847 GCA_964456255.1 uncultured Steroidobacteraceae bacterium | reverse complement strand
CAGAAGCCAACATGGTGGAACTCTTCAAGGTGCGGTCCGCACGAACAGCCCGTGCGCGTTGCCGAAATCCAGCACCAGCTGTGGCCACTCGCGCAGCGGGCTGTCGTCGAGCCCGCGCATCCCGAAGCCGTGCCCGCCTTTTTCGAACAGATGCATGGCCACGGGTACGTGAGCCTTCTGCAGCGCCGTATAGAGGCCGATGGAATTCTCCACCGGAACTGCCGGGTCGTCGCCGGCGTGGATCAGCAGCATCGGCGGCGTATCCGCAGGGGGCTCCGTCTCGAGGGAATACTTGGCAATCATCGCGGCAGTGGGTGACTTACCGATCAGGTTGTTGCGTGACCCCATGTGCACAAACGGCTCGCGCATGGTGACGACGGGATAGATCAATGCCGCCGCATCCGGACGTGCCGACAGGGAATCGGCTGCATCGATGGGCGCATACGCCTGTTCGGCAAAGCGCGTGGCCAGCGAGCCGGCGAGGTGTCCGCCGGCCGAGAACCCCATCACCATCACGCGCGCCGGATCGATGCCGTCCTGTGTGGCGCGGGCGCGGATGAGACGGATCGCGCGCTGCGCGTCCTGCAGGGGCGTGTCGGGTCCGGCGCTCCAGCCCTGGTGCGGCATGCGATAGGTCATCACGTATGCAGTCGGGCCATGACGTGACAGCCAGCGGGCGCTCTCCCAGCCTTCATGGTCGACGACCACCAGTGAATAGCCGCCGCCGGGGACGATCAGGATCGCCGATCCGTCCGGATGTGCAGCCCGGAACACCGACAGCGTCGGCGCGGTGACATCCACGGCGGAATCGTAGGGTACGTTCTGCGGATCCATCCGGGTTTGCACATGCTCGGTGAGCTGCACTGCCTCGCCACCCGGCGCGCCATCCGGCCAGAGCGGCAGGACTTCATCGGGGGCGCGCTTGGTATCCACCATGAGGGATTGTGGTACGGCTTCGGTCTCGGGCTGCGGTGCGCAGGCGCCGAGTCCAAGCACGCAAAGTGCTGCCAGCGCGACCATCCTGTTCACGGGTCCCATGGCTATTTTCCGTGATTGGGTGTGAAACCCTTTGCCTCATAGAGCCGGTCGAAGTCCGTGCGCTCGCGGTAGTTCGGTACAGAGTAGAGATAGGCCTCGATCTGCTGGATCTTGCCGCTGCGCACCTTGAACACTTCGGCAATCTGGAAGGTGAACGGCTTGGCGAAGGTGCCGGTGGTCGTCTTCGGGTTGCCGACGCCGGAGTGATCGAAAAAGCCGAAGCCGAAGACGAGCTGGCGCTCGGTATCGGCCACCCAGATGCGCCGGTCGCGGATGTCGGTGACGATGATCTGGAAGCCGGTGTCGAACTGCTGCTTGCACGCAAGGTTGGCCATCGAGCCCGGTGCGGCCTTGGGGTTGTTCGCAGTGATGGTGCCGTTCTCGCGGCGCTGGCAGTCATCCCAGAATGGGGTGATCGAAGAATCCGTTGCGGTATCGATTCCTTCGAAGTAGGAATCGGCGATCTTCACCAGTTCCGCGCGGCTCACCCGCTCCCCGGGCGGCACCGGCGCGAGCAGGCGCGGGTCGGGGCTGTCCTGCGGTGCATTCACGATCTGTGCGCCGCCGGCACTGCCGCCGCCACCATTGCCCGTGCGACGCACGATCATCTGTTCGGCCTCGGCAATCCTGCCGCCGCGCGCCTTGATGCGCAGCGCAGTCAGTTCCCAGTCGCCGCGCTCGTACATGACGGTCAGCACCGCGGCCTGGCCGGCAGTCTCGTCGGTGATCGGCAGCCAGTAGCTGCCGCGCCTGTCCATCGTCTTCCACGAGGCGTCGCCAAAAGGCTGGATCACGCCGTTCTCGGAAAAGATCACATCCTCGGTGACCGGCGCAGCCGCGGGGTCGCGGGCGGCAAGCGCGTCGAGGTACTTCTGCATGAGGTCCTCGAGGCAGGCGCTGTTGCAGGAGGTGTCTGCATCCTTCAGCGGCGCGTCATCCATGGACCCCAGGGATGAGGGTGTGGCCGCCGTTTCGGGCGCCCTGGCGCAGGCGGCGAGCAGCGCGAGCAAGCCGGTCGTGGCGGCCACCATGCACAGTCGTGTGGTCCTGGTCTTCAAGGTTTCCCCTCCCGGATGCCCGTTGCAGCGCGGCTCTTGGGGCCGCATCGCTGCGGGTATCATGGCCGGCGCCTGTCCTCGCGTCGAGCGCCAGATCATGCCCGGCACGAGTGCATGGCGAACATCAACATCGGGAGGCAGTCATGCGCGCAGCAATCGGTATCGCTTCGGTTTCCTTTCTGGCCGGCATGGCCGCGATGGCGCTGGCGCAGACTGCGCGGACGCCGCCGGCTGCCGCGGCCGGCGTCGAACTCAAGCAGATCGCCGTGATGGATCTCGGCGCCGAATTGCCCAACATGCAGGGCATGCGCTTCAGGATGCGCACGGTGACCTTTCCGCCCGGGTCGCGCACGCCGGAGCACAGTCATCAGGGCAGGCCGGGGCTGGTCTACGTGCTGCAGGGGACGTTTACCGAACACCGCAATGGCGTTACGACGCAGTACGGTCCGGGCTCGAGCTGGATCGAGGACCACACCACCACGCACTGGGCGGAAAATCTCGGTTCAGTGCCCGCGGTGCAGTTGTCCATTGCGATCGACGATCAACCGTAGACGGGCCGGCTCAGATATCGCCGAGCGCGCGCCACACGCCGGTCTGTCCCTTGCCCTGGTTCTTCACCGAGTAGAGCGCGGCGTCGGCCCGGGCCAGCAGCACCTCCGGGTCGCTGCCCTGGTCCGGGGCCATGCTGATGCCCACGCTGCATCCGACGCGCAGCACGCGTCCATCCGAGATCCGGTGCTCGCGCGAGATGGCGTTGATGATCTCGTCCGACACCGCGCGTGCGGTCAACGGATCTGAATCCTGCAGCAGCACCACGAATTCATCGCCGCCAATGCGGGCGACCGTTTCCTCGGGCCCGACCACCTGGCGCAGGCACGCCGAGACCCGTTGCAGGATTTCATCACCCGCCGCATGGCCATGGTTGTCGTTGATGGCCTTGAAGCCATCCAGATCCACGTACAGCAGCGCGAAGTTGCGGCCGCGACGCCGGTTCGGGTCCGGCAGTTCGTCGCAGGCGTCTTCCAGGCGCTGCATCAGTTCGGCACGGTTGGCAAGACCGGTCAGGTGGTCGGTCTCGGCCTTCCGTCGCAGCAACTCGGCGGCCGAGATCGAGGCCAGCAGCGTGGTGCGATTGTGCGCGGTAAATGTGGCAATCGATGCCGCGGTGAATCCCAGCACCACCGCGGCCATGATATTGCTGCCGCCGCGCATGGCCAGCTCATACATGGGTGGCAGGATCGAGACCACCATGGTGGCAATGGCGGGTCGCGGCAGCGCGGCCCAGCGCGTGGCGATGCCGGCCAGTGCGCACATGGTTCCGGACACCACGATGGTGGTCAGTACCACGTTGCCCGTGCGAATGCTCATGGCGCAGCCGAAGCCGAAGCTGGCCATGGCCAGGCCGCTGGACAGCATGATGCTTGCCAGGGGTCTGGGCCGGCCCATGCGCATCACCAGCCAGGGGTGCAGTGCGCGCCAGCCAATCAGCAGTACCGACCCGGTGAGCCACGCCCAGGACCAGGCGGCGCCCCGGGAAATCCATACCGCCGTACCGCAGATCAGGAACAGCGTGAAGGAATAGGCGGCGAGGGACAGGTTGGTCGTGGGGATGGTCTCGAGCATCCGTTCGCGTACGCGCTCGGGGGCGTCCGCCAGGTCCCCGAGCAGGAAGCGGTAGAGCGGGCCGGTAGGGGAAACTTTTCGCATTGGTTGTTGGTCTTGGCGGCAGTCTGCCGCGTCCGTGCGGCGTTAATTGCCTGTGCTATTCTCGCTGCCCTTGCGCCGCCGGGTAAACAATCAAACATAATTTTCGTTGGCGAGGCCCATCGTGGGTAATTCGCACCCGAAAACAAGAACTTGCAGCAGAGGGGAAGCACATGGCCGTCACAGATCCGCGCCAGATCATCGATTCGAGTGGAATGTCGGTTCGCCAGTGGATCGTCGTGATCCTGATGGTCCTGCTGAATGCGCTGGACGGATTCGATGTGCTGTCCAGTGCCTTTGCAACTCCCGGCATCACGGCTGAGTGGGGTGTGCCGCGCTCGGCGCTCGGCGTCATGCTGTCTGCGGAACTCGTGGGCATGGGCTTCGGCTCGGTGCTGCTCGGCGGGCTGGCCGACAAATGGGGTCGCAAGCCGACGATGCTGGTGTGTCTGGTGGTGATGGCCACTGGCATGTACCTGGCGCACGCGGCAAGCAGCATTCCCATCCTGACGGCCTGGCGCCTGCTCACCGGCCTGGGCATCGGCGGCATGCTGGCCGCTACCAACGCAGTCACCGCCGAGTGTTCGAGCAAGGCGGCGCGCAGCATCTCGATGTCGCTGTACGTGATCGGGTACCCGTTGGGTGCGGTGATCGGCGGGTTCATCGCCCAGAAATGGCTGCTGGTCGAGTACGACTGGCGGTCCGTGTTCCTGTTCGGCGCCATCGTGACGGCAGTGCTCATTCCGCTGGTCGCATGGCTGGTGCCCGAGACGCCCGCATTCTTTGCAGCACTTCGGCCGGCTGGCGCGGTCGAGAAGATCAATCGTTCCTTGAAGGCGTTCGGCAAGGAGACGATCAGCGACCTGCCGGCGCTGTCCGCGACGGCTCCCAAGCCGAAGGTCTCCGACATCCTGTCCAATCCGCGCCTGCGGCCGGTGACGCTGCTGCTGGCCTTCGGCTACATGTTCCACACGCTGACCTTCTATTACATCCTGAAGTGGGCGGTGCAGATCGTGGCCGACTATCCGCCCGGATACCCGGCCCCCGATGCGGCCAGCGTGCTGACCTACGCCAATATCGGCGGCGCGGTCGGCGGCTTCCTGTTCGGCTTCCTGCTGAAGAAGTGGCACATCAAGTGGCCCACCATCCTGATGCTGGTGCTGGGCACCCTGGGCGTCATTTCCTTTGGCATGGGGCGCGATACCCTCGAGGCCTGGCGCTGGGCGACCGTTACCACCGGCTTCTTCACCAATGCTGCGATCGTGGGTTACTACGCCGCCTTCGCGTTGGGTTTTCCGGCGTATGCACGTGCGACTGGCACGGGCTTCGTGCTTGGCGTCGGACGGCTGGGCGCGGCGGGCTCGCCCATCATCGCCGGCTATCTGTTCAAGGCACTCGGCAACGACGAGTTGCTGACCGTGTCGATCATCATGTCTCTGGGCTCGATCGCTTCGGCGATCCTGCTGTGGCTGTTGCCAGTGCGTGATGCGGATGCCGAGGCCGAAGCGGCAGCACGCACGTGAAGATCAAGCGTCTGGAATCCGGCCCGCGCATGTCGCAGGCCGTCATCGCCAATGGCTTCGTGTTTCTGGCCGGGCAGGTGGCGCCCGATCCTTCCGGCAGCGTGGTCTCGCAGACCCGCCAGGTTCTCAGCGAAATCGACCGGCTGCTGGAGATGGCGGGCTCGAGCAAGGAGCGCATCGTCTCGGCCACCGTGTACCTGTCTGACATCAACACCTTCGGTGAGATGAACCACGCGTGGGACGCGTGGGTATCGCCCGATGCCAAGCCGGCACGGGCCACCATCGAGGCAAAGCTGGCGGCACCGGAGTACCGGGTCGAGATCCAGGTCACCGCCCTGGCCTGAAGTGCACCCCGCAGCGGGCGACAAGCATCCGGCGCTGCGCTCCACGCTGCTCCCGCTGCTGCTGCTGGTCGTGGCCATGTGCTCGATCCAGCTGGGCTCCGCGCTCGCCAAGACATTGTTCCCGTTGGTCGGTGCGCGCGGCATGTCGGTGCTGCGGCTTGGGTTCGCGGCGCTGATCCTGTGTGCGGCCTACCGCGTCTGGCGGCTTTCCATGCCGGCGGGAAACTGGCTGCTGGTGGCGCGCTATGGCGCCGCCCTCGGTCTGATGAACCTGTTCTTCTATCTGGCCCTGCAGCGCCTGCCACTGGGCATCGTCGTGGCACTGGAATTCACCGGGCCACTGGCGGTGGCGCTGTGGCATTCGCGCCGCGCGGTGGATTTCTTCTGGGCGGGTGTCGCGATCGTGGGTCTGGCGCTGCTGGTGCCATGGCAGCAGTCATTGGTCGCCGCGCGCATCGACATTGTTGGGGTCGGCTGCGCGCTGGGCGCGGGATTCTTCTGGGCCCTGTACATCGTGTGGGGCAGAAGGGCGGGGCTGGCCGCCGGCGCGAGCTCGGTGGCGGTGGGCATGGCGGTGGGCGCGTTGCTCGTGCTGCCCGTGGGGGTAATGCAGGCAGCGCCGGCGTTTTCAGCGCCTGGGCTGCTGGGCACCGCGCTCGCGGTGGCGCTGCTGTCGGGCGTGCTGCCCTACACGCTGGAGATGCTGGCGCTGACGCGCCTGCCGGCGCGCGTGTTCGGAGTCTCGATGAGCATGGAACCGGCCATCGCGGCGTTGTCCGGCTGGATGGTGCTGGGTGAAAGGCTGAGCGCGATTCAATACCTCGCCATCGCAGCGGTGATGGTGGCCAGCGGTGGCGCAGCCTGGTCCGATCGAGATTCCGCCGGTCGCGCCTAGAGTTTCAATCGCGCGCCCAGCCAGATGCCGCGCGGCGGTCCGGCTCCCAGGAAGCGCGCGTCCTCGAATGCCGGGAACACTTCATCGGGTTCACCCAGCACGCCGAAGGTCTCGTACCGCGTGTCGAACACGTTCTCGATGCGGGCGAACACCGAGCAGTGCTCGTTGAACCGGTATGCGGCGCGCAGGTTGAGCACGGTGGATGACCCGGTGGTGCCCAGTACATTGATCTCGTCACCGCGCAGGTAAACCCCGCTGCGATATTCCACATCCGCGCCGAGACTGAGTGCAGCGGAAATCTGATGATTGAGCTCGAAGTTGGCCTGGTGCCTGGGGATGCCCGGCAGGTGTCGGCCCGCTTCCACCAGCAGCTTTCCATCGGCAACGATCAGCTCCGCGCCGGCGATTCCGTCGGCGTCGTCGCCGAACAGCGGATGGTTGGGGCTGCTCACGATGAAGGCGTCGCGGTACGTGGCATCGATCAGGCTGTAGTTGAATTTCCACCCGAATGATCCGAGGTCCTGCGCCAGCTCGAGCTCCACGCCACGCCGCCGCGTGTCCCCCGCGTTCTGGAAGAAACCGACATTGGCCAGTGCACCGCCGGTTGTCTGGAACAGGATGTCGTCCTGGTTCACCGTCTGGAACGCCCCGAGCTGCCAGTTGAAGCCGCGCGTGAAACGGCCATGCACGCCGAGCTCGGCGTTGCGCGCCACCACCTCCTTCAGCGGCGGGTCGGCGAGAAAGGCATTGGGCAGGTTGCAGGGCGCGTCTTCGTCGGCGCAGGCGAGTTCCACGGCGGTTGGCGCGCGGCTGGCTTGCGAGATGCTCCCGTAGACGAGCAGATCGTTGGCGCCATGCCACGCAAGCCCCAGTGCCGGATTGGCGCGACCGTAGGCATGGTTGCCGTCCAGTTCCGGCGTGAGGCCGCTGCGATCGGCGAGCTTCAGGCGCGTGTGGTCGTAGCGAGCGGCTGCCGTCAGGGCCAGGCGCGAAGTCATATCGAAGGTGTCGGCTACGTACAGACTCGCTGTGCTGACTTCGCTGTCGACATCGGTGCGGTAGTCCTCGGCAAGGATGCCGGTGCGCGTGGTGCCCCGGTCCGTGGTCAGTGAGGCCACTTCCACTCCGGATTCGAATCGCGACTTGCCCTGCAGCCACGCGACACCCACTGTGAAGGTGTTGCTGCGTCCGTTGCCAAGATCGAGCTCGTGCCCCAGTTGCAGTGATCCGCCGTAGCTGTGCTGGTTGCGGCGACTCGCATTGTTGATGGCATCGAGATCCGTGCCATCCAGCTGCGCCTGGATCGGCGCGCCGTCCTGGTCCAGCACCAGTTCGTAGGTGTCGGCGTCGGTGCAGATGCCGTCGTCGTCCAGGTCGGCGAATTCCTCGTCCACGAGATACTCGCCGGCCCCTGTGCTGCACGTCTGGAAGATGGTGCCATCGCCGTTGAAGGTGCGCGTGTGCAGCCGGCGGTAGAACGCATTGCCCGAGAGCGTGACGCCACGCAGCTTGCGCGAGCCGCGGGCAGTCAGCTGGTCGAGACCATTGTCGGTGATGTCCGGCCAGGTGAAGACAGCCTTGCGGTCATCGGCCAGCAACTCCACCGGTGCCGCGCCATTGCCGCGCAGCTTGCTGTCGGCATGTGCATAGGACAGATCGAAGGTGTCCTCGCCGCTGCGCCAGCTCAACGAGCCGTAGCCGCGCAGCGCCGCGGAGTGCGAGTGGTCGCGCCAGCCATTCTCGTCGAAGTAGTCCACGTCGCCATACCAACCCCAGGCGCCGTTGTTGCCGCCGTATTGCAGCGAGCCATTCCAGCGTCCGAAGGAGCCGCCCAGCACATCGGCCTGCGTGCCTTCGGAGTTGAAGCCGTTCTTCATGGTCAGCGACAGCGCACCGCCCAGCGAGTTCAGGCCAAACACCGGGTTGGTGCCAGCCAGCAACTGCACGCTGTGCACCGCCGACAGCGGCAGCAGGTCCCAGTTGACGGCATCGCCGAAGGTCTCGTTCATGCGCACGCCATCGGCGTACACGGCAAGCCCCTGGGCCATGCCGAGCAGCGGCGAGGCAGTCTGGCCGCGGAAGTTCACATCCGGCTGCAGCGGATTGTTCTGTGCGTGATTGATGCTCACGCTGCCGAAGCCGCGATTCAGCAGTTCCGTCACATCCAGCGGTTGCAGCGCCTCCATGTCTTCGGTGGTGGCGGTCTGCACGCGCGCCGGCACGCGGTCGCGGGCCATCTGCAGCCCGTAAGGTGCGGTCACGACAATTTCGGAGAGGACTTCGTCCGTGGAGTCGGCGGCCCGGGCGGTGGCGCAGCAGAACACCGCGGCCGCGCAGGCCGCGGCGTGAACCCTGGAAATCATCAGCAGCTATCTGTGGACGCTGCGCGGCATGTCATTTCGGCGCGAGCCGGTACAAGCCGCCATTGGCGGCGTCTTCAGCCAGCCACACCGCGCCATCCGGCGCCTGCGCCACGTCGCGCACGCGGAATCCGATGTCCCATCGCTCGGCGGGTGTTGCCGTGGCGCCCTGGACCACGATGCGGTTCAAGCTCCGCGTGCCCATGCCGCTGACCAGCGCCGAACCCTTCCACTGCGGAAACAGGTTGCCGCTGTAGAACATCAGGTTGCCCGGTGCGACCACCGGGGTCCAGTAGATGGCCGGCTTGGCCAGATCCGGCCGCGTGTCCGGGCTCGGGATGGCCACGCCGTCATAGTTCGGCGCATAGCTCACCAGTGGCCAGCCATAGTTCTTGCCCGGTTCGATGAGATTGAGTTCATCGCCGCCGCGCGGGCCATGCTCGAGCTCCCACAGTCGTCCATCCGGCGCAAAGGCGAGGCCATAGGGCGTGCGATGACCCGTGCTCCAGGTCTCGGCCGGAGTCAGGTTCGGACCAGTGAACGTGTAGGTGCGGATGACCGGCGCGGTCTTTGCCGCTTCGGTGTTGCGCGGCGGATCAATCACGTCGACGGTGCTGGCGCCCACTTTGCCGGCCATCGGATTGCCCGGCGCGGGCTCGCCATCGAGCGTCAGGCGCAGGATCTTGCCCACGGGCTGGTTCGGGTCCTGCGCGGGTGTGAAGCGTTGCCGGTCGCCGGCGGTGAGATACAGCAATTTGCCGTCGGGAGAGAACGCCACGGCTCCGCCCACCTGGCCGCCCTTGCCCTTGACCGGATCGCGCCAGATGACCTTGAGGCCTGCGAGCTCGGGCGCGGCTTTGCTGGTGTCGAGAGTCGCATGCGCCAGTGCCAGGCTCGATGTGGCCGGGTCCTCGCCCGGTTCCGAATAGGTGAGATAGACGCCGCGATCCTTGTCGAACGTCGGCGCGGCATAGATGCCCAGCAGGCCGTTCTGTCCGGCGTACTGCACGGCCGGCACGCCGGCGACTTCCGTCTTCGCGCCATCCTGCGTGACGAGCATGACCTTGCCGGCCTTCTCGGTGACCAGCATGCGGCCATCGGGCAGGAAGGCGATGCGCCAGGGCGTGCTGAGCGTCGTGACCTTGGTCATGGTGAAGGGCTTGTCCGCCGTCGGCGCAATCGCGCCGGCGTTGATCTGGGCCAGGGCCGGGGTGGTCGCCAGCAGGGCGAGTAGCCAGGTTCGCTTCATGTCGTTCTCCGGTAACGCAGATTTGATTGCGAGAGCATATACGGGACTCAGGCCTGCGGCGGATCGCAATGCGGCGCCGCCATCGCGCGTTTTCGGCATGCGTCGGGCCGGCGGACGGTCGTACACTGCCGGCCACCATCTAGACGGGGGTTGAAGGATGACCGGACGCGAGGGCATGCGCCACCTGACATGGTTTGCGGCAGCAGTGGTCGTCACGGGTGCGGCACAGTCGCCGCCGGGCGGCAGCCAGGTGCATCCGCAGCAGTGGCCGGTGCCGGCCTCGCCTCTGAAGCGCGACGCGAAGCTCGAGCAGCAGGTCGCCGAATTGCTGGCGAAGATGACGGTGGAAGAGAAGGTGGGGCAGGTGATCCAGCCCGACATCGGCAGCGTCACCCCCGAGGACATGCGCCGCTATCACTTCGGCTCGGTGTTGAACGGCGGCAATTCTGCGCCCGACAAGGACGAGTTTGCGCCACCCGAAAGGTGGCTGGCGCTGGCCGATGCGTTCTACGAAGCATCGGTGGATCGCAGCAACGGCGGCGTGGGTATTCCCTCCATCTGGGGCACGGACGCCGTGCATGGCCACAGCAACATCGTCGGCGCCACGCTGTTCCCGCAGAACATCGGGCTGGGCGCAATGCGCGACCCGCAGCTGATCGAGGAGATCGGTGCGGCGACCGCAGCCGAGATCCGCGCCACCGGTCTCGAATGGACCTTCGCGCCGACGCTGACCGTGCCGCAGGACACGCGCTGGGGTCGCACCTATGAAGGCTATTCGGAAGATCCGGCGGTGGTCGCATCCTACGCGGCGGCGATGGTGCGCGGCCTGCAGGGCAAGCCGGGCGACAGGGATTTCCTGCGTCCACCGCATGTGATTGCGACGGCCAAGCATTTCCTTGGCGATGGCGGCACAGCGAGTGGCAAGGACCAGGGCGATACGCGCGTGGACGAGAAGACACTGCGTGATGTCCATGCCGCCGGCTACGTGCCGGCCATCGAGGCAGGGCTGATGTCGGTGATGGCCTCCTACAACAGCTGGAACGGCGAAAAGATGCATGGCAATCGCGAGTTGCTCACCGGCGTGTTGAAAGAGCGCATGGGTTTCCAGGGCTTTGTCGTCGGTGACTGGAACGGCCATGGCCAGGTGCGCGGCTGTCGCGCCACCGATTGCCCGGCCTCGATCATTGCGGGCCTCGACATGTACATGGCGCCCGACAGCTGGCGTGGCCTCTACGACAGCCTGCTCGCGCAGGCGAAGAGCGGCGTGGTGCCGATGGCGCGCCTGGATGACGCGGTGTCGCGCATCCTCCGCGTGAAGTTGCGCATGGGTCTGTTCGAGGCTGGCAAGCCGTCTTCGCGTCCGGGCGGTGGAGATTTCAGGACACTGGGCAGCGCCGCCCATCGCGAGATTGCGCGCCGCGCGGTACGCGAATCGCTGGTGCTGCTGAAGAACAATGGCGGGCTGTTGCCATTGGCGCCGAAGCGCAACGTGCTGGTCACTGGTGATGGCGCGCACAACTACGCCAAGCAATCTGGCGGCTGGACGCTGACCTGGCAGGGCACGGGCGCGGACAACACCCGCTTTCCTGGTGCGACTTCGATCTGGGAGGGCATCCGCGACAACGTGCAGAAGGCCGGCGGGCACGCAGAGCTCTCGAGCGATGGCAGTTACCAGCAGAAGCCGGACGTGGCCATCGTGGTGTTCGGCGAGAACCCCTATGCCGAAGGCGTGGGTGACCGGCGGAACCTGCTGCTGCGCGCCGATGGCAGCAGCCATCTCGAGGTACTGGCGAAGCTGAAGGCGCAGAACATTCCGGTCGTGGCGATCTTCCTGTCGGGCCGGCCGCTGTGGGTCAATCGTGAGCTCAATGCCGCGCAGGCCTTCGTGGCCGCCTGGCTGCCCGGGTCCGAAGGCGCCGGCATTGCCGATGTGCTGTTTCGCAGGACCGATGGCGGCATTGCGCATGACTTCCGCGGCAAGCTGTCGTTCTCGTGGCCGAAGACGGGTACGCAGTACGCGCTGCATCGTGACAAGCCCGGCTACGATCCGTTGTTCGCCTTCGGCTTTGGCCTCACCTACAAGGATCGCCGCGATCTGCCGCCGCTGTCGGAGCAGTCAGGCGTGCAGGAAGAGCCGGAGCCGGCTGGCACGATCTTCGGCGGTGCCGCCCCCACGGTGTGGCAGTCGAGAAATACCGGCGCGCTGGTCGTCTCGGCGGTGGATCGCGCCACGCAGGAAGACAGCCTGCGTCTCGCATGGCCAGGCGCCGAGGCTGGAGCCCTGTCTTTCACCAACCAGCGCGGCGCGGATTTCAGCTTCGAGACCAATGCCGACATGCTGCTGGTGCTGACCATGCGCGTTGATGCCGCGCCAGGCGATCTCTCGGTCACGACTGCATGTGGTGCCGGTTGCCAGGGAACCGTGGCCCTGACTGGCGAAGTGCGTGGCTTGCCCGCAGGGCAATGGTTGCGCCTGGGGGTGCCACTGAAGTGTTTCACAAGCGCGGGTGCTGACATGGGCAAACCCGTGACCCGTTTCGAGCTGCGTGGCAGCGGGTCGGGTGATCTCACCATCAACCGCATTGCGCTTGGCACCGACGTGGATCGTCGCGCGAACTGCGCCGTGCCATGAAGATCAAGCGCAACCGCAAGCCGGGCGTGGCGCGTTTTCGCGTGGGGCCGCATCGCAGGGTCGACCTGTCACGATGGGCCACACGGGTTCCGGATTTCTACACCGATGACGATGATGCCCAGCGGCAACTGGCCCGGCAGGTTGCGCTGACCAGCGAACTGCAGGAACGGCTCTACGCCAGTGACAGCTACTCGCTGCTGCTGATCTTCCAGGCCATGGATGCGGCCGGGAAGGATGGCGCCATCAAGCATGTGATGTCGGGAGTCAATCCCCAGGGCTGCCAGGTCTCCAGCTTCAAGCAGCCCAGCGCCGAGGAGCTCGAGCATGATTTCCTCTGGCGCACCACGAAACGGCTGCCCGAGCGCGGCCGCATCGGCATATTCAATCGGTCCTACTACGAGGAAGTGCTGGTGGTACGTGTGCATCCGGAGTACCTGGCCGCGCAGCGCCTGCCGGACAAGCCGCGTCCCGGCTCGGCGGAGTTCTGGGAGCAGCGCATGCATTCGATCCGCGAGCACGAGGCGCACCTGGCGCGCAATGGCACCGTCATCGTGAAGTTCTTCCTGCACGTGTCGGCAGAAGAGCAGCGCGAGCGTTTCCTCGATCGCATCGACCATCCGGACAAGAACTGGAAGTTCAGCGAGGGGGACGTGCGCGAGCGCCAGCACTGGAACGAGTACATGGCTGCATACGGGCAGGCGATCTCCGCGACCAGCACGCGCGAGGCGCCGTGGTACGTGATACCGGCCGATGACAAGAAGAACGCGCGCCTGATCATGTCGGCGGTGATCAACCAGACCCTGCTGGCGCTGAACCTGGAATTCCCGAAGCTGGATCGCGGCCGCCTGGCAGAATTGAAGGCGGCCCGGCGCCTGCTGGCGAAGTAGCGCGCGCTTCAGCCCCTGGTGATCTGCCGCAGCGCTTCGGACATCTTCTCCGGTGATCCCTCCAGGCCAGCCAGCCTCACGGGCGAGCCCCTGGGGGTCATCGTGAATACCTTCTCGACGCTGGTGTAGTCGTGGTAGCCCATGCGCGCCAGCGGCCGGATGGCCTCGATGTCGATGCGTCCATCCTTCAGGTACTCATCGGCGATGTGCACGCAGATCACGCGCCCGAAGACCACGTCGACCGAGCCCACCGCGCCATGGCCCGGCAGGCGCACGGTCTGCAGGTGGCGGCATTCGAACTGGATGGGTGAGGCTGCCACGCGCGGCGGGCGCACCAGTTCGGATGGCGCCTTTTCAAGCTTCGCGTGCGCGAATTCGTCCTGGCCATAGGCCAGTTCCTCTGAAGTCAGGTTCACCGCCTCGCGCAGGCCCCACGTGGCCATGTTCCACACGAATTCACCGGTCAGTTCGATGTTGATCACGGTGTCCTTGCGGGCACCGTGCAGGTTCTGGTTGGAGCTGAACATCACCATCGGCGGGTCGAAGTTCAGCATCTGGAACTGGCTGAAGGGCGCGAGGTTGTCGCGGCCATCGGGACTGGTGGTGGAAATCCAGCCGATGGGCCGTGGTACCACGCAGGACTTGAATGGATTGAAGGGCAGGCCGTGTGGCGTGACGCCGGGTTGGTAGTGCATGAGCGTGATTTTCCGTCTTTCCCTCGTGGCGCATCGTAGCCGCCCGGTCCAGAATACGCGCGGCAAAGAAGAGAGCACATACGGGGGCGCAATGAAGTACCGAAAACTGGCGGGGCTGGGCGTATTGGTTGCTGTGGCGTGTGTGGCCTGCAAGCCAAAGGACGCGCCGGTGGCAGGCGCTCCCGCAGCCCAGGTCGACGCCGCCCGCCTGCTGGCAGCCGATGATCCCGCCAATGCGGGCCAGTGGATGAGCCATGGTCGCACCTACAGCGAGCAGCGCTTCAGTCCGCTCGATGCGATCAACACCGGCAATGTGGGCGAGCTGGGTCTGGCGTGGTACGCCGATATCGACACCCGGCGCGGGCAGGAGTCCACGCCGCTGGTCATCGACGGGCGCATCTACGTGACCACGGCCTGGAGCAAGCTCTACGCGTACGACGCGAAGAGTGGCAAGGAGTTGTGGCGCTACGATCCCGAGGTGCCGGGCGAGTGGGCGGTCAATGCCTGCTGCGATGTCGTGAATCGCGGCGTGGCGGCCTGGAACGGCAAGCTGTACCTGGCCACCATCGACGCACGCCTGATCGCGCTCGACGCGGCCACGGGCAAGGAACTGTGGGATGTGCTCACCATCGATCCAGGCAAGCCTTATTCGATCACCGGCGCCCCACGTGTGGCCAAGGGCAAGGTGCTGATCGGGCAGGGCGGCTCGGAGTTCAGCCAGCGCGGGTATCTGTCTGCGTATGACGCCGAAACCGGCAAGCTGGACTGGCGCTGGTATGTGGTGCCGGGCGATCCCTCGAAGGGGCCGGATGGTGCGGCCTCGGACAATGTAATGGCCGAGGCGGCGAAGACGTGGAGCGGCGAGTGGTGGAAGACCGGCGGCGGTGGCGCGCCGTGGGATTCCATCATTTACGACCCGGCGACCAACTACGTGCTGGTCGGCACCGGCAGCGGCGCGCCCTGGCCGGCCGAGATCAGATCCCCGGGCGGTGGCGACAACCTCTACCTGGCCTCCATCGTCGCGCTCGACCTGGATACCGGGCACTACGTGTGGCACTACCAGGCCACGCCGGCGGAGAGCTGGGACTACGACAACACCTCGCAGCTGTTCACCGCCGATCTGATGCTCGACGGCCAGTCGCGTCACGTGGTGATGCAGGCGCCGAAGAACGGCTTCTTCTACGTGCTGGATGCGAAGAGCGGCGAGCTGCTGTCGGCGAAGCAGTATGTGCCCGGCGTGAACTGGGCCAGCGGCGTGGACATGAAGACCGGTCGCCCGATCGTCAATCCCGAGGCCAAGTACGGCAAGACCGGCAAGGGCGCGCTGGTCAGTCCGTTCTTCCAGGGCGCGCACAACTGGGAGCCGTTGTCCTACAGCCCGGACACTGGGCTGGTGTACATCCCGGCCAACCAGAACAGCTACGCCTACGTGGCCTCGAAGGACGACGACAATCCGATGGGGCAGAAGCTGTCCATCAGCTTTGCCGGCAACCAGGCCTTCATGGCGAAGGTGAAGACGCAGCCGGTGAACCAGGGCTTCCTGCTGGCGTGGGATCCGGTGAAGCAGCAGGAAGTCTGGCGTGTGTCGCACGACGGGACCGGCGCACGCAGCGGCGGCACCTTGGCGACCCACGGCGGCCTGGTATTCGCGGGCGATTCGCTGGGTGAGTTCGCCGCGTATCGCGCTGACGATGGCACGAAGCTGTGGAGCATTGCCGCGCAAACCGGCGTGAAGGCTGGTCCAGTGACCTACCAGCTTGACGGTGAGCAGTACGTGGCGGTGGTGGGCGGCGTGCGCGAGCTCGGCCAGTCCGCTGGTTACTACACGCCGCTCAATGCACGGCTGCTGGTGTTCAAGCTGGGCGGCACGGCCAAACTGCCGCCGAAGGCGCCCTACACCGAACCGGTGCTGAATCCGCCGCCGGCGTTTGGCTCTGCGGATCAGCTGGCACGTGGCGGCGAGGTCTACAGCAGGTTCTGTGGCACTTGCCACGGTGCGGGCGGCGCATCCAACGGCATGTTCCCGGATCTGCGTTATAGCGGCGCGCTGAATACGGCCCAGTCCTTCAGCACCATCGTCATCGACGGCGCGCTGGCGAAGAATGGCATGGTGTCGTTCAGCAAGGCGCTGTCACCCGAAGATGCCGAGGCGGTGCGCGCTTACGTTGTGGATCGGGCGCATGCCGCAGCGGCCGTGCCGGCACCAGTGGCGCCGGCAGCGCCACAGCATGGGCAATAGAGGGAGATTGCCAGCGAGGGCCAGATGAGGTGGGGTCGTGGGCGGCGAATTTGATTGGCGCCGTGCGGTACGCCCCCCTAGAATGCGCGCCTTCATCGTGTGGGGCGGTAGCTCAGCTGGGAGAGCGTCGCGTTCGCAATGCGAAGGTCGAGGGTTCGATCCCCTTCCGCTCCACCATTTCTTTCACGGCCCTATCATTTCCGGCCATGGCCCCTGTAGTTGAACGGATACAACGGCCCCCTCCTAAGGGGCAGGTCTGGGTTCAATTCCCGGCGGGGGCGCCAACGCCGAAGGAGCTGCCGAAGTGAAGCCCATGCGCATGTGCAGGACTCTCAGCCTGGCTGGAATCGGGCTGCTGGGTCTGTCCGCCTGCGGGACCAACCCGGTTACCGGCAAGCGGGAGATCCAGTTTGTATCCACGAATCAGGAAATCTCCATCGGCCAGCAGAACTATGCGCCGATGAAGCAGAGCGAGGGCGGCGACTACAAGGTGCTGCCGGATCTGTCTGCATACATCAATGAAGTGGGACGCAAGCTGGTCGCGCAGGATGACGCGATTCTGGTCAAGGATCGCAAACTGCCGTTCGAATTCACCGTGCTGAACAATTCCGTGCCGAATGCGTGGGCACTGCCTGGCGGCAAGATCGCGTTGAATCGCGGGTTGCTGACCGCACTCGACAACGAGGCCGAGCTGGCCGCGGTGCTGGGCCATGAGATCACGCACGCGCTGGCACGTCATGGAGCCCAGGCGCAGGAGCGTGGCACCTTGCTGCAGGGTGGGCTGGTGGCGGCGCAGATCGGCGCGGTGATGGGCGGCATGGACGAGCAGGCCGCCGGGCTCGTGCTCACTGGCGCCAGTGTCGGCGCGCAGATGGTGCACATGAAATTCGGGCGCGACGACGAGCTGGAAGCCGACAAGTACGGCACGCGCCTGATGAAGGCGGCCGGCTACGACCCGCAGGGCGCCGTCACGCTGCAGCAGACTTTCGTGCGCCTGTTCGACAGGAAGGAACCCGGCTGGCTGGAAGGCCTGTTCGCTTCGCATCCACCCTCGGTGGAGCGCGTGCGGCGCAACCAGGAACTGGTGGCGCAGCTTGGCGCGGGTGGAGACCTCGGCCGCGAGCGCTTCCAGGCGCAGATGAAACCACTGCTGGCCGTCAAGCCGGCCTATGACAAGTACGACGAGGCACTGGCGGCGCTTGAAGAGAAGGACACCGCCAAAGCCAGGTCTCTCGCAACCGAAGCCGCGCGCATGGAGCCGCGCGAGGCGCAGTTCCAGCAGCTGCTGGGCGACATTGCGGTGAGCGAGAAGCGCGATCGGGAAGCGCTGGCCTACTTCGAGAAGGCGCAGCAGCTGAATCCGGATTACTTCGGTTCGTGGCTGGGTGGTGGAGTGGCCCAGTACCGGCTCAACAACAAGACCGTCGCGCGCCAATGGCTGCAACGCAGCTACGACCTGCTGCCCACCGCGCCGGCGGCGCTGTACCTGGGCAACATCCAGCGTGATGCCGGCAATGCCGATGCCGCGCTCGGCTTCTACCAGGCGGCTGCATCGAGCGGAAATTCCTACGGCCGTGATGCGCAGCGTGAGGCGGTGCTCATCGACCTGCCGCGCCGGCCCGGCAACTACGTGGCCACGCAGGCAGTGCGTGATCTGTCGGGCAAGCTGCTGCTCAAGGTGCAGAACCGCGCGCCGGTGGCGGTGGCCGGGATTGCCGTGACGCCGATCGTCGTCAATGCGGCCGGGCAGATCACCAACACCGGCCGGACCGTGAATGTACGCGGGGCGCTGGAGTCCGGTGCGCAGGTGACCGTGGATGCGGGCTTGGGCGCATTGACGGCCGAGCAGGAGAAGATGCTGCGGTTTAGGGTGGAGTCGGCGCGGGTCGCGCAGTAGTCAGGCGCGCGGCCAGCGACGCCAGCAATCCGGATCGCCGTAGGCCATGAAGTCCGGGTTCAACAGCCTGGGCCGCGAGTTGTAGCGCAGCGGCAGGCCGCCCGCGAGTTCCACCACCTGTCCACCCGCGGCCTCCACGATGGCTTGCCCCGCCGCGATGTCCCATTCGGATGTGGGCCCCAGCCGCGGATACAGATCTGCAGACCCATCGGCCACCAGGCACAACTTGATGGAGCTGCCCGCGGCAATCAGTTCATGGGGTCCCATCGCATCCAGCGCCTGCGCCAGGCGCGGCGAACCATGCGAGCGGCTGCCCAGCACACGCAGTGGCGGGCGCGCGATGCGCTTCACGCTGATGGACGAGGGCGCGCGGTCGTTGGCTTCGCGCCATGCACCAACCCCGGGAATGCCGGAGTAGGTGGTATCCGACACGGGGATATGCACTACGCCGAGCACGGGCCGGCCAGACTCGATCAGGGCGATGTTCACGGTGAACTCGCCATTGCGCGCCACGAATTCCTTGGTGCCGTCCAGCGGGTCCACCAGCCAGTAGCGCTGCCAGGCAGTACGCTGCTCCAGGGTGATTTCACCTGCTGATTCTTCTGAAAGAACAGGTACTTGCGGCGTCTTTCTCGACAACTCTCCGACAATCAGCCGGTGCGCGCGCAGGTCGGCTTCAGTCAGCGGTGAATCATCGGCCTTGGAACGTGCCTCGAAATCCGTGCCGTACACCTCGAGGATCTCGCGCCCGGCCTGGCGCGCGATGGCCTTGATCGCTGGCAGCAGGTCCAGCAACTGATCGTCAGAGCCCGGCGAGCGGATTGTTGTAGGCATAGGCAATCACCCCGGCCTTGTCCAGCTCCGCGATGATGCGCTCGGCGGCCTCGGTGGCGGACAGGCTCGTCGTGTCGATCCGCACCTCGGGCTGCTCGGGCGGCTCGTAGGGCGAGTCGATGCCAGTGAAATTGGCGAGTTCACCAGCGCGGGCCTTGCGATACAGGCCCTTGGGGTCGCGCTTCTCGGCTTCGGCCAGCGGCGTGTCGATGAAGATCTCAAAGAACTCGTCTGGCCCAAGCAGGCCACGTGCCATCGCGCGCTCGGAACGGAACGGCGAGATGAAGGACACCAGCACGATCAGGCCGGCATCAACCATGAGGCGGGCAACCTCGGCCACGCGCCGGATGTTTTCCACGCGATCACCATCGGTGAAGCCCAGGTCGCGATTGAGGCCGTGGCGGATGTTGTCGCCATCCAGCACATAAGTGTGCCGTCCGAGTGCGTGTCGGCGCTGTTCGAGCAGGTTGGCAATGGTCGACTTGCCGGCGC
>CAYWDZ010000036.1:0-19979 GCA_964456255.1 uncultured Steroidobacteraceae bacterium | reverse complement strand
AGTGTGCCACCCCGCGCGCAGGCCGCCCACCAGCAGGCCGACCACATGGTCAGGCAGATCGCGAACCGCCTGCGTGGCAGGCCTCTGAAGCCGTGGCGCTATCGGGACTTCGGCTCGCTGGTGTCGCTGGGCAAGTACACGACGGTGGGCAACCTGATGGGTGCACTGGTCGGCGGCAACATGTGGATCGAGGGCTTCATCGCCCGCGTGATGTACAAGTCACTGTACAAGCTGCATGAGCTCGCGATCCACGGCTACTGGAAAGTGACGCTGGATACCCTGGCGCGGCTGATCACCCGCCGCACCGATCCGCCGGTGAAGCTGCACTAGAACAAACGCGGCGCGAAGTCGGCCAGGTACCGTCGCCAGTTGATCCAGGTGTGGCCGCCATCACTTTCGTTGTAGACGTGGGCGATGTGCTGCCGGTCGAGCATGGCTCGCGTGGGCGCGATGCTGGCGTAGAGGAAGTCCTCGCGTCCCACCGCGTAATACACCAGCTTCAGTTCGCGTGCGCTGCGTGCCAGCGCCGCGGCGTTCTGCGTCTCGTAACGCGGGATGTCCTCGGCGTTGTTGAGTCCCAGGCCCATGCTGAAGATGCCGATGTAGCGAAACACATCCGTATGCGGCAGCCCGAACATGAGCGTGTGGCTGCCGCCCATGGACAGCCCGGCCATGGCGCGCGACTGCGGCTTCGCGATGGTGCGGAACGTGGCATCGACGGCCGGAACCAGATCCTTGAGCAGGTCGTCGCCGAAATCGCCATTGGCGAGGATGTTGGCATTGCCGGGACGATCAGGCGTGTGGCCAGCGGGCATCACGATGATCATCGGCCTGGCCTTGCCCGCGGCGATCAGGTTGTCGAGGATGTAGTGGGCGTGGCCGGTGCTGGTCCAGTTGTCATCGCTGTCGCCGGCGCCATTGACCAGATACAGCACCGGATAACGCTTGCCGGAACGCGAATACCCGGGCGGTGTGTAGACGTGAGCGCGCCGCCTGATGCCCAGCGAGTTCGACCAGTACTCGAACTCGCTCACCATGCCATGCGGCACTTTCGGATCCCAGGCCTGGAAGTCTGCGCCGGGAATTTCCAGCGTCGACAAGGTGCCGTTGCGCTGGCGCGAGAACGTCGTTGCCTGTGGATCGGGCAAAGTGACGCCATCAACGATGAAGCCGTAGCGGTAGTTGTCCGGCGCAACAGCCTTTGGCGTGGTTGCACTCCAGATGCCCATCTGACCTTTCGTCATGGGAAGGCTGTTCAGGTCCGGAATGTCGGCGCTGGTGACGCGCGCTTCCGCGGCATTGGGTGCGCACAGCCTGAAGGTGACCCGGCCATCGGGCAGCACCTCGGTGGATTTGAACGCCGACGCCGACGCTGCGAAGCCGCGCTGATCGCAGCTGGCCGGCGCGGACGGCTGCGGCTGCGCTGCGTTCAGCGTCGCCGTGAATGCCAGGCTGGCGGCAATGAAGATCGCCGTTCCGAGGTTCCTGCTGTACATGACTGCCCCCTTGATTGCCGCTGTGGGGAACTCTAGCCGAGATCAACACCCGGCCGCGCCCCGGCTTCACTTCCCGTTCAGGTCAGGGCCGATATCGTCTCGCCCGGCATCGAAACGGAACTTCGGAGGATGGTATGCGCAAGCTTCTGGCAATTCCCGCGATCGCGACGCTGGCCCTGGCCGGCCCGGTGGTGGCGGCAGATTTCAGCTACAACACGCTCGAGCTCGGGCTCTACGGCCAGTCGATCGATGACCCCAGTGGCGACGAGGGGCTCGATGGATCCGGCATGGTCGTGAGCGGCAGCTGGGCGTTCAGCCCCGGCATGTTCGGATTCGCCAGTCTGGGTGGCACCGAGTACGAATATCGCAACTACGACGACCGCGACTTCACCCTCGGACAACTGCAGATTGGCGTGGGCTTCAATGTGCCGCTGAGCTCCCGGGTGGATCTGGTCAGCGGCGTTTCCCTGCAGCGCCTGCGGCTCGAGGATGACGACAACTACACGCTCAACGAAGACGGTTACGGCCTGAATGTGGGCCTGCGTGGAATGGCGGGGAACCGCTTCGAATGGACGGCGGGCCTCAAGTATGTTGATCTCGGCAAGGGCCAGGACGACACCTCATGGACGGCCGGCTTCCGTTACCATTTCACGCGGCTGTTCTCGATGGGTCTGGACATCGGCAGCACCGACAGGAATGAAGGCAACGCGTTGATCGGATTCCGCTGGGATTTCGGCAACCGCCGCTGATGAGCTGATATTCACAAAGGGAATGGAGATGACAATGAAGAAGATGGCGATGGTGTCCGCACTGGCGCTGCTGGCTACCGGAGGGCAGGCGCTGGCCGAGGATTTCAACTACCACTTCTATGATGGCGGCCTGATCCTGGCAGACGCCGGTGCCGGCCAGGATGGCATCGGCTTCGGCGTCGCCGGTTCGATGGATCTGGCAGGGGTGTACCAGAACGCCACTGCGTTCGGTGGCGCAAGCTACGTCGACTTCGACGGCGGCAACGTGCTCAACCTGAATGGCGGCATGGGCTTTCACTGGCCGCTGGCCAGCGTCGTCGACTTCAATGGCGGCGTGGCGCTGGAGTTCCAGAAGGTGACCGGTGCCGGCTCTGACCTGGGCTTCTCCCTCAATGCCGGTGTGCGTGCCAGGCCCTTCGCCCCCGCCTGGGAACTGGACGGTGGCCTGCAGTATGTGGACATCGGCCAGTACGAGGACACGAGGATCGTACTGGGTGCGCGCTACACGTTCAGGCCCGGCATGTCCGCCGGCGTGCATCTGAACAGCGGCGACGTGGACTACTGGACGTTGTCGGTGCGCTGGGACCTGTAGGCAGACGGCGGCGTTCAGCTTGCCGGGGTTCCGTCAACATGTCCTTGCATGAAATCAGCGCGCGGCGCATCGATGGCACGGAGCGGGACCTTGCCGAATTCCGCGGCAAGGTGCTGCTGATCGTGAATGTTGCGAGCCGCTGCGGCTTTACGCCGCAGTACACCGGGCTCGAGGCGCTGTACCAAAAATACCGGGATCGCGGTTTTGCCGTGCTGGGCTTTCCGTGCAACCAGTTCGGGTCACAGGAACCGGGCGACGAGCAGGAGATCGGCGCCTTCTGCAGCAGCACCTACAACGTTTCCTTTCCGATGTTTGCCAAGATCGAAGTGAATGGCCCGGGTACGCATCCGTTCTACCAGTTGCTGAAGAGTGCGCGTCCCGGCGTACTGGGCACTGAGGCCATCAAGTGGAATTTCACCAAGTTCCTGGTGGACCGCGAGGGCCGGGTCGTGTCCCGCCATGCGCCGAAGGACACGCCCGAGAGCCTTGCTTCAGAGATCGAGGCGCTGTTGTAGACTGCGCGCCGGTTCGAATTTCCACGGAGTATGACCGCATGAAATCACCCCGCATCCGCATGGCCGCGCGGCTTTGCACGGCGACCCTCGCACTGCTTGTGTTCGCGTTGCCGGCAGCGGCGCAGTGGACTGGCAAGGGCGAGGCGGGCCTGGCCATCGCCAGCGGCAACTCGGATTCCAGGACCGCCAATGCCAAGGTCGTCATCGGCAGGAAGGTGGACAACTGGGAACACTCCGCGGGTCTTGCCGGCCTGTATGTGCGCACCGATGGCGACACCACGGCCAGGCGCTGGGAGACTTTCCTGCAGACGCACTACAACTTCGGTGGTGGCAGGACCTTCTGGTTTGGCGGCGCGCGCTATGAGAAGGACCGCTTCAGTGGTTTTGATCACCAGGGCGTGATCAATGCCGGCCTTGGTCACAAGTTCCTGGACAACGACACCACCAAACTCAGCGGCCAGGCCGGTGTGGGCTACAAGTTCCTGGAGATCCTCGGCACGCCCAATGAAAAGGACAGCAGCGCGGTGGGCACGGCGGGCCTGGACTTCTCCCACCGGCTCACCGAGACCACCTCGCTGATCAACAAGTTCGGGGCCGAAATCGCCTCGCACAACAACTTCCTGCAGAACGAACTGGGCTTTGCGGTCAAGGTATCCAACCGCATCGCGCTGTCACTGGGTTACGCGGTGCGTCACAACACCGATCCGCCTGCCGGGTTCAAGAAGACCGACACGCTCTCCACGGTGAACCTGGTCTACGAAGTGAAGTAAGGCCACCGCCGCTCATTCCGGGCCGGAATTGGCTTCGATGAAGCGCTGTGCTTCCTCGTTGATCTCGCGCGGGTCGCGCCCCGCGGTTGCGATCGGCGCGCCGATCACCACGCGGATGGTGCCGGGCTGCTTCATCAGGCCGCGGCGCGGCCAGAAGTACCCGGCGTTGTGCGCAACAGGAATTATCGGCGCGCCGGTTTCCGCGGCGATCGCCGCGCCACCCACGCCATAGCGGCGCGTCTGGCCCGGCGGCATGCGCGTGCCTTCCGGGAACACGATGATCCAGTGCCCGTTGGCCAGGTGCTTGCGGCCCTGGTCGACCATCTGCCGCACGGCTGCGCCGCCCGCGCCGCGATTGATGGCAATGCTGCGCAGCAGGCGCAGCCCCCAGCCGACGAACGGGACCCACAGCAGTTCGCGCTTGAGGACCCAGACCTGCGGTGGCAGCAACGCCGCCTGTGCCACGGTCTCCCAGCTCGAGGAATGTTTCATCAGCGCGATGCAGGCCTGGTCAACGGGCAGGTTCTCGCGACCTTCCACCCGGTAGCCGAGGCCGCAGGTGAAGCGCAGCGCGCCCAGCAGCACAGTGGCCCACAAGCGCGCCAGCGCAAAACGCCCGCGCCATGGCAGCAGCAGGCAGGCCAGCACGAAGAAGATCGCGTACAGGAACGTGAACAACAGGAAGAAGGTCGTGAACAGCAGCGAGCGCAGGAACTGCATCGGCCGAACCTAGGGCAACTCGCCGCGGCGGACGCAGGCGGGCTCGGCGGTTGCGGTGCCGGATCGCGCGGCGCAGGCCGCTTCCCAGTCGGCGGCCGCGGGCGGCAGGCCCAGCGCCACCAGGGCCGCTTCGATCTCGGCTGCCGGCGCCGTGGCGAGATCCAGCCGCTGCTGACCCGCCAGCGGTGGCACATGTACTTCCGGCACCTCGCTGCCGGTATCCACTACAACCAGCCGGGCGCCGCGCAGCGCACTGGCCAGGTCGGTCATCACATCCACACCCATCGCTTCGATGCGTGTCGAGAATTCCGCGCCGCGGGTTGCCAGGCGCGGATCCCATACGCGCAGCGCGCAACCGCGCGGCACGAGCAGGGTTGCGAAGGTCGCTGTGCGGCTAGCGAATCCCAGAATGGCCACATGGGAGGTCGGCGTCAGGGAAATGCCGGAAGTCATCAGTGCCGCACGTACTACTTGCCCATGGCAAGCATGCTGGAGCCCGGCGCTGCGTCCACAATTCCTGCAGACATTGCTGTCAGGCTGCCGCCGGCCAGCCCGCATGCGAGCGCAAGTGATTGCGTAATGTTCATGTCCATGCGGTCAGGATTCTGGAGGGGGGCGCCAAGGCATGCAAATCATGCTTCAATTACGCCCCATTTTTGAGGGCGGACGGATGATCGAACCAGGCACAGTCTTGTGGAATCCTTCGCAGGAGCGCATCGAAAGAGCCCGCATCACGGAATTCCGCCGCTGGCTGGCTGAAAAGCGCGGCCTGACCTTCGCCACTTTCGAAGACCTGTGGCGCTGGTCCACCACCGACATCGATGCCTTCTGGCAGGCCGTGTGGGATTTCTTCCAGATCGAGCCCTCCAAGCCGCCGACCGCGGTGCTGGGCAAGCGCACGATGCCTGGCGCGGAGTGGTTTCCCGGAGCCGAGATCAACTACGCGCGGCACATGCTGCGTCACGAGCGCCCGAATGCCACTGCGCTGCTGCATCTGAATGAACGGCAACCACTGGCGTCGGTGTCGTGGGAAGAACTGGCTGGCAAGGTGCGCATCGTCGCCACCCAGCTGCGCAAGCTCGGGGTGAAGCGCGGCGATCGCGTGTGCGCCTACATGGTCAATGTGCCCGAGGCGCTGATTGCGATGCTGGCAACCACCGCCATCGGCGCGATCTGGTCCTCGGTAGGCCCGGACTTCGGCACACCCGGTGTGCTCGACCGCTTCTCGCAGCTCACGCCCACGGTCTTCTTCCACGTTGACGGCTACCAGTACGGGGGCAAGCCCTTCGACCGCCGTCCGGAAGTGGAAAAGATCCTGGCCAAGCTGACCAGCGTGAAGCATGTGATCCAGTTGCCGTATCTGGACCCCACCAGCGAACGGCGGCTGACGCCCGGCACGATCTTCTGGAGCGAACTGCTGGATCATCCGCCGGTGTCGCGCGCCGAATTCAGGTATGAAGAGGTGCCGTTCAACTACCCGCTGTGGATCCTGTTCTCCTCCGGCACCACCGGACTGCCGAAGCCGATCATGCACAGCCATGGCGGCATCATGGTCGAGCAGTTGAAGCACCTGGCCTTCAACTTCGACATGCATGCCGGCGAGACCATCTTCTTCTTCACCACCACCGGGTGGATGATGTGGAATTTCCTGGTGAGCAGCCTGCTGTCCGACGTGAAGCCGGTGCTCTACGACGGCAACCCGGCATGGCCTGATGGCGACGTGCTGTGGAAGATGGTGCAGGACTCGAAGGCCGACATGTTCGGCGCCAGCCCCACGTACCAGTCCATCCTCGAGAAGAACGGCATCGTGCCGAAGGCGAAGTTCGACCTGTCGCACCTCAAGTCCATCACGCTGGCCGGTTCGCCGGTCTCGCCGGAATGCCAGCAGTGGTTCCATGACAATGTGAAGCAGGACTGCTGGGTTGCACCCGGCTGCGGTGGCACGGACATCTGCTCGGGCTTCGTCGGCGGTTGCGTGATCCTGCCGCAGCGCGCGGCGGAGATGCAGGCGCGCTGCCTCGGCATGGCGGTGCAGGTGATCGGCGAGAACGGCGAGTTCGTGACCAACGAAGTCGGCGAGATGGTGATGACGCAGCCTTCGCCCTCGATGCCGGTCGGTTTCTGGAACGACAAGAACGACGAACGCTACATCGAAACCTATTTCAGCGATTTCCCCGGCATGTGGCGCCAGGGGGATTTCTACAAGATCACCGATCGCGGCGGTGCCTACGTGCTGGGGCGCTCGGACGCGACGCTGAACCGCCATGGCATCCGCATCGGCACGTCCGAGATCTACCGCACCATCGTGCTCGAGCCGGGCGTGGAAGACGGGCTGATCGTGAACCTGGACCTGCCGGGCGGAAAGTTCTTCATGCCGCTGTTCGTGAAGCTGGCGGACGGCATCACGCTCGATGATGCGCTGAGGAAGAAGATCAACGATCGCCTGCGGGCCGAATACACGCCGCGGCACGTCCCCGACAAGATCTACCAAGTGCCGGCGATCCCCTACACCATCAGCGGCAAGCGCATGGAAGTGCCGGTGCGGCGTATCCTCGCGGGCTATCCGCTGGCCAAGGCAGCCAATCGCGATGCCATGGCAAATCCGGCGGCGCTCGACTTCTTTATCGATTACGCTCGGACCCAGCACGACTATCAACTGACCTAGAGCAGGGCGCGCCGGGGGGCCGATGACGCAGAGCGACACGATACTGGTCGATGATCTGGTCGACCGGCAGCGCCTGACCGGGCGCAACTATTTCGTCCTGGGCCTGCTGCTCGTCGCACTGCTGTGCGATGGCTTCGATCTGCAGCTGGTGGCCTTCGCCGCGCCGCGGCTCGCCGAGGCCTGGGGCATCGCCCCGTCGGCATTGAGCTATGCGCAGTCGATGAACCTGCTCGGCATGATGTTTGGCGCGATGTTCCTCGGCAACCTCGGCGACCGCTTTGGCCGCAAGCGCGTGATCGTGGTGGGCACCATCCTGTATGCGCTGACCGCCTTTGCCACGCTGCTGGCGCAGAACCCGGCCCAGCTCAGCGTGATCCGCTTCTGCACCGGCCTGGGCCTGGGTGGTGTGCTCCCGAATGTGGTCGCGCTGGCGGCGGAAATCTCCCCGATGCGGCACCGCCCGAAGCTCACCAGCATTCCCATCATCGGCATGTCGCTGGGCAGTGGTCTGCCCGCGATCGTGGCCGCATGGCTGGTGCCGAAGTTCGGATGGCATGCGCTGTTCATCGCTGGCGGCGTGGTGCCCATCGTGGTGGCGCTGATCATCGCGTGGAAGCTGCCCGAATCCATCCTGTTTCTGACCTACCGCAACCGCAATCGCGACGAGATCGCCGCACGGGCGCGCGAGCTGGATCCAGACCTGGCCATCACGCCTTCCACACAGTTTGCGCTGCGCGGCAACGCCGGCCCGGCCTCGCGCGGCAGCTTCCCGGATATCTTCGTGGGTCGCCTGAAGATCACCACGCCGCTCCTGTGGCTGATGTTCAGCTGCACGCTGCTGTCCATGCACTTCAACAACAGCTGGATGTCGGTGATCCTGAACCAGGCTGGTCTTTCCGAAGTGCAGACGGCCTTCACCAACGGCGCGATGCACTGGGGCGGGGCGGTCGCGGCGGTGATCACGGTGTTCGTGCTGGGGCGTCTTGGGTTGTACTGGGCGCTGGTATTGCTGCTGCTGGGATTTTGCGGCTGTCTGCTGATAGCCAGTACCGGCTTTGCCTATGCGCCGCTACTGACGCTGGCCGTGAGCATGGCCGGGTTCGGCATCATCGGCTGCCAGGGCGTGCTGAACATCTCCGCCGGCCTGATCTATCCGGTTTCGTGCCGGCCCACTGGCGTCGGTGCGGCGCTGGGCTTCGGGCGCATCGGTTCATTGTCGGGCCCGCTGATCGGTGGTTACGTGCTGGCACAACAGTGGCCCAGCCACAGCATGTTCTACGTGCCCCTGCTGCCGCTCGCGGTGGCTGCGGCCGCGACCCTGCTGCTGATCCTGCGCAAGGTGGATATCCGCCGCGAATCGGTGAGCGCGGGCTAGAGAAAGACGCGCAGCGCCATCTGCACACTGTGCTCGATGGCGCGGGGTGATTCACCCAGGATCACGCGGGTGCTGTGGATGCTGTCGATGCGCAGCCATTCGGCCGACACTTCCACATGTTCGCGCACCGCCCAGGTCCAGCCCAGCGTCCACGCGTGGCCATTGTCATAGGTGCCGGGGCCGGTCAGGTATTCCTCATCCTGCTCGGTGGTGAAGTGGTCGTAGCGCGCCGCGAAGCGGTGCTTGCCGATGGTCTGCGCTGCCAGCACGAACCAGGTGTCGTAGTTCCACGTGTACGCTTCATCCGGTGTGGCGCGCGTGTCCCCGGCGAGCCACTGCGCTATCAGGGCAGTGCCTCTCTGGCCATCCCAGCGCAGGCCCAGTGAATCGAAGCGCGTCTTCCAGGCGTAGTCGTCGATGGAGGGCTTTTCGACAGTGGGATCGCCGCGGTTGTCGTAGTGCAGCGCGCGCGCCTCGATGCCGGTATCGCTCTTCACGTATGCGCTGATGTGGTAGCCGGGGCGGTTGTCGATCTCGGAGAAGATCACGCGCTGCTCGCGGCCACCGTAGGCGAATGAGCCGATGCGGCCGAACAGCGGCGTCTGCCGGTCGTTCAACGAGAAGCCACGCAGTGCGATGATGATGCCGGCCGGGTCGTTCCAGCCGAATACGGCGGCATTCACGCCCCAGTCAAACCGTCCGCCACCGGCAATGCCCATGTGATCGAGCTCGTACCCGACACCAATGGTGCGCAGCTCCTCGCCAACCCAGGTGTTCAGCGCCGAGCTGCTGATGGTGTAGGGGTTGGTCCAGCCGGAGGCGCGGTGCTCCAGCGAGATCGGCGCATAGAACGCGCCGATCTTCAGGTTCGAGCGCCAGGCAGACTTTGGCACAGGTCGCCATTCGAGCCAGCCTTCGGTGACGTCGATGGCATTGTGGTCGTCGGTGCTCCAGGCCGAGAGATCGACACTGGCATGCCAGTTGCCGCCGATGCTGTCGCGCCATGCGAAGCGCGCGCGGCCCAGCTGCAGGCCATCGTCCTGGTTGCCGTAGCGCAGCTTGCCGAGGCCGCCATCGAGGTAACTGTTGCGTCCGTCGGAATCCACCACACGGAGGTCGAGGCTGGCTTCGATGTCGGCATGCGCCGCCACCGTTGCGCCGAGCAGCGCCGTGCATGCCGCAAGTCGGGCGACGGCATTCATCAGTACACGTCCCAGTTGGAAGGCACCTGCGACTCGCTGCGCAGGCTCAGTTTCTTGGCGGCACGCAATGTCAGCTTCGTGCCGTCAGACTTGATGGTCACGCGCTGTTCGAACACGGGCTCCTGCTTGCGCGACAGTGGGTGCCAGATGGTGAGCTCGTAGTCTCCCGGCTCGACCTTCGGTGCAGTCCAGCGGCCATCGCGGTCGGCGCGTCCGAAGTACTGCGCTTCCACCACGTAGACATAGGCCCGCATCTGGTCATGGATGTTGCAGCCGAGCGTGACTACGCCCGCGGTACTGAACACTTCAGGATTCTGGAGCTTGCCGGAATACAGCGGGAGCTGGAAGCGATGCGCGGGCGAAAAGGAGTAGACCTGATGAGCCACCGAATCGCTGTTGGGAAACAACACCGATGTCCCGGCGGGAATCACCAGCACATGCGGCACGAACTGCCGGTCCACCTGGTTCATGACTTCCATAACCGGCTTGGCCATAGGGCGTGAGGCATCGGTACTGCGCAGCGATACGACGACTCCGCCGTAAGGCTTGCCATCCACGCCCACGAATTGCATCTCGAAGGGGGCTGCGCCGGCAGCTCCCGCCCACAGGATCAACAAGGTGTGGAATGTGCGTCGCATTTCTGGCAGTCGTGAGTCGCCTGGTGCATGGCCGGGGTTTACATTGACCGGCATTAATTAAAGCGCATGGTCATGCTCAGCTTTCGCAACCGGCTTCTCATCCTGTTGATCGGCCTCGTGGTCGGCGCACAGACCGTGACGTTGTTCACGGCTCTGGCGAGCACCAAGTCGACCGTGCGCAAGGATGCCGTTGTGCAGCTGGGCAACGGCGCGAGGTCGGCCCAGCAGCAGCTCGAAAGCCGCGGACAGCTGCTGACCGTCGCAGCAACAGCGCTGGCTGCGGACTTTCCCTTTCGCGAGCTGGTTGCCACGGGCAACAGCGCCACGATCGCAACCGCTCTGGACAGTCTGGCCACGCGTACGGGCAAGAAGCCGGCTGACGTGGCGCTGGCCCTGGATCCAGACGGTGCGCTGATGGCGCAGGGCGAGAACACCGACGACATTGAACCGGAGCTGATCGCAGCGATCGCCGACGCGGAAGCCTCGGACGCCGAAGGCGCCCAGTTCCTGGTGGCGCCTACCGGTGTGTACCAGGTCGTCACGGCCCCGGTCCTGGCGCCCGACGAAATCGCGCGCATCGCTCTGGGCTTCGCGGTCGATACGCGACTTGCGCAGGAAATCAGTGAGCAGGTGGGCAGTGACGTCGCATTCCTCGCCGGCGCGGGCGATGCACGCAAGTTTGTGGTCGGCACTTCGCCGGTGTTCGCCGCAGCGGATCTGACGTCCTGGTCCGGGCTCAGCGACACGCCCTCCGTGGCCAGCATCGGCGGTGAACAATACCTGGCGATGATCTCGCACCTGGCCACACAGGGTCGGCCGCTGGATCTGGTACTGCTGTCACCCATGCGGGATGTGATGGCGCCATACCGCCAGCTGGCGCTGGTTCTCGGCCTCATCATCGGCATAACGATCGCTGCTGCAGTCGTCGCCGGCATTTACCTGGGCGGCGGCGCGGCGCGTCCGGTGCAGCAGCTGGCGGAAGGCGCGGCGCGCATTGCAGAGGGCGACTACTCCGCACCTGTCGACGGCTCTTCGGGCGGCCGCGAGCTCGCCAACCTGGCGCAGGCATTCAACACGATGCAGCAAGGTATCGCCGAGCGCGAATCGCGGCTGAGACACCAGGCACGGCACGACGGCGCCACCGGACTGCCGAACAGATTGTTCGCCGAGGAATGGCTCACCGCAGAGCTGGCAACACTCGAGCCCGATGCGAAGCTCGGCGTGGTGTGGCTGGCAGTCACCAATTTGCAGGAAGTTTCCGCCAGTCTCGGCTTCGAGATCGCCGCGCAGCTGGTACGGCATCTGGCGGACAACATCGGTGGCCTGGCCGCCGGGCACACGCTGGTCGCCCGCGTGGATGCCAGCCACTTCGTTGTGGCGGCGACGCCGATGTCAGACGCTGCATTGAACGCCTTGCTCATCGATGTGCGAGAGCGGGCACGACGGCCGCTGACGACAGCCGGCATCCGGTTGCAGGCTGCAGTGGTGCTCGGCGCGGCGATGGCGCCGCGCCATGGTCAAAGCGCCACCGAACTGCTGCGTTGTGCCGAGGCTGCGCTCGAGACCGCGATCCAGCAGAAGCAGCCGCAGTCGCTGTTCGAGCGCGCCAGCGACGAGGCGCAGCGGCGCGCGTTGCAGCTCGGCGCTGATCTGCCGCAGGCCCTGCAGTCGGGCCAGCTGCACCTGGTCTATCAGCCCAAGTTCCGCATGAGCGACCGCAAGCCGCGCGGCGTGGAAACGCTGGTTCGGTGGAAGCACCCGGAGTTCGGCAATGTCTCGCCGGCCGAGTTCATCCCCATCGCGGAACGCACCGGCGCATCGGGTCTGGTCACGCGCTGGGTATTGCGCAACGCCCTGGCGCAGCTCGCCGCCTGGCAGCAGCAGGGCATTCGCATCGAGATGGCCATCAATCTTTCCGCTGCCGACATCGTGGATCCGGACATGCTGGAGTTCATTCTCGGTGCGCTGCGCGATGCGCGGCTGGCCGCGAGCTCGCTGATGCTGGAAATCACCGAAAGCGTCTTGCTGCACGAGCCCGAAACAGCAAGACGCAACATGGAAATGCTGCGCGTTGCCGGCGTGCGCTTCTCGATCGATGACTTCGGCACGGGCTATTCATCGCTGTCGCAGCTGCGCGAACTGCCGGCCGATGAACTGAAGATCGACCTTTCCTTCGTGCGCGCCATGACCCAGGGCGCGGAACACGTGGCAGTCATCCGCGCCATCGTGGACCTGGGGCAGGGCCTGGGGCTGCGCACGGTTGCAGAAGGCGTGGAAGAAGAGACGCAGTGGCGCCTGCTTGCTGACCTCGGTTGCGACTACGTGCAGGGCTATCTGACCGGCCGGCCCATGCCGGCCGAAGATCTCACACCGAAGCTGCTGGTGGTGCGCGACAGCGATACCGACAGCGAATCCCACACAAGTTCGCTGCGCGTGCTGGAGCTGCGGCGCCGCGACTGATCCTCGCGGCGCTGCTTCAGCGCTTCTGGCGCAGAGCCCAGTCCGCTGCCTTCTGAATGCGGACCGCGGTGGCCCGATCGTCGGCATTGGCGGCGGCAGCCAGGCGCCGCTTGCGCGCTGCCTCGATCTCGCTCAGCGAGGCATCACGTGGAATGTCGAGCACGATGTGCCAGTCGTGCACGGCCTCGGGGTCTGTGCCGGGCAGGGCATTCCGCGCCTGTTCCGGCCTGCGTTCCGGCTGCTCGTCGCGGCCCGCAGGTCCCTTGGCTGAGCCGGAGCCCATGATGCTGCTGACGATCCAGTAGCCCGCGGCGAGGCAGCCAAGGATGATCAGTATGTCGGGCATTCGCATGTTCAGCGCTCCAGCCTGGACAGAACCGTGTGCAGGATCTGCTGCTGCCGCTCCATGACCTCCGGTGCCGCATGTTCCTCGCGTATGCGTGCGGCGATCAGTATGCAGGTGTCGGCGTGTGCCGATGAGTCGAAGTGACGCGCAGCATGGTGCAACGGCTCGGCGGCGAGCCCGTGGCGCATGGCCAGCCGGCGCGTCATGTTGATGGCAAATGGTGCACAGGCCAGCGTGTCAAATGCCAGTGCCCAGAAGCCGCGTGTGGACAGCCCCAATCGGTCGCGGCGACGAAACACGACGATGAGCGCGGCAAGCGTCGTCAGATAGAAGAGGGCAAACACCGCCAGTGCGGCAATTCCCGTTCCCAGTGACCACAGTGCCACCGGCAGCGCGGCGAGCAGCGCCACGTGCAGCAGATTCAGGATGCCCACGGGGCGCAGTGCCAGGAACAGATCAGTGAGGTCAGCGTCGACGCTGCCGCGCGGGGGTGGATCAACATGCCAGCACACGAGAAACTGCGGCTGGTGCGGGGTGAGCGGGTTGGGCACAAACAGGCGGCGACTTCCCAGGCGGATTCCGGAACCACCCGAGACGCGCCACTGCCTGCCCGCATGCACGAAGACCAGCTCGTTCTGCCACAACAACAATGCCGAGTCGTAGAGATAGAAGGCTGCCGCACCCAGCGGCAGCCATATCTCAATTGGCGTCATCCGCCTTCTTGCCAAGCACGAACTTCTTGATGGCCGCACCAAGCGCCACGAGGCCAACAATGACAAGCTTGATCTTCGCGACGATGAAGGCGACCAGCGTTGCCCACAGACCCTTCTTGACGGCAATGGCCGCCGCGCCGCCCAGTACCAGCGCCGCCAGGCCATAGGTTGCGACCTTGTCGCCGGGCACCCAGTCAGCGTAGCGCTCGCCTTCATTGAAGTTGTAACCGGAGAGCACGGTTTCCAGCTGCGGGCGCGATGCAGCCAGATCGTCCGGATCACAGACCATGATCACCGTCGTGTGCCCGCGGCGGCTGAGCACCTTGGTCAGGAAGTTCACACCCTTTCCCCCACCGGATTCGAGCATGGTTGCCCATTCCAGCCGGTGGTTTGCCGGGTTGTAGGCCGGTGGCACGGCCCAGCCTGTTATCTGGAGCTCTTCCCAGCCGCGTCGGCGGCGCTCCTTGTTTTCCTGCCTGGTGCCTTCTTGAAGTGCTTCGAGCAACTCGGGAGCGTCGATCTTCTCGTCATCCTTGACGTAGCCTTCGTCGGTGAAGGAGAGATATGCGACCCAGCCCATATCCTCGGGCGCTACCAGCACTTCGGTACCGTTGGGAATGTTGTGTGTCAGCTCCAGGTACTTGTCCGTGTTGCGCTGATCCAGGAAGACATAGCCTTCCGGCACGGCAAGTTGCGACTTGCCCGGCACGTCGACCGTGGAGGGGCCTTCCACCCACTCCAGCTTGCGCATCGCGTCGACGAACGCCTGTTGCTCCGGCGTTGGCTGTGGCTCTTCCTGGGCAAGCGCGGGCGGCGCCAGGATCTGGATTGATGCAAACAGGATCAGCAGCGCGCGCACACTCCGGACCATGAGACCTCCCTATCGCTGGCTATCGATTGCCGGCCGCGAGACCGGCGATCACATCATGCCTTCTTTTTCCCCATGCGGCTCTGCGGCACGAAGTAGCCGTGCACCTGGCCGACGATGCGCGTCGGCAGCTTCACGGTGGCCACCGGGCCGTCGGCGACATGCTCGGCATCGAGGATGACCAGGTCGGCGCGATTGCCATCGGCCGCGTGCGTGGCAACGGCCATCACCCAACCGGCGCCCTCGGGTGCCTTGTCGTTCTTCGGCGCATGGCAGATCTCGGAGAGCGAGGTGCCTTGCGGTGCCTGCCAGAAATCGCGCGTGCGGTTCTGGATGTCCAGGCGCGCGATGCCGTTCTTGCGCTGGCCGCCTTCCTGCAGATCGACCGAGCCGAAACCATAGCGGTAGTGCGCGGTGTTGTAGCGATCGTCCTGGCGCGGCAGGGGCAGAAGCATGCCCGGGTACAGCACTTCGATGCCGTAATCCTTCGGCGTCTTTTCCGTGAGGTTGGCCGACAGGCGGGTGATGATGCTGCCGCCCTTGACCGGATCCCAGCGCGAGCCATCGTGCATCGGCATGAACGGGAAGGGGTTCGACAGCGAGCTCTCCACGTCGATGACCACCTGCTTGCCATCGTCGAAGCAGCCCATCACGTGCGTGGCGCAGCGCTCGGGGCCCTTGATCCATTGCACGTCCTTGCCGTCGCCGCCGCGGCGCAGGAAGCCGAAGTACGTGGGCTCGCCCGGCCACCATGACCAGTGGATGCCGCCCTTGGCCATCTGCGCCTCGTCGATCTTCATCGGCACGACGTAGAAGACGACGAAGTTCTCGGTCACGGCGTAGTCGTGGATCATGCCGACGTAGGGCACGTTGACCCATGCGTCCCACACCTTCTTGCCGGACGGCGTGTACTCGAACACGTTCACGTCGGTGGTATTGAACCCCTTGGCCTCGTAGCCGAAGCCCAGCAGGTTGCCGGTGTGCGAATCGAGCTTCGGGTGCGCGGTGAAGGTCTTGCTCTTGAGCTGGCCCTTGAAGTCGTACACCGGGTCGACCGTCTCGAGCGTGTACAGGTCCATTGCCGCCGGCGGGCTGTCTTCCTTCAGCGCCAGCAGCACGCCGTTGTGGTCGATGATGTGCGTGTTGTGCGTGCCGCGGATCTTGCCCTTGACCGAAGGGTCGTCCATGTACGGGTTGCGATACATGGGGAAGAGGATCTTGCCGGCCTTGTCCTGCGCCAGCCACCGCTCGTTGCGCACATAACGGCTCTTGTAGTGCACGGCGCCATCCTCGAACAGGAACTGGCTGACGTGGCCCTCGCCGTCGAAGGGGATGTTGCCCTGGCGCATCGGAAACTGCGCGTCGGGGCCTACCCGAAAGAACGCGCCCTTCAGGTCGGCGGGCAGCTTGCCGTCGACCTCGCAATGCCGGATCTCCTGCTCCTCGCGGAACAGACGCGGGCCCACGCCCACCGCCGCGCCGGGGCCCCCTGGGCCGTAGCGCTTCTCGATGTCACTGCCGATTGCGCCGCCAGGACCACCGGGACCACGGGCCGGCGGCTGCTGGGCAGCGGCGGCGCCGGCCGCCAGTGCTGCGCCCGCGGTCAACGCACCGCCCATGAATTTGCGGCGGTCGACCGCCACTGTCGTTTCGGAGGTCTGGCTGGCAGACCCGGTCTTGCGCTCGTCGGACATGGCAACCCCCGTTGCATCTGGATTGACTGGAATTCTAGCGCGGCCACGCACCTATGATTGCGCCCATGGCCGCGAAGTTCACGATCTGGTAGCCGGCGTTGATCAGCCACAGCTTCAATGGCCGCTGTTCGAACAGGTAGATCACGCCCAGGCCCGTGGCCAGGAAGAAGAACGCCGCGAAAGCACCTACGTGCGCGCCCGATGCGATGCCGCCATGGTCGCCCAGCAGAATGGACACTCCGGTGGCACCAAGCAGATTGAGCACATAAGCGCCGCCAAAGGTCAGCGGCATGTTGCCCTGCGCGCCCTTCTCGAAGGTCATGCCGCTGGCGGCCATCCAGGGTTTGCGGAACAACGGTCCGTACCAGAGACTGCCGATCACGAATCCGGCCAGCGCAGCGACTACGACCGCCAGCCAGTTGATGGAATGGAAATGCATTGCGCCCCCTTTCTTGTTGAGAAACCGCTGCGATCAGCCCGGCAGCCGTGACAGATCCGCAATCCCGGTGAACAGCTCCCGCAAGGTCCCGAGCAGCGCGAGCCGGTTCGCGCGCAGCGCCGGATCCTTGTCCATCACCATGACGCCGTCGAAGAACTCATCGACCGGAGCGCGCAGGGCGGCCAGCTCACCCAGCGCTGCGCTGTATTCGCGCGCCGCGATCTGGCCGGGCACCGAATGCATGACGCTCTGCAGTGCGCGGAACAGCGCGAGTTCAGCGCCGCCCTGCAGCAGCGCATCGTTGATCTTCAGTTCGGTGACCTCACCGCCGGCCGACTTCTTGAGCAGATTGGCGATGCGCTTGTTCGCGGCAGTCAGGCTCTGTGCTTCAGGCAGTGCAAGGAAGCCGATCAGTGCGCGCACGCGCTGGTCGAAATCCACCGGCGAACGCGGACGCGCCGCGATCACCGCATCGCAGATCTCCGGTGTGAGTCCGGGAATGGGCGGACCGCCATCGGGTGGCTCGAGCCACGCATTGCGCTGCCGCTCCATCAGGTAGTCATACACCTCGGCTGCCACGGCATCGCGTGATGGCCAGGCCTTGCCCTTCGGTGCGGCGGACTCGAACAGGGTGTGCGAGCGCAACGCCGCGTCGATCAGGTCGGGCAAGTCGAGCGGCAGGCGATGCTCATAAATCATGCGGCTGATGCCGATTGCGGCGCGACGCAATGCAAACGGGTCCCGGGTGCCACTGGGCTTCTGTCCGATGGCGAAGATGCCGGTGATGGTGTCGAGCCGGTCGGCCAGCGCGACGGCCAGTCCGGCCTTCGTCGCCGGCAGCGCGTCGCCGGCGCCACGCGGCTGATAGTGCTCGCGGATGGCGGTGGCGACCTCGCCAGGTTCGCCGTCGGCGGCAGCGTAATAGGCGCCCATGATCCCCTGCAGCTCGGGGAACTCGCCGACCAGGTTCGTCACGAGATCGCACTTGGCCAGTTGCGCCGCACGCTCGGCGCGCCCACCGTCACCATCGATGCGCGCGGCAATCTCGCGCGACAGATGGCTGATGCGCCGGACCTTGTCGCCGATGGAACCGAGCTGCGCCTGGAAAGTGATGGTGTCGAGTTGTGGCAGGCGGGAAGCCAGCGGCGACTTGCGGTCCTGCTCCCAGAAGAAGGCTGCATCGGCCAGCCGCGGCCGCACCACGCGCTCGTTGCCGGCCCGCACCACGCCCATGTCGGTGCTGTCGATGTTGCTGACGGTGATGAACCAGGGCAGCAGCTTCCCGCCTGATTCCACCGGAAAGTAGCGCTGGTGATCCTGCAGCACCGAGACCAGCAACTCGCGTGGCAGTGCGAGAAACCGCTCTTCGAACCGGCCGGCGAGCGGCACCGGCCATTCCACCAGCGAGGTCACTTCATCGAGCAGCTCGCTGGAGAAGATCGCCTGTCCGCCGTGGTTGAGCGCGAGCGCGGTGACGCCGTTGGCAATGTGCTTGCCCCTGGTGTCGAAGTCCGCGATGACCTTGCCCTCGAGCAGCACCTTCTCATAGTCATCTGGCGCATCGATGCGCAGCGTGCCGCTCGAATGAAAGCGATGGCCGCGCGTCTCGTTGCCCGCCAGCGTGCCGAGGATGGTGGCCGGAATCACCTGCCGGCCCAGCAGCAACACCAGCCAGTGCACGGGCCGCACGAACTGCGCCTCGCCCGCGCCCCAGCGCATGCGCTTCGGGATGGGCAGCGCATTGAGCGAATCGGTCACGAAACCTGGAAGAAGATCATGCGCTGGTTGCCCCTGTTTTACACCGGAGTAACTCAAGCATTCGTTTCCCTTCGGATCTGCTTCGCGCCCAAGTGCCGCGATGGCCACGCCACAGCTTTCAGCAAAGGCTTCCGCAGCACGGGTTGGCTTGCCGTTCCTGTCAAAGGCGGCGGTCACGGGTGGGCCGCGACGCTGGATCTTCTGTTCCGGCTGGGCCAGCGCCAGCTGCAGCACGCGCAGCGCCAGGCGCCGCGGCGTGGCAAACGCCTGCACGGCACCGTGCGCGAGCCCGGCCGCATCGAGCCGCGCAGTCAAGTCGTCGCGGAACGCCCCGGCGAGCGTGCGCAGCGCCTTGGGCGGCAGCTCCTCGGTGCCCAGCTCGACCAGGAAATCAGCGTGCGTGCTCACGTTGCTGCCTCGAGCTTGCGCATCGGAAAGCCCAGCGCTTCGCGGCTGGCGTAGTAGCTCTCGCCCACGGCGCGCGCCAGAGCGCGAACCCTGAGGATGTATCGCTGGCGCTCGGTCACCGAGATCGCGCGCCGCGCATCCAGCAGGTTGAATGTGTGCGATGCCTTCAGGACCTGCTCATAGGCCGGCAGCGCCAGCTTCGCTGCGAGCAGGTCATTGCAGGCCTTTTCGTGTTCGTCGAAGTGACGCCGCAGCACGTCGACGTCGGCATGCTCGAAGTTGTAGGCCGACTGCTCCACCTCGTTCTGGTGAAACACGTCGCGGTAGGTCACGCGACCCAGTGGGCCATCGGCCCACACCAGGTCGTAGACGCTTTCAACGCCCTGCAGATACATCGCCAGGCGTTCGAGCCCGTAGGTGATCTCGCCAGTCACCGGCCGGCAGTCGAGCCCACCCACCTGCTGGAAGTAGGTGAACTGCGTGACCTCCATGCCGTTGAGCCAGACTTCCCAGCCCAGGCCCCAGGCGCCGAGCGTCGGGTTCTCCCAGTCGTCCTCGACGAAGCGCACGT
>CAYWDZ010000035.1:0-19999 GCA_964456255.1 uncultured Steroidobacteraceae bacterium | reverse complement strand
GTTGGTCATGCTGATCGTGACGCTGCCGGTGCAGACTCACCTGTTCAAGCTGGACCTGCCTCGGCAAACTCCAACTTCGCTTCAGCCGCCCAGCATCTACATCGACATCGATCCAGATGGCACCATCGTGTGGAACAACGAGCCGCTCAGTGGCATCAGCGCGCTTGAAGCGCATTTCAGGGAAGAATCGCCAAAGGATCCGCAGGCGCAGATTCAGCTGCGGCCCTCGGCGCTGGCGAAGTACGACGTGGTGGCCAGCGTGATGGCCTCCGCACAGCGCAACAACATGAGGCGCGTGGGCTTCACCAATATCGCGGCATACGCCGAGTAGGATCCGGGCCGTGTGGCTGCGCCTGACAGCGTGAGCGGCGAGGCGTCAGCGCCCGCCGCCGCCGCCACCACCACCGCCGCCGCCCGAGAAGCCGCCACCACCGCCACCAGAGCTGGAACCTGGTGGTGATGCCGATGAAGAGATCTGCTGGTTCAGCGCGCTGCCGAGGGAATTGCCGATGCCCGCCAGGCCCATGGAGCTGTAGCGGCCGGTGCCGTAGTACCAGCTCGGTGAGGTTTGCTCTGCCGCGGCGGCACCAACGGCTGCAGTGAATTTATCGGTCCACGCCTGTTCCACGCCAAGGGCCATGGCGTAGGGCAGCAGTGCCTCGTAGCGCCTGGCGTCCAGCGTAGGTGCCTTGCCGGGTGCGGCCACGGACTTCAGCTCGTCTTTCTCGGCTACACCCAGGTACATGCGCAGGCCTTCGATCTCGTCGAGCAGCCTGCGCCCTTCATCGGTGGGGGCCTTCATCAGCCACGCGAACACGAAATGCATGACCAGTGCCAGCACACCCAGGGCCACCAGCGCCGGAATGCCGTGGCCTCCACTGATGAGCGCAGCGACAACGCCCACGAGCAGTGAAAGCATCACGCCTTTGAGCACGGTGCCGCCGTTGGGCTTGAAGTAGCGTGGCTTGAGGTGCTTTGACATCTCCGCCGCATGAAATGCCAGTGCGCCGCCAACCAGCGATGCCTGCGTGTTCTTCAACTCGACGTCGTCGCCGTCCTTGAACAATCGAGCGGCCAGTGCTCGCTGGCTCGCCGAAAACTGCTCGAGGCTGGCGCCGGGATTGCGCACCAGGCGCCAACCGTTCTTGCCGTCGCCGTGATGGATCTGCAGAACACCGCGCACGGCCATGTCGACCACGTCGGCGGAGAAACACAGCTGGTCGCTGCTCATTCGCCGCATCATGCGCAGCTCACCGGGCGCGAAGCCCGCGGGTGGCTGGTAGCGTGGAAACACCACGCCGGCAGGCGGATCACGACCAATCGCGCTCCAGCTGCGCAGGTAATACAAGCCCAGCAGTATCAAGCCTGCCAGCGCGACCAGCACGCCACGGTTGTCACGCAGCAACCAGCCAAATCGCTCTGCACTCGTGGGCTCGTGGACCAGTCCCTTGGGAAATTCAGCCACGATGGTCAGGCCTTCTCCGGGAGCCAGGCCGCGCGTGGTCTGGAACACGGCAACGCCCGGCTCATCGGAACGGGCCTCGTAATCCTTTCCCCGTCCGCCATATGTTCCCGTGAACCCATCGAGCCTGAATGAGTCCGATGCGACGCCCGAAGGCAGCGATACCCGCGCGTGCACCGCGTCGATGGGAAAGCTCCAGCCCAGTCCCGTCACGTTCCAGTACAGCTCGTCGTGATCTGCGAAGAATCCCAGCTGGCGGGTCGTGCGGTAGCGGATGGTGAATGTGAATTCACCCGGCGTGGGCAGGAAGGTGTCGTCGCCGGTGTTGATGCGCACGCCATTGGAGCGGCGCTCCGTGAAACCGGGCTCGCTGTGACCGTCGCGCTCGACGCCCAGCAATTCGAAGCCAACCTGCACCCGGTTGCCGTAGCGATCCTGGTAGCGGGTCGGAAAGTCACGGTAGATGCCGCGCCGGATCTGGCGCCCCTCGGCACGGACCCGGATGGTCTCGGTTACCAGCAGGCTGCCATCGGCCTGTATGGCCAGATCACTGTCGAAGCCCAGGATGCGCTCGTCAGCCGAAGCAGCCGGCGCAAACGCCGACAGGGCGAGCAGCGCCAGGGCCAGCGCGATGCAGCGCCTCACGGTTGCAGATCCAGCTTCGGCGCCACGCCGGCCTCAGCGGTGGCTTCGAAGAACTCTGCCTGCCTGAACCCGCAGGCATTGGCGACCAGCAGGTCCGGGAACCGCTGTACGCCGTCGTTGAGTTCCCGCACCGCGCCGTTGTAGAAGCGGCGCGCGTATTGCAGGTGATCCTCGACATCGACCAGGTCGCGCTGCAGCTTCAGGAAGTTCTCGCTGGCCTTGAGTTCCGGATACGCCTCCTTGATTGCCAGCAGGCGGCCCACCTCGTGCTCCAGCGCCGCCTCGACCGTGGCCAGCCGCGTCGGCGAGCTGGCCTGCATGGCCGCAGCGCGCAGAGTGGTGACGCGCTCGAACACCGACTTCTCGTGCCCGGCGTAGGCGCGCACCGCCTCGACCAGCGTCGGCACCAGGTCGTGGCGACGCATCAACTGCACGTCGATGTCACTCCACCCGGCGCGGACCTGATTGCGCAGGCGCACCAGGCGGTTGAAAGCCAGCACGGCCCAGGTGAGCACGGCAAGCACCACGACGAGAAGAACAAGGCCCATGCGTCGAATACTACTTTCATTGCGGAAGCAAATCCCGGATGAACGCCGGTGCCTTGTCTGCGCTGGCCGGTGATCTGGCGGGTGGCCCGGCACGTATACCCATCAGTCCATGAATGACACGACTCGCAAGCGTTTCCTGCCGGTACTGCTGTTGCCGGTTCTGCTCCTTGCCGGAGGCACAGCCATGGCCATCGAGGAACCGGCCTTCGAGGTCATCCGCAAGACCGGCGGCATCGAGATTCGTCGCTACGATTCCTTCATTGTTGCCGAGACGCTGGTCCAGGATGCCGACAACCGCGACGAGGCGAGCAACGAAGGCTTTCGCCGCCTGTTCCGCTATATCAGCGGCGACAACCGGTCCCGGGAGAAGATGCAGATGACCGCACCGGTCATCCAGGCAGGTTCGAAGCAGGACGGTGACAAGGGCGAGAAGATCGCCATGACGGCTCCGGTGCAGCAGGTTGCCACCGACGCCGGCTGGCTCGTGGCCTTTGTTCTGCCGCTGGAGTACACCCTGGCCACGGCGCCGCTACCTGCGGACGCCCGCATCAGCCTGCGGGAAGTCGCGCCGCGCACCGTGGCGGTGCTGCGCTTCTCCGGGCGCTGGACGGACTCGAATATCGACGAGCACCGGCAGAAGCTGCTGGCCGGGCTGAAACAGTCGGGGGCCCGACTGCTGGGTGAGGTGGAATTCGCCGCCTACAACGCTCCCTTCGCGCTGCCGTTCATGCGGCGCAACGAGGTGATGGTCGAAATCGACGGAGTTCGCTGAACAAAAAGCCCCGGCATTTCTGCCGGGGCTTCTTGTTGATCTGGCTCCCGAACCTTCTTACTGCGGCTGTCCGCCGCCCGGAGCAGGGGGAGCACCGGGAGCGCCAGGTCCGCCAGGTCCGCCAAGGCGCATGCCACCAGCGCCCGGACCACCGGGACCACCGGGGCCACGCGCGGGGCCGCAACCGCCTGGGCCGCCCAGACGGCCGGGCTGCAAGGTCCCGCCTTCGGCAAGAATCTTCATGTTCTTGAGCGCGCCTTCGAACATCTGGCGGCGCTGGTTCCTGTCCGCCTCGCGAGCGGCGTCATCCGCGCACGTCGAGTTGTCCCACATCAGCGTGTAGATCAGCTTCGACGAGGTTGCCGTGACCGGCTTCGCCTCCAGCGTGCCGTGATAAAGGATGTACGGCTGACCTGCCGTCACCGGTTGCGTATAGGTGTAGGAAAGATCCGTCTTGCCCACCAGGACTTCGCGGCCGATGTTGCGGACGACGCCGACTTCGCCGTCCTTGCCGGACGTGATCTGGCACGGAAAGCCCATCCACTCACCAATGTCGCAGAACTTTCCCACGCGCTTCCAGACTTCCGCCGCGGGACGATTGACGTCGACTTCCATCAGCAGCGACGTGTAGGTTGGATTGGCCACCACCTCTCTGCCAGCAGGGGCCGCTCCCGGACCGCCGGGACGTCCCATTCCGCCTCCAGGCCCCGGAGCCTGGGCGAAGGCAGCCGTTGCGCACAACGCGCCGAGACCTACGGCCAGTGCCGCATTGCCGAACACATTTCTCATGAATCGCTCCCGGGATTGACCCCACCGCAGTGATGTACGAACCGTCCACGCCGGACGGGCCGGGCAGTATAGCCAGCCCACCTGCTTGCCGGGACTGGGGCCAGCATCTACATGGGGCGGATCCCGGGGCGGGGAGCGGCGGCCGACCAGCGAAATTCCGGGGGGCAATTCGCCGGGGACATTGCCGCCAACGTCCCCAGGCGGCAGGATTGGGCTCAATCACGAGGTTCACCCCTGAATCGGGGTGACGGGCCAGTGCCTTTGGGGTTAGAAAAGCAGCACGGGAATCCGGGGGAAAGAATGCGAGGCGTGTTCACGACTTTGATGCTGACCTTCGCGGCGGCCGCGCTCGCGCAGGAAGGATTTCCGCTCGACGGCACCTGGCGCGGCGAGACGACCGCGCCAGACGGATCGCACCAGACCATCGTGCTGATCATGCAGTGGGACGGCAAGCAGATCTCCGGCACGGTGAACCCCGGACCGAACGGCTCGGACTTCACCGGCGGCAAGCTCGATCCAGACGGCTGGAAATTCACCCTGGATACGAAGAACTCCAGGGGCACCGCCATCCATTTCGATGGCGCCATTTCGGATCTCGGCAAGTATCGCCGCGTGCTTTCCGGCAAGTGGACCGAAGGCGGCAGCACGATCCAGATCCGCTTCGTGCGCGATTAGGCGGCGAACATGCAGAACCATTTTCGACTTCCGGTTTCCCTGACACTCCTGCTGATGGCGGCAAGTGTCATCGGCCAGGGTGCCTGGGCGGCACCGCCCCGTTTTGCGGACGGCACGGTCCGGCTGGATCGCATGCCGGGCGAGAAGGGCTACTGGGACATGCCCAGCGCCACCAGCCTCGTCGAGAAGGGCGTGAAGGTGCAGTTCGACTCCAACGGCAAGCTGAAGAACCTGGCGGACGCCGCCAGGGTCGCGCCGTTCCAGCCCTGGGCGCTGGCTCTTTACAAGTATCGCCAGCAGAACAACTTCGCCGACGATCCGATGAAGGTCTGCATCGGCCCGGGCAATCCGCGCCAGATGATGACGCCCGGGGGCGTGCGCTTCATCCAGGACAAGAACTACCAGCGCATGTACATGATCTTCGGTGGCGGCAACCGCAACTGGCGCACCATCTTCATGGATGGACGCGAGCCGCCCGATCCGGACGAGGTCACCGCAACCTTCCTGGGCCTTGCCACCGGTAAGTGGGAAGGCGACACACTGGTGGCCACCTCCATTGGATTCAATACCCGCTTCTGGATGTCCAACGGCGGGCTGCCGCACACCGAGGCGCTCAAGCTCACCGAGCGCTTCACGCGCACCTCGAAGGATCAGCTCGAGTACGAAGTGACGATCGACGATCCGCGCACCTACACCCGCCCGTGGAAGGCGGCGTGGACCCTCACCTGGGTGACGGGCGATATCCAGGAACATTTCTGTGAAGACGGTCGTGAATAGGAGAACGATGATGTCCGAATCATTCCTGAGCCGTGCGGCGAAAGGCCTGCTGGCAACTGTCGCACTGGCATGCGTGGCGGCGGGCAGCCAGGCGCATCATTCCTTCGCGGCGCAGTACGACTCGAACAAGCCGGTGAAGATGACCGGCGTGCTCACCCGGCTGGAGTGGACCAATCCGCATGTCTACATCTACATCGACGTGACGGACGAGGCGACGAAGAAGGTCACCAACTGGGCCTTCGAGATGGGTCCGCCGCACATGCTGCAGAAATCCGGCTGGAAGAAGAACGAATTGAAGCTGGGCGAGGTGCTCGAGGTCGAAGGCTGGCTGGCACGTGACGGCGGCAACAGCGCCAACGCGCGCCGCGTGATGCGCAAGACCACCGGTGAGGTGCTGGGTGCGGCATCATCGGCCGGCCAGACCACCACCGGCAGCGCAGGGAACGCGGACCCGGCGCCATGAGAAAGCTCGCAATCGGCGGCGTCGCACTCGGCCTCATCGTGGGGCTGGCCGCACAGGGCCAGCAGGCCGCGCCGCCCGGGGCGCGCCGGCCGGCGCCACCAGCGCCGGCACCGGCACCACGCTGGCCGGACGGCCGCATCAGTTTCACCGGCAGTCCGCAGGATGTCGGCAACTGGGATGGTCCGGCTGATGCGTCCATCTTCTTCAACATCATCGATGGCAGGAAGGTGACGCCGCGCTCCAGCCTGCCGACGAACAAGACCGTGGACGAGATTCCGTTCAAGCCCGGCATGCGCGAGCTGTACGACTCGCGCCGGGACCAGGCGGCCGATCCGCACACGCGCTGCAAGCCATCGGGTGGTTCGCGCTTCTGGCACACCCCCTACGGCATCGAGATCGTCGATCTGCCGGAGACCGACGAGGTCATCTTCCTGCACGTCGGCGCGCCGCACAGCTGGCGCGTCGCGTATCTGGATGGCCGCGAGCATCCGAAGAATCTCAAGCCCGGCTGGTACGGGCACACGATCGGCAAGTGGGAAGGCGACACGCTGGTGCTCGACACGGTGGGCTTCAACAACCGGTTCTGGCTGACACGCGAAGGCGTGCCCACCACCGAGAAGCTGCACCTGATCGAGCGCCTGTCGCGGCCGAACCATGATCAGCTTCGCTATGAAGCCACGGTGGACGATCCGGGGGCCTACACGGCCGCCTGGTCGGGAGGATGGAACCTTCGTTGGGGGGCTGGCAACGAGCCCTTCGACTATCTCTGCCAGGAGAACAACCGTGATCCGGCCCGCATGACCGGCGGCGGCGTGGCGGACAGCAACCGTTCACGGTGATGCCGATGCGTATGGTGAACAGTGCAGCCCGAAGCATCCTGATGCTCGCCGGTGCCACTTTCTTCACTTCCGGCGCCGTGGCCCAGGGTGCCATGGACAGTGGCGCGCTGATCAATCAGTACTGCACCAAGTGCCACAACTCCACGGACTGGGCCGGCGGCATCGACCTGGAGGGCGTCGATGCCGCATCGCTGGCTGATACACCGGACATCGGCGAGAAGATGATCAAGCGCCTGCGCGCGGGGATGATGCCGCCGGTAGGTGAAGAGCGTCCGCAATACGATACGGTGCAGAAGCTGGCGCAGAGCCTGGAGCAGAGCATCGACAAGCGTGCTGCCACACGGGGCGCGCATCTGCCGCCGCCGGGCCTGCATCGCCTGAACCGCACGGAATACACCAACGTCATCCGCGATCTGCTGGCGCTGAATATCGACGCGGCGAGGTTCCTGCCGTCGGACGATTCCAGTCACGGCTTCGACAACATGGCCGGCACGCTGACCACGTCACCGGCGTTGCTGGAGGCGTATCTCTCGGCGGCCGGCAACATCAGCCGCCTGGCCATCGGCACCGAAACGGCGCCGACGCTGGCCGTGTTCGATGCGCCGCACGACACCAGCCAGAACGAATACGTTGAAGGCCTGCCGTTCGGTACGCGCGGCGGCATGCTGATCGAACACGAATTCCCCGCCGATGGCGAGTACACGCTCACCGTGAAGGGCATGACCGGTTACTTCACCGCCGTGCTCGGCAATGTGAAAGGCGAGAAGCTGGAAGTCACCGTCGATGGCAAGCGCGTGTACCTGTACGACTGGGACAGGGAAATCGCCAACAAGCGTGGTGATGGCGGCAAGACTCCGCCGCTGCCGATCAAGGCCGGTTTCCATCGCATCGGCGTGGCGTTTCTCGCCACCAGCGATCTGCCCGACACCGGTCTCAACAAGTCGTTCCAGCGCACGATGAACTCGCCGGGCTCGATATCCGGTTACACGTTCTACCCGCACGTGGGCCAGGTGTTCATCGAAGGGCCCTTCAAGGGCACGGTGGCCACCGATACGCAGAGCCGGCGCCGGATCTTCGAGTGCTACCCGAAGAGCGCCAGCGAGGAAGCCGGTTGCGCCCGCAAGATCATCACCACGCTGACCACGAAGGCCTTCCGTCGTCCCGCCACCGACGCTGATATCAGGATGATGACCGATTTCTACCGCAGCGGGCGTGAGCAGGGCGGCACCTTCGACAGCGGCATTGAAGCGGCGATCCAGCGCATCCTCACCGATCCGGATTTCATCTACCGCGCCGAGCTTGAGCCGGCGAAAGCGGCGCCAGGCACTGTCTACCGGATCAGCGACCTGGAGCTGGCCTCGCGCCTGTCGTTCTTCCTGTGGAGCAGCATTCCCGACATGGAGCTGATCAATCTCGCCTCCGCCAGGAAGCTGCATGACCCGAAGGTGCTGCGGCAGCAGGTCGAACGCATGATCGCCGATCCGCGTTCCCAGGCGCTGGTGCAGAACTTCACGGGCCAGTGGCTGAACATCCGCGGTATCGCCGCCAGCGAGCCCGTGGTGAACCTGTTCCCGGATTTCGACAGCACGCTGCGCGAGGCATTCCGGACCGAGATCGAGATGTTCTTCGCCAGCATCATCCAGGAAGACCGCGGCGTGGATGACCTGCTGACGGCGGACTACACCTTCCTCAACGAGCGTCTGGCCAGGCACTACGGCATCCGCGGCATCTACGGCCCGCAGTTCCGGCGCGTGAAGCTGGGGCCCGATCAGGACATGCGCTTCGGGTTGCTGGGCAAGGGCGCGCTGCTGACCATCACCTCCGACGCGGCGCGTACCTCGCCGGTGAAACGCGGCAAGTGGTTCCTGCAGACCTTCCTCGGCGTGAGTCCGCCTGATCCGCCTCCGGGCGTGGAAATCAAGCTGGACCAGAAGAAGGGCGAATCGCCGAAGACCATGCGCGAGCGCCTGAAACTGCACAGCACCAACCCGAGCTGCGCCAGCTGTCACAAGATGTTCGAGCCAATGGGTCTGGCGATGGAGAACTTCGACGCCGTGGGGCAGTGGCGCACGACAGAAGTGGGCAGCCCCATCGACTCGGTCGGTGTGGTCAGCGACGGCACGCGCATCGAGGGCATCAAGGGCCTGCGCGAGTTGTCGATGCGCAAGCGCGAGATGTTCGCGCAGGTGCTGATCGAGAATCTGCTGACCTATGCCATCGGCCGCGGCCTCGAATTTGAAGACATGCCGATGGTGCGTTCGCTGACGCATGAAGCGGCCAGGGAGAATTACCGGTTTTCATCGCTGATCATGGGAGTGGTCCAGAGCTCGGCCTTCACCATGAACATGAAATCGGCTCCGGTTGACACGCTCTCGAAGAGGGGGGACTGACCGATGTTCCTCACCAGGAAACACATCAGCCGCCGCACCCTGTTGCGCGGTGCCGGCACTGCGCTGGCTCTGCCGTTGCTGGATGCCATGATTCCCGCGTTCACGGCCCAGGCCAGGACGGCAGCCAACACGCCACCGCGTTTCTTCGGCGGCTTTGTGCCGCACGGCGCGGCACCTGGCTACTGGATTCCGGAAGGTGTCGGCGCCTTGCCGGCGGAACTGCCGTTCATCTGGAAGCCGCTGGAGCCGTTCCGCAAACACCTGAATGTCCTGACCGGCCTGCATTCGCGCTCCGCCGAGCCGCCTCCCGGCGAAACCGGCGCAGACCACTGGGTCGCGGCGGCATTCCTGTGTGCGCAGAAGCCACGCAAGACCGCGGGTGCCGACGTTTACGCCGGCCAGACCATCGACCAGATCATTGCTGCCAGGTACGGGCAGGAAACGCTGCTGCCGTCGGTGGAGATTTCGGTGGAAGACCCGGGTTCGGGTTCGAGCAACTGCGGCGAAGGCTACAGCTGCGTCTATACGAACACGATCGCGTGGGCGTCGCCGACCACGCCGTTGCCGATGGAACTGAACCCGCAGGTCGTGTTCGAGCGCATGTTCGGCAGCGGCAGCACCGCCGAGCAACGCCTGCTGCGCCGTGCGCGCAACCAGAGCATCCTCGATTCGGTCAATGACAAGATCAAGGGTGTGCGCAATGAGATCAGCGCGCCGGACCGCGCGCGCCTGGACGCCTTCACCGACAACGTGCGCGAAATCGAGCGGCGCCTGCAGATCGCCGCCAGCGCGACCACCGCCGCACCGGAGGATTTCGCGGTTCCCCCGGGCATCCCGCATTCGTTCGACCAGCACATCAAGATCATGTTCGACCTGCTGGCGCTGGGGTTCCAGGCGGACATCACGCGCGTCGGCACCATGCTGTTCGCGCGCGATCTGACCGGGCGCACCTATCCGGAAAGTGCGGCGCCGACGGCCGGGTTCCACGGTGTGTCGCACCATGGCGAAGATCCCAACCTCATCGGCCAGCTGTCGAAGATCAACCAGTATCACGTGAAGATGCTGGCCTACTTCGTCGAGAAGCTGGCCGCCACCCCCGATGGCGATGGCTCGCTGCTCGACCATTCGCTGCTGCTGTACGGCAGCAACATGGGCAATCCGAACCAGCACGTGCACTACGACGTGCCGCACATCCTGGTCGGCGGCAACAACGGCAAATTGCAGGGCGGCCGCCACCTGGCGTACCCGCCCAAGCAGGTACCGACCGGAAACCTGCTGTTGAGCGTTCTGGACCAGTTCGGCATCCACCGCGACAGCTTTGGGGACAGCACCGGACCGCTGCCGGGCCTGGTGTGAATTCGATGCGCAGCCCCGTATTGAAGACTTTCTCTGCGGTGCTGCTGTTGGTGATGGCGGGCGCCGCGTTCGCGCAGGCTGAAATTGCCGACGCTGCCGCTGCGGGCAAGCGGGCGGAAATCGAGCGGCTGCTGAAGAGCGGCGCCGACGTGAATGCACAACAGGCCGATGGCGCCACGGCGCTGCAGTGGGCCGCCTATCGCGGTGATGCAGCGCTGGCCGAACTGTTGCTGAAGGCCGGCGCCAGGCCGGACCTGGCCAATCACAATGGCGCAACGCCGCTGTGGCTGGCGGCGACGCGCGGCGATGCCGCCGTGGTCCGTGTCCTGCTCAAGGGTGGAGCCGATGCCAACGAGAAGCTGCCACTGGGCCGCCGCCCGCTGATGCTGGCCGCCCGCTCCGGAAACGTCGATGCCGTGCGCGCATTGCTGGAGCACGGCGCCGATGTGAATGCCAGTGAAACCGAACGTGGCACCACCGCGCTGATGCAGGCGGCTGACCAGGGTCATGCCGACGTCATCAAGGAATTGATCCAGCACGGCGCCAACGTGGCGGCCACCTCAAGGCCCGTGATGCGCGATGGGCGCACGGCCGCACTGGGCAACTCCGACGATCCGCGCCGCGCCGTGCGCCAGCAGGCCATCGCGGCACTGTGCGAAATGGACAAGCCCGATCTGGAAGAGATCAGGAACCAGCGCGTGATCCTCATGGGTGCCAGCCAGCGGAACCTGCCTGACGCCGACCTGTGCAAGGGCATACAGCGCAGGGGCCTGGGTTTCGTCACGATTGTCGGCGCCGGCGGCAATGCCGGTGCCGGTGTCGGTGGGGAACAGGCTTTCCTGCAGAACGACGATGGCAGTCCGGTTCTTGACGGGAATGGCGATCCGGTTCCTGAAGAGAACGCGCGTGGTCGTCGCCCCGCGCCGCGTGAGCCCGATGGCGGCGCGTTGACCGCGCTGGTCTATGCCGCGCGTACCGGCAGCATCGATGCCGCGCGCGTGCTGCTGGAAGCTGGCGCCGATGTGAACCAGACGACCCGCTATGGCTGGAGCCCGCTGCTGGCGGCCACGCAGAACCAGAACTACCAGATGGCCAGGTTCCTCATCGAGCACGGCGCCAACGTGAATCTGGCCAACAAGGGCGGCTGGACGCCGCTGTACCTGGCCACCGACAACCGCAATATCGAAGGCGGCGACTACCCCACGCGCACCGCCGACATGGACAGCCTGGAGTTCATCACTTACCTGCTCGACCATGGCGCCGACGTCAATGCACGCATCACCGAGAGCACGGAAACGCGCACGGTGTTCACCAATCAATGGCTGAACGAAGAGGGCGCCACGGCATTCCTGCGCGCGGCCCAGTCAGGCGATCTGCAATTGCTGAAACTGCTGGTCGCGCGCGGCGCCGATCCGAAGATCAACACGAAGCTGGGTGTGACGCCGCTGGCGGCGGCGGCCGGCATCGGCTGGGTGGAAAGCGTCACCAGCGAACACTCCCCCGCGGAGACGGTCGAGGCCGTGAAGTATCTGCTGTCGCTGGGCATCGATCCCAATGTCCAGGCCGACACCGGCCGCGTCGCGCTGCACGGCGCCGCGCACAAGGGGGCGACCGAGGTGGTGAAGGTGCTGGTGGCAGCGGGCGCCAGGATGGATGTGCGCGATTTCGGCAACACCGACAACCGCGGCAGTGTCGAGCTGTCGACCCACACGTGGCTGCCGATCGACTACGCCGATGGTCTGGTGCGCGTTGGCGTGCAATCGGCCATTGCGCATCCGGAAACCGCGAAGGTGCTGCGCGAATTGATGCTCAAGGCCGGCCTCCAGGCGCCGCCCGAAGGCCGCACGCTCGAGTCGCTGTGCATCGTCGAAGTGTGCAAACCGGGCTACGATCCGATCAGCATCGACGACTGATCCCCGACCCGTGCTTTCGCCGCGGGGCCATCCGGACAGCCATCGAGCCTGGCAACGGCTATCGGGCCGCCGGCAATGATGCCTCAGTGAATCTCCAGGTCCAGCCGCATCGGGCTGCGGAAGGTCGTGGAAGGCATCCAGTTGAGCTGCTGATGCACGCGGCTGAAGTCCGGAAAGGTCGCGAGGAATTCCTCGAACATGATGCGCACCGCCATCCGCGCCACGATGGATCCGAGGCAGGCATGCACGCCACCACCGAAGCCCAGGTGCGTGCGCGGCTTGCGGCGGATGTCGTAGCGATCCGGGTCCGGAAACGCCCGCTCGTCCCGGTTGGCCGATCCGTAGGCCAGGCAGACGAAATCGCCCGCCTTCATGGTCTGGCCGTGCAGGGGCACATCGCGCATGAGGCTGCGCCGGAAGCGTTGCCCGGAAGTGTTGTAGCGCAGGGATTCCTCGATGGCATCGGGCAGCAGGGCAGGGTCGGCCACGATCTCGCGGCGCGAGTCGGCGAAGTCCGCCATGTTCAGCGCGAACATGATGGTGAATCCGCCCAGTGACTCGACGCCGGCCATGATCAACGTGGTGGTGGTGAGCAGGACTTCACGCTCGGTGAGCCGTTCGCCGTCGATTTCCGCCACGCAGAACTGGCTGAGCAGGTCCTCGCCCGGATTGCGGCGCCGCTCGGCAATGACGCTGGCGGCATAGTCCATCATCCACTGGTAGGCCGCGATGTGTTCGGGGCCCTTCTGGCGCGATACCGGGTCAGACTGCACCATCAGCACCGCCCGCTCGCGCACCTCCTGGTCGTCGCCCTCCGGCAGCCCCAGGGCGCGGAACAGGATCTTGGCCGTTGCCTTGCTGGAGAAGTCGCCGACGAAATCGAACTGCCGCCGGCCCTGCAGTTCACTCAGCAGTTGCCTGACCATCGCACGGATCGGATCGGCCAGGGTTTCCAGGTTGCGCTTGGTGAAGGCATGCGAAATCAGCGCGCGCATGCGGTCGTGCCGCGGCGGATCGGTGGTGCCCAGTGTGGCGCCGGCGCGATTTGGCAGTTCATCCATCAGGTTGCCGCGTGCGGAGGAGTAGGTCTGCCAGTCGTGCAGGGCGTTCCGGATGTCCGCGTGGCGAGAAAGGATCCACATGCGGGCTTCCGGGCTCCAGAAGCAGGGGTGCTGGTCGCGCAGCACCTTGTAGTACGGAAAGGGATCGGCATCGACCTGCGGCGAATAGGGATCGAAGGTGAACATGGCGACTCCGTTGCCAGACGACATCCGGCAACGATAGCAACGAGCCCCCGCCCGTGTCGGCCGGATTCACTCGCCTTCTTGGACTTCTTCAGCCGCCAGGATGCCAATGCAACTCGTTCGCCGGGGCTTGCCGGGCAACGCCAGCCAGGGGTAGGTTCGCCGGGACCCGTCTAGAAGAATCCGGGGGGATCATGAGAGCCGATTGGCGAATGTTCGTTGTGCCGGCGCTTGCGCTGGCCGCGGCGTGCACGGATCCAGCGCGGAACCTGGCGCAGCAATCCGGGCCGCCAAAGGTCTCGAAGCCAGGCGCGTATTCCGGCTACGGCGAAGCGCAATACGATGGCTATGAGCTCAGTTCCTTCTATGTGCCCGTGCGCGATGGCACGAAGCTCGCGGTCGATCTGCTGCGCCCCACGCGCGCCGGCGTCGTGGCCAGCGGAAGGTTTCCGGTGTTGTGGATGCATACGCCGTACAACCGCCGCAGCCGCGACAACACGACCGTCGCGGAGACCTATGCGGGTTACGCCGCGCAGCTGGTCAAGTACGGCTACAACGTCGCGGTGGTGGATTTCCGCGGGCTGTACGCATCCTATGGCCAGAACCGCGCCTTCAATGCCGGCGAGTTCTACGGCCCCGCGTTCACCGATGCCTACGACATCACCGAATGGCTGGCGGCGCAGCCGTGGAGCACCGGCAAGGTCGGCATGTGGGGCTGCTCGGCCACGGGTGGCAGCCAGCTGCAGGCGGCACTGACCCGCCCGCCATCGCTCAAGGCCATCATGCCGATGAGCCCGGCCTTCGATACCTACACCTTCGGCGTGTTCGGCGGCGTTTCTCCGCCCGGCGCCGTGGATGGCACCGGTCATCCGGCGGTCGCGGTGAATCCCAACGCCGCGCGCGATGCGGCGGCACAGCCCGTGGATGGCCCGGACGCCCAGGCCGAGCTCGCCGCAGCGCTGGCGCAGCACATCGACAATGCGGATGCGATCGGTGTGGTGCCGTACCGCGACAGCGTTTCGGCGCCACTGGGTGGACTGAAGTGGTGGGAAGTCTCGAGCCCCTCGCATTACCTGAAGGAGCTGCAGGCAAGCGGTATCGGCGTCTACACCACCGCGACCTGGGATGAATTCACCACCAAGCCGGCCGCCTTCTGGGTGTTCGGCAATCTGCCGGCCGACCATACCAAGTTCACGGTCGGGCCGGGCACGCACTGCGCGTGGAACAAGGTGGAAGAGGAGACGGGGTTCTCCATCGTCACCGAGGAGCGCCGCTTCTTCGACTACTGGCTGAAGGGAATCGACAACGGCGTGATGAGCGAGCCGGCGGTGACCTACTACACCTACAACGCGCCGCAGGGACAGAACTGGCGAACCTCGAAGACCTGGCCGCTTGCTGACGAAAAGCGCACACCGTTCCATCTTTCGGCGAATACGCTGAGTCCTGGCGTGCCCGACAAGGCGACCACACAGGTGGTCGAGCAAAGCCCGCCGCTGCCTGACCGCGTCACGAATGCCACGCCATTCGAGGGCGGTGTCACCTACGAGACCGCGCCGCTGGAAAAGGACACTGAAGTCACCGGCCATCCCGATGTGCAGCTGTGGATCTCCACCAGGGCCCCGGATGTCGATGTGGTTGCGCGGCTGGAAGACGTTGCGCCGGATGGCACTGCGAAGACCTATCAGATGATCGGCCGGCTGCGCGCTTCCGGAAGGGAGCTGGCCCCGGCGCCGTACAACAACTTTGGTCTGCCCTGGCATGCCTTCCGCGCAGCGGATTTCAAACCGCTCGAGAGCGGCAAGCCAGCCAGCCTGCAATTCGACATGCTGCCGATGTCCTACATTTTCCCGGCAGGACATCGCATTCGCCTGCATGTGATCTTCACCGATCCGAAACAGCGCGCAGGCCAGCCGGCCGTCAGCATTCTGCAGGGTGCCACCACGCGCTCCGTGCTGACACTGCCCGTGATTCCCGATCAGCCTGTTCAACCAAAGGCAACGCCATGACCCAGACCCTGAAGACCTGCGCGCTCGCAGCCATCACGTGCGCCAGCCTCGCGTTCCCGGGCATCGCGTTCGCGCAGCCGGCTCCCGGTTCTGCCAACCCGGCCGCGCCACCGGGAGGTGCTCGCCGCGGCCCGCCGCCCGCAGTGGACTTCGGGCCGCTGCCCGAGATCCACGATCCAGTACCAAACACGCTGCCCGGGTTGCTCGGCAAGCCGTTGAAGTGGGTGTCCACGGCTCCTCTGGTCGTGCCGCAGAACGATGCCACGCACTTTCTGTTCTCGGTGAAGGACCCCACCGTGTCGTTCATCGACGGCAAGTGGGAGATCTATGCCACGGCCAACATGATCATGGGCCCGCAGGCCGCGCCGCTGATCCAGCCCGGTGCCGAGCGCCCGGCGCGTGGCGGCACGTTCAACATGGTCCACCTGAGCTTCAAGGACTGGAAGGACGCTCCGAACGCGAAGCTCTTCTACATGGATACGGTCGGATTCACCGGCTACAAGTGCGCGCCGGAGCTGTTCTACTTCCCGCCGCACAGGAAGTGGTACTACACCTTCCAGACGCAGGCGCCGGCGTTCAGCACCAGCGCAACGCCGGGCGACCCGACTTCCTGGACCGAACCGCAGAATTTCTTCCCGGCGGATCTCTACCAGACATCCATGCCGCGCCTGCCGATCGACTACCACTTCATCGGCGACGGCGAGTACATGTACATGTTCTTCACCGGTGACGACGGCAACTTCTATCGCAGCCGCACGACATATGCGGATTTCCCGCAGGGCTTCAGCAAGCCGGTGGTGGCCATGCGCGGCACGCGCAACACCGTGTTCGAGGCCAGCTTCACCTACAGGGTCAAGGGCACCGACAAGTACCTGACCATCGTGGAGGCGCTGGGCGTTCGCTACTACCGTGCCTATGTGGCCGACAGGCTCGACGGCGAGTGGTATCCCATCAAGGGCTTCGACACGATGGAGAGCCCGTTTGCCGGCAGGGCCAATGTCACCTTCGAACCGGGCGTTGCACCGTGGTCAATCCAGGTCAGCCACGGCGAGCTGCTTCGCGACAGCAACGACGAGCGCATGATTCTCGACCCGAACAACCTGATGTTCCTCTACCAGGGCATCAGCGAAGCCGACAACAAGGGCGACTACGGCGCGCTGCATTACCAGCTCGGACTGCTGCGCGCCGTGAAGTAGGCGTCCCGGCGCTACCGGTGCAGAGTTGCCCTAGCGCCCGCGGCGCTTCCAGCACCGCATGAACCGCTGCTCCAGCGCGTCGTGCACTGCCGGGTCCGCGGCAGCCAGACCCAGCCATTCGATCCGCATGGCGTCCCAATCCCGCTGATCGGCCTGCCGCTTCTGGCCCAGCCCCTGCTGCAGCATCTGCATTTCCTGTTCGCGGCGCAGGCCCGCATCTTCCGATGGTGTGGCGGTATCGCTCAGGATCTCGGCGTGGATGCACAGCCTGCGCAGGGCCTGCTCGCGCGCGCCGTCATCGCTCTCCGTGAACTCGCCGGAATCCGCATTGGCGAGCGCCTGCCGCAGCGCCTGCGCAATGGCCTTGCTGGGCCAGCGCGGCACGCCGGCGATGCAGGCTTCAGCGGCCACCTTAAGTTCGTCGCGCATGAGGCTGCCCGTGATGACGGCGCGCTGGTACGCGCGCACGTGCCGCGCTGCGTCGAGCACATTGGCCTCGGCGGCCTCCAGCGCGCGCTGCTCCAGCCCGGCGATCTGCGCGTCATACTTCGACATCGCGCGCTGGTAGCGCTCGTTCAATCTGCGGGCGTCGCTGCGCGGCAGCTCACCCAGCGCGTGGAAGGCCTCCTGCCACGCACGCAGTTGCGCTTCGCCGCCGGGGCGATCAGCCGGTCCTTGCTCGCTCGCCGCTTCGATCTGCTGGCACAGGTCCTCGGCTGCGGTCCTGACCCGATCGTGCGCGGCAGCCTGTTCGGCCTGCTCCTGCTGGAGTCGCTCGAAAACCGCGTTGCACTGGGCACGAAACTCATCCCACAAAGCCTGCGACTGTGCGTGGGGAACCGGGCCGAGGCTCTTCCACTGCGCCTGCAGCTGCTTCACTTCGTCGATGGCGCGGGGGAGGTCGGGGCTCGCCCTGAGCTGCGCTGCGCGCGCGATCAACGCCTGCTTGTCCGTGGCATTGCCTGCATACCAGGCATTGATCTTCGCGCGCAGCCGGTCCAGCGAGCTGAAGAAATCCGCATCGAGCGGACGGCCTGCATCGCGATCCACGGGCGTGTGGCTGCGCCATTCCTGCGGCGCTTCACGCAGCACGCGCACGATCAGTGGATGATCAGGATGCTCTGCATCAAGGCCGGCTTCGAATGCCAGCACCCGTTCGAGCACCTGCCTGCGGGCATCCAGGTTCCTGCGGCGGATCGCCGCCTGCTCGTTGAGCCAGACCTGGCAGGGCTGAAACGCCGCCGCGTACGCCTGCTCGAATCGCTCCGCCTCGGCGGTGGCATCGACGGCGATGCCCTTGTTGATCGTGCGCCACTCCTGGCGCAGGGCGCGCAGGTGTTCCAGCAGCGACTCCGGCGCTTCCTCCACGCCGATCAGCGCTTCCACCTCCTCGATCAGTTCGATGCGCTTGGGCGCGGCGGCAAAGTCCTTCCACTGCCGCAGCTGGTTCAGGCGCGCATCGAGTTGTTCGAGATTGCGCGCGAGATTCGGCGGCAATGCTGGCGCGTTCGGCAGCGCGTCTTCAATGGCCTGGCGGAACCGTGCAGCCTTGCGCGTGTCGCCACGGCCCAGGGCCGCGCCACTGAGGCGGATCAGGCTGAGGATCTCGCCGTGAGCCTGCGCCTCGGCGGCCTGCTGCTCGCTCTGCGCATCGGCTTCGGCCTGCATCTGGGCCTCGCGTGCAGCCTGCGCCTGTGCCTGTTCGCGCGCCTCGGCAGCGGCCTGTTCTTCGGCGGCCTGCTGCCCGGCCAGGCGTTCTGCCTCGAGTGCACGTTGCCGCGCTTCATCGGCAGCGATGCGCTCCAGTTCGCGTGCATGCGCGGCGATGACCTGCTGGCAGCGATCCAGGGCCTGCTCGCCGCGCTGGAGAATTCCGGCATCAATCCCGGCGGGCAGGGCCTGCCAGCGTGCGGCGTACACCGACACCGCCGGCGCGAACAGCGCGTCATGTGGTTTCGTGGCGAGCTTCTCGATGATGGCGCACAACTCTTCAGCGTCACTTCTGATCTGGGCGAGGTTGCGCTCTGCCGCATGCACCGCGTCCAGACGCTGCTTGATGATCTTGTATGCCGCCTTGTCCCGGCCCCGCAGGCGCGGCAGCAGTTCCTGCCACAAGGCCGGGTCCTGAACGGCGGAGGCCGCCGCCTGGCGCAGTCGCGTGGTCTGACCTTCCACCGCCAGCCGCATGAGTTCCGCGGAATCCATTGCGCCGGATTCAATGGCGTGCAGCGTCTGCTGCTGTTCCTGCGGATCGATCGCAGGTGCGGCGGGCTCGGGCGGCGGGGGAGGCGGTTCGACCGCCACGATTTCGGATGGCGGAGGCGGGGTGCGGAACAGGTGAGAGAACAGTTTCATTGAAGACATCGCGTGAAATCAGTTACTTAGTACTTCTTCGTTGGCATCAACAGCCGACTGTGAGAGCGCCGCATTATGCATGCTGCGTCCTTGCGCGGGGCCCCGGTCCGCAGGTGTGCGCGATGTACGCCCGGCGCCAGTTAATCAGGCTATCCTCTGCCACCAAGTCTCGGGTCCATCTCATGTATTGGGGGTTCATTTCATGAGCAAGAAGCATCGCTCGTTCCTGCTTTCTGCGCTGATTCCAACGTTCCTTCTCGCCGGCGTCTTCGCTGTCGTGCAGGCCCAGAATGCCGGATCGGCCAAGGCGACCAACTGGTCGGATCCTGCCACCTGGCCAAACAAGAAGGTGCCAGCCGCTGGCGACAAGGTGGAGATTGCCAGTGGCAAGAATGTGATCCTTGACGTCAGCCCGCCGGCGCTCAACGGCTTGACCATCAACGGCAAGCTGACCTTCGCAGACAATGCTGACCTCGCGCTCAGCTCCGAGTGGGTCATGATTCACGGGGAACTGGCCATCGGCACCGAGGCCAAGCCCTTCACGCACAAGGCCACCATCACCCTGACCA
>CAYWDZ010000034.1:0-20094 GCA_964456255.1 uncultured Steroidobacteraceae bacterium | reverse complement strand
GTTGTCGGTCACCGTGCGCGGCAACACGCGCAGGATTGCGCCGCCGTTCTTCACGCTGGCCACCCAGAACCCGATCGAACTGGAAGGCACCTATCCGTTGCCCGAAGCGCAGCTCGACCGCTTCCTGTTCAACGTGGTGCTCGACTATCTGGACGCGGAGCAGGAACTGAAAGTCGTGTCGGACAACAGCTCGCGCGTCGAGCTGCCCACCATCGATGCCTGCACCAATGCCGGGGAAATCATCAAGTTCCAGTGGCTGGTGCGCCAGGTGCCGATGTCCGATGAAGTCGGGCGCCAGGCCGTGGCGCTGGTGCGTGCCACAAGGCCCACCGATGCCAGCGCCGGCGAGGACATCAGGAAGTACGCACGCTATGGCGCCTCGATCCGCGCCACGCAGTTCCTGGCTCTGGCCGCCAAGGCCCGCGCATTGTCGGCGGGTCGCTACCACGTGACCACCGAGGACCTGCGCGACCTGGCACTGCCGGTGCTGCGTCATCGCGTGCTGTCCAACTACCAGGCCGAGTCCGATGGCGTGACCATCGATGACCTGCTCAAGCGCGTGATCGCCGGAGTGCTTGGCTGATGAGCGCAACGCCCGCCACGTCGCTGCTGCGGCCCGAAGTACTGGCGAGCCTGTCCTCGCTGGAACTGGTGGCGCGCTCGGCCGTGGAAGGCTTCTTCCAGGGGCTGCATCGCAGCCCGCGCTTCGGCTTCAGCCAGGAGTTCGTCGAGTACAAGGCCTACGCCGAGGGTGATGATCCGCGCTTCATCGACTGGAACGTGTTCGCGCGCACCGAGCGCGCCTACATCAAGCGTTACCTGGGCGAGACCAACACGCGGCTGATGATTGCGCTGGATGTCAGCGCCTCGATGGGATTTGGCATAGGTGCCGTCACCAAGTTGCAGTACGCCAAGTTTCTGGCCGCCTCGCTGACCTACATGGCCCTGCACCAGCACGATCCCACCGGGCTGATCGCGTTTGATTCGAAGGTGCGCAGCTATCGTCCGCCATCGAGCCGCACCGGCACCTTGCCGGCCATCCTGCACCAGCTGGACAAGCTGGAAGCCGGCAGCGCCACCGACCTCGACGCCTCGTTTCACCAGCTGCGCGAGCATTGCCAGCGGCGCGGCCTGGTCGCAGTGATCTCCGATCTGTACTGCGATGCCGAGGCGCTCACGCGCGCGGTGCAGCCGCTGGCCTGGGGCGGCAATGACATCATGATCTTCCAGATCCTGGACCGCTCCGAGATAGCGCCGCACTGGGATGAATCCATCCTGCTCGAGGACATGGAGTCCGGCCACCAGGTCGAGGTGTCGCCTGACTATCTGCGCGGCACCTATCGTGAGCGCTTCCAGGAGCATCTGGCGCGCATCAAGGATGTGGCGGCCCGTCACCGCGTCGACCACATTCTGCTGGCGACGGACGAACCCCTGGATCGCGGCCTGCGCGAATACCTCACTTTCCGCCAGAAGGGGCGCCGATGAACTGGCTGGCGCCATGGTTCCTGGCGGGCCTCGCCGGTCTTGCCTTGCCCATCTGGCTGCATCGCTTCGCGAAGAAGACCGACCAGAAGCATGTGTTCGCGTCGTCCATGTTCCTCGAGCCCAGCGTGGTCCGGCGCAACCGCCGGCGTGAGATCCGCTACTGGCTGCTGCTGGCTGCGCGCGTGCTGCTGGTGCTGCTGCTGGGGCTGGCGTTCGCCGGGCCGCAGCTGAAGAGCCGCATATTGACCGGCCCGCAGGGCTCGACGCTGCATGCCATCGTGGTCGACACGTCGATGTCGATGCGGCAGAACGGCAGCTGGGACCGGGCCCGCGAGGCCGCCGGTGATCTGATCGCATCGCTGCAGGGCGCCGACCGCGCCATGCTCGTGGCCGCGGATTACCGCATGCGTGTGGTGCAGGAAGCGGTGTTTTCCAGCGATGCCGGGCGCCTGCGCGCGGCATTGCAGAGCCTGGAGCCAGGCTATGCGCGGCTTGACTACGGCGCACTGGTTGCGGGCACGGCCGGGTGGGGCACAGCGCCGGGCGAGCATCTGGTCGTGCACTTCGTCACTGATCTGCAGGAGTCGGCCAGCCCGCTGCGCTTCTCGGATCTCGCACCTCAACCCGGCCAGCGCTTCGAGCTGGTGGATGTCGCACCGAAGAGTGCGGCCAACCTGCGCGTGGCCAGCGCAGCGGAGGATCCGCGTGATCCGGGCGCGGTGCGCGTCAGCTTCGAAGGTGACGCCGCGGCGATCGACAAGCGCCAGATGGTGGTGGAGGTCAATGGCAAGCAGGTGGAACGGCGCGCGTTGAAGGCCGGATCGCTGGTCTCTGGCGAGCGCGTGGAGCTTGGCAAGCTCGGGCCCGGCGAGCATCGCCTCACGGTTCAACTCGAGCCGGCCGATGACCTGGCTGCTGACGATACGTACTTCACGCTGCTGCGGCATGTGGAGCCCAGGGTGCTGGTGATTGCCAGCGCCGACGACGGCGACGATGCGCAGTACCTGCGCGCAGCGCTCGGCGCGCTGCCCCAGCCGCGCTTCGACGTGGAGACCGCGGCACCCGGCGACCTGGTCAAGCGCCAGCTCGGCGACTTCGCCGCCATCGTCGTCTCCGACGCCGGTCTGCTGAACAGTGCGGCCGCCGATGCACTCGACAAATACGTGCAGGCCGGCGGCGCCGCGCTGCTCACATTGGGTTCGCGCGCGGCGCAGCTCGACACCATTCCGGTCAGTGGCGCGAAGCGTGCGCGCGGCGATGCGCGGCGGCAGGCCGACGAAGCCGGGCGCGTGGGCGAGATGGAGCAGAGTCATCCGGTGCTGCGCGAGGCCGGCGGGTGGCGTCAGGTGCGTTTCCTGCGCCATGTCGCGACCATTCCGCCGGAGAAGTCCAGCGTGCTGATGCGCTTCACCAACGACACTGCGCTGATGTGGGAACAGTTGCTGGGCCAGGGACGCCTGCTGGTGTTTGCCTCGCCGCTGGATCGGGAATGGAATGACCTGGCCATCCATCCGCTGTTCGTGCGTTTCATTGCCGAGGCCACGGCATGGCTGGCGGGTGCGCGTTTCGATGCAGCCAGCGCCACAGTGGGTCTTGCGCTGGATGCCACCAGTCTCAGGCGCGGCGGTGCCCAGGTCTTCGATCCGCGTGGCGAGCGCGCGGCGATGCTGGGTGGAGCGGCAGAAGAGCTGCGCTGGGTACCGGACCTGCCGGGCTTCTATGAGCTGCGCGGCGGTGGCCGCAGTGATTATGTGGCGGTCAATCCTGATCCGCGTGAATCGCGGCTGGCCCCGCTGGATAAACAGGCGCAGGATCGGTGGCTGGCACTGCAGCCGGCTGCAGATGCCGCCGCACCGGTGGTGGCCGGAAGTTCGGCCTCCGAACGGCTGGTGCCGGTGTGGTTCTGGTTGTTGCTGGGTGCGGCGATACTTGCGTTCCTTGAGCCGCTGGTGGCGAACTATCACCTGAACATCAGGAGAGAGCAGCGAACATGAGCGCTCGTTTCCAGCTTGAATCCTATCTGGACGGCGCCCGGCGCCGCTTGCAATGGATACTTTCGGCACGCAGTGCCGTGATGTTGCTTGCCGGCCTGCTGGTGGCAACCTTGCTGGCCGCATGGCTGCTCTGGCAGTTCGCGTACAGCAACGGCGCTGCATGGACCGGGCGCCTGCTGCTGGTACTGGTGCTCGTGGGGGTCGCGCTGTGGTTCGCCTCGGGCTGGCGCAGGCTGCGCGGCGCGGCAGGCGCGAACACGCTTGATCGCGCGCTGCCTGGCCAGGATGGGCGTGTCGCCACCTACCTCGAAGAGACCCACAAGGCCGATGGCGCTTCGCCGCTGCTTGGTCTGCTCGCGCAGGATGCACTGCAGGTTGCCGAACGCGACGCTGTCACCACGGTGATTCCATCGCGGCGCATCTGGTTGCCGTCACTGGGTGCGGCGGCGGCGCTGGTACTGTTTGCAGTGCTGTTCATGAGTGGTGGCGCAGTCGGAGAAGGTGCGCGGCAGTTGTGGGCTGGCAAGCTGCCGCCGGCTGCCAGCGTGGCCGCAGCGGCCGGCGGCATCGCCGTGCAACCGGGCGATACCGTCATGCGGCGGAACCAGGACTTGCCGATCAGCGCGACCGTGCTGGGCAATGCCGGCAACGTGCAGTTGCATGTGCGCTTCGAGAACAGCGACGAGTGGGAAACCGCGCCCATGGATCGCGACCCCAGCGGCAACTTTGGCTTCACGCTGTATGCGGTGCGGGATGGTGCGCATTACTACGTCACCGCGGGCCGCCTGAAGAGCGCCGAGCACCAGATCCAGGTGGTGGATCTGCCCACCGTCGACAAGCTGCGCCTCACCTACAACTACCCGCAATGGACGGGCCTTGCGCAGAAAGTCGAGGAAGGTGGCGCGGATATTCGCGCGGTAGCGGGCACCGAAGTTGGTCTTGAAGTCACGACCAGCGCGCCGCTCGAAAGTCCGCTGCTGGTCATCGACGGCAATGGCAGGGAGTTGTCGCAAGCCGGCATGACAAGCCGCGGCAAGCTGGATGTGAAGACGGATGGGCACTACCGCATTGCCACGCGTTTCCTCGGCGAAGTGGTCGCGCTCACGCCCGACTACCTGATTTCCGTCGCGGCCGACGAAAAGCCGGATGTGAAGATGGTGAAGCCGGGCAAGGACTATCGCGCCACCGCGATCGAGGAAGTGCCGGTCCGGGTGCAGGCACGTGACGACTACCGGCTCGAGGCGCTCGAGCTGCATTACTCGGTCAACGGTGGCGACTGGCGCAGCGAGAGCCTGCCGGCGGGTACTGCGGACATCGAGGCCGCGGCGCTGCTGCGCATGGAAGAGATGCAGCAGCGCGGTCCCAAGGGCGAGGCACCGCTGCTGGTGCCCGGCGATCTGGTCAGCTACTACGCGCTGGCGAAGGACCACTCGCACAGCGTGCAGACGGACCTGTTCCTGATCCAGATCCAGCCTTTCGAACAGCGCTTTACGCAGTCGCAGGCCGGTGGCGGCGGCGGTGGTGGCGGTGGCGGCGGCGGCGGAGAGGAGGACGGCAACGACATCTCCAAGCGCCAGAAGGATGTGCTGCTGGCAACCTGGAACCTGCAACGCAGTCAGGAAACTGCCGCGGGCCGCGAGGCCGAGCGCAACGTCGACAACGCCCGCATGCTGTCGGAGGTGCAGACCACGCTGGCAGAGCAGGCCAATACGCTGGTCCAGCGCGCCAAGGCGCGCCAGCTGACGGGGCAGGATGCGTCGGTCAACCAGTTCGTGAAGAGCATGGAAGAGGCCGCCAAGGCCATGGACCCTGCTGCCAGGAATCTGGCGGACATGAAGCTCCCGGAGGCGGTGCAGTTCGAGCAGAAGGCGCTGCAGCTGTTGCTGCGCGCCGAGTCGACCTTCCGCGAAATCCAGGTCGCGATGCGCCAGCAGCAGCAGGGCGGCGGTGGCGGTGGCGGAGGTTCGCAGGCCAGCCGCGACGTATCCGAGATGACCGAGCTGGAGCTCGATCTGGCCAAGAACCAGTACGAGACCGAGCAGCAGGTCAGTGAGCAGCAGCAGGGCGGCGCGAATGCCGAGGCCGAAGATGAACTCATGCGGCGTCTGGCTGAACTCGCGCGCCGGCAGGAGCAGATGGCGCGGGATGCGGCCCGGCAGCAGCAGCTCACCGAAGCGCAGAAGTGGCAGCAGGAACAGCTGCGGCGCGAGGCCGAACAGATCCGCGAGCAGCTCGAGCAGCTGGCCCAGCAGCAGAGCGGTTCGCAGCAGCAGCGCGGCCAGCAGGGGCAGCAACAGGGTCAGCAGCAGAACCGGCAGGCTTCGCAGCAGGGTCAGCAGCAGGGCCAGCAACGCGGTTCGCAGCAAGGTTCGCAGCAGGGATCCCAGCAACAGGGCTCGCAGCAATCGGCCGCGGCGCAGGCCGCGCAGCAGGTGGCGCAGGCACTGGAGCAGATGCAGTCGAACAACACCCAGAATCAGCAGCGCGCCGCCGACCAGCTGAACCGCGCGCGCGAGCAGATGGAGCGCGCGCGCCAGCAGGCGGACACCCAGCGCTTCGCCGGCCTTGCCCAGGACGCCGAAGAGCTGGCCGACCGGCAGCGCGAATCCGAGCGTGAGTTGCGGGCTGCGATCGGCAATGCGCGCCAGCGCAATGGCAACAGTGCCAGCGAGCAGCGCAACATGGGGCTCAGCTACGACCAGATGGATGACATGGCGGCCACCCGCCGCGAATTGCAGCGGGACCTGGAGGCACTGCAGCGACAGATCGATGCCGCGCGCCGCGACAATGCCCAGGAATCGCCGCGCGCCACTGCCGAGCTGGCCAAGGCGCGCAAGGAACTGCAGGACTACGACACGGCAATGGCCCTGGCGCGCAGCGCCTCGGACGTCGAGCGTGGGCGCATCGCGCAGGCTGCCAGCAACGACCCGGTGATCAGCGACACGCTGGAACGGCTGCAGCAGACTCTGGCCGATGCGGCCGACACGGCGGCCCGGGAATCCGGCGCACGGCAGCAGTCACGCCAGGCCGACGCCGCCGACCTGCTGGCCGAGCTCGGCAATCTGCGGCGCGCGCTGGATCGCGCGCGCGAGCAGGCCATGGCCCAGGACCAGAGTGGTGGCGGCGACCCGGGTGCGAATTCACCCGATGCACGCGAAGGACAGCAGGGGCAGGCAGGTGGCCAACAGGGCCAGCAGGGCCAGCAGGGTCAGCAGGGTCAGCGAGGCCAGGGTGGTCAGCAGGCGCAGAGCGGTCAACAGCCCGGCAATCAGCAGGGGCAGCAAGGCCAGCAGGGCGGCCAGAATGGCGATGCGCCCGGTGGCAGGGGCGATCTGGAAATGGGCGGCAATGGCATACAGCGGGGCGGCGGCTTCCGCGGCAGCCAGGACACCCGTCTGGCCGGTGGCATGCGGGTGGGCGATGGCACGCAGCGCGATTTGCTGCGCAACCAGGCCCAGATGTCGGCCGAGCGCCTGGCGCAGCTGCGGGCGCAGCTGGCCAATGGCGTGCTGAGCCCGGCTGACCGCGACCTGCTGCTGGAACTGGAAAAGCGCCTGCTGCGCGGCCTTGCCGACCCCATGTCCGCCGAGTACCGGAACATGACCGCGATGGTCAACCAGCTGGAACTGGCCGCATTGAAGGCACAGAAGCTGGAGAAGGGCGACAGCAAATCCACCCACGTCGACGAGGCCGTCGACGATTCGCGCCAATACCGCGACAATGTCGCCGAGTATTACCGGCGCCTGGGTGGGGGGAATGACTGACGGCAAGGTTCTCGCCGATTTGAGGGCGCTGCTTGGCGCCGAAGTGGTTCTGGCGCCAAGCGACACGCTGCTCGAGAAGCACACCAGCGATTTCTGTGTTCATGGCCGCCGCGACGTGGGCGTGCTGGCGCTGGTGTTTCCCCGCAATACCGCCCAGGTGTCCCGGACGCTTGCCTACTGCAACGAGCACCATGTTGCCGTGCAGCCGCAGGGTGGCCTCACCGGGCTGGCCGGCGGTGCGGTGCCGGTTGGCCCGTGCGTGATCCTGTCGCTGGAGCGCATGCGCGCCATCAAGGAACTGGATGTGACCGCCGGCACCATCACCGTGGAAGCCGGTGTGACCATGGAGACCGTGCAGAAGGCGGCCGATGAAGCGGAGCTGTTCTTTCCGCTCGACCTTGGTGGTCGTGGTACCTGCCAGGTCGGCGGCAACATCTCGACCAATGCCGGCGGCAACCGCGTGCTGCGCTATGGCATGGCGCGTGACCTGGTGCTGGGCGTCGAGGCCGTGCTGGCCGACGGCACCGTGATCGACGCGCTGCGCAAGGTCATCAAGAACAATTCCGGCTACGACCTGCGGCAGCTGTTCATCGGCGCCGAAGGCACGCTGGGCATCGTCACCGCCGTGGTGCTGCGCCTGTTTCCCAAGCCGAGGAGTGCCTGCACCGGCATCTGCGCGGTGAAGGACTACGCCGGCGTGCTCGAACTGCTGCGGCGCGTACGCGCCGGCTTCGGGTCGCTGCTCTCGGCCTATGAGGTGATGTGGCCGGATTTCTACGAACTCGGCACGGTGGCCATGAAGCGCAAGCCACCGCTGGATCTGGGGTATGGCGCGTACGTACTGATCGAGACGCTGGGCACCGATCCCGTGGCCGACCAGGCCCGCTACGAGAGCGTGATCGGCGAGGCGCTCGAAGCCGGCGTGGTGCAGGACGCGATCATCGCGCAGTCCCAGCGCGAGGCCACCGGGCTGTGGGCGGTGCGCGATTCTCCGGGTGAATGGCAGCAGAGCGTGCACTGGCCGCAGCTGGGCTTCGACGTGAGCGTGCCCACCGGCGAGATCGGGCCGCTGGCCGATGAGATCGGCGCCGAGCTCAAGGCGCGCTGGCCGAAACTGGTCGCCGTGTTCTTCGGTCACGTGGCCGACGGCAACCTGCATGTGTCGGTGCGCATGTCCGGGCACGGCATTCCGGAACTGGACATCGAGAACGCGGTGTACGGCATCGTCGCGCAGCGGCGCGGTTCGATCTCGGCCGAACATGGCATCGGCTCGCTCAAGATTCCCTTCCTGCACTTCTCGCGCAGCGAAGCCGAGATCGCGTTGATGCGCACCATCAAGCAGGCCATGGACCCCAGGGGCATCCTCAACCCGGGCAAGGTACTGCCGGCAGCCCCGGGCAAGTGAGCCGGGAGTTTCCCCTGGCCCTGCACTTTGGCGGACCGGACCGGCCCGCGCGCGCACTGTCGGACCTGTTGCTGGGTCTCATCGAAGAGTCCGGGCCGGGCGACACCATCCACTGGGTCACGTACTACTTCCGCGACCGGCCTCTGGCCCGGGCGCTCATGGCCGCCGCGGATCGCGGCGTGCACGTGAGGCTGCTGGTGGAAGGCACGCCACGCCGGCGCGACGCCAACCGCGCCGTGCTCGCCATGCTGCAGCAGCATGGCCTGAACGGCGGATTGCGCGTCCATGCCCGCTCCAGCGAGCTGAACAAGCTGCACGCGCACGTGCACGCCAAGCTGTACGTGTTTACCGGCCGCCGTACGCTGGCGCTGCTCGGTTCCTTCAACCCGTCCGGTGATGAGCCCGAGGAACATCCGGACGTGATCCGGGAAATCGGTGATCAGGATCGCGGCCACAACATGCTGCTGCAGATCACGGATCCTTCGCTGGTGCATGAACTGCAGCGCCAGGCCGGGTTCTGGCAGGACAGCGCGTTGGGCTTTGCCCTGCGCCTGATGTCGATGCAGAACCGGGAACTGCATTCGGGGCAGCTGACGCTGCGATTCTTTCCGCGGCTGCGTCCGGGGGTCGTCGAAGCCCGGATCGACAAGCTGGGCGCCGGCGCCCGCATTGTCGGGGCACTGTCGCATGTACAGCCCGGACCGTTCACGCGGGCGCTTGCGGCCGCGGTGAAACGTGGCGCGTCGGTGGACCTGATCGTGCATGACACGGAGCGCCGCGTGCCCGAGACCATGTTGCGCAAGCTGCGCAGCGCGGGTCTGCGGCTGCGCCGTTACCGCCATCCCGAAGGTTATCCGGTGCACGCCAAGTATCTGCTGGTGGAGCAGGGTGATGCGGTCTGCGCCTGGTTTGGCAGCTTCAACTTCAAGATGCGCGCGCGCCTTCTGAACCTCGAGCTGCTGGCCCAATGCACGGATCGGGCAATCTTTGAGACACTGCGGGACCGGTTCGCCGCGCTGAACCAGGAAGTGGAACTGCAGGACAGGGAACGAGATGCCGAGACTGAAGACGCTGCTGTCGGCACTGCCGGCTGACTTCACGCTGACACTGGCTGACGTGGGCAGCGCCGGCGGATTGAAGGATCGCTGGCTGCCGGCCGCATCGCGCGTGCGTGCGCTGCTGTTCGAGCCGCGTGATGCCGCAGCGGTGGTCCGCTCGGCACGCGAAGTGAATTTTCCCGTGGCGCTGGCCGAGAACGCCGGTACGCGCGAGCTGCGCATCACGGCCATGGCGAACATGTCCTCGCTGCTCGAGCCCAATGCGCCGCTGCTGGGGCGCTTTCGCAAGAAGGGCGCGCATGCGCAGGTCGAGCGGCGCATCAGCGTGCAGGTCGAGCCGATGGATGCGCTGCTCGGCCGCGAAGGCCTCGTGGTGGATGCCCTCAAGGTCGATACGCAGGGTAGCGAGCTGCAGATCCTGCAGGGTGCAATCCAGGCGCTGGCGAGTTCGGTGGTGCTGGCCGAGGTCGAGATCTCCTTCATCGAGCGCTATGTCGGCCAGGCCGTGGCTGCCGATCTGCTCGCGTGGATGCAGACCCAGGGCTTCGGGCTGGTCGAGTTGTATCGGCTCAAGCGCTACCGTGCCGTCAATTCCCTCGGTGTCTCCAATGTGGGAACCGGAGGCGGCCACCGCGCCGGGCAGCTGGCCTACGGCGATGCCGTGTTCGTGGCCAGCGATGAGTTGCTGGAGCGTCGCTGGGCAGGCCTGTCTCCACAAGTCGTGCGGCATCAGCTGCTGGCATTGCTGGTGAGCCTTGCGGTGTATGGCAAGGTGGACCTGGCGGCTGCGACATTCGAGCGTCATCGGCAACTGCTGGATGAGCCGCTCCGGGCCACGGTGGCGAAGTGGTTGTCGCGCTGGGGTCGCGCCCAGTACGGCCGCGGCAGCCTGCACCTGCTGTTCGATTACATCGCGCGCAAGGTCTGAGGCGCGTCAGGAAGTCTTGCGCGGGTCGAAGGTCGGGTTCTGGATGATGCCCAGCCCATTGCCGAACGGCGCGGCAGCGCTGCCAGGCCAGCCGTCAGAGAAAATTGTTGGGCCAGATCATCGTGCGCCACATGTGAGCCACCGGTGAGCCGTCGAAGCCGAGGCCCTCCTCCGGCTCGCGGAAGTGCCGACCGATGATGTCAGTGAAGATTTCCGGATCGACCTCCACGTTGTCTTCGAACGAGTAGATGTCGTAGATCGTGATCAGCCGCGAGGTCATGTACCAGCGGTGGTTGCGTGCTTCATCGTGCGCCTTGCACAGGTATTCCGGCGGCTTGAAGTCCGGGCCGAAGAACTGGTTGTAGGCATCCGGGTACTTGAAGCCGGCGGCTTCGTCGGCGAAGTAGCGCAGTGCCTGGTGGTACTTCACCGCCCAGGAGATTTCCTCGCTGACATACGGCGCGATCATCTGGGCGCCCCAGTAGCCGTGGTCGGTGCGCAGGAACGCGCCGTTGGAGATGTCGTGCAGCAGGCAGGCGATGACCACCTTCTCGCTCTGGCCGGCATCCAGCGCGTACTTGGCGCTCTGCAGCAGGTGGCGGAAGGCGATGTCGCAGAAGCGGTAGTGGAAGAAATCCAGCAACCGCGGCCTTTCCGGCATCACCGGCAGGTTCGGGTTCTGGCCCATCATGAACACGGCGCCGGTCTCTTTCATCTTCTTCAGCAGCTCGCGCTCGGGCTCGTGAATGCCATCGGCCGTGAAATTGACGATGGGCTGCTGCAGCACCATGCGCTCGTGCCCGGCCTGGGGGCACTGTTCAGGTGGCAGATATTTCGGTGCCTTGCGGTAGGGGATCATGACTCGCGTTTCGCCTGACGTGGGGCCAGCGTGGCGCTGACCATCATCTGCATCTGGTGGTACATCATCAATGGCAGGATCATCGCGCCGATCTCGGCCGAAGGGAACAGTACCCGCGCCATCGGCACACCGCTGACCACGCTCTTGAACGAGCCGCAGTACAGGGCGCTGCGCTGTTCAGCGGTGGAGAAGCCGGCCAGCCGCGCGCCATTGAATGCAAACAGCATCCCCAGCGCCAGCATTACGGCGCACACGACGGCCGTGATGAGCAGCGTGGTCAGCGGAATGCGCGACCAGATGCCGTCGATCACCGCGGCCGAGAATGCGCTGTACACGGACAGCAGCACCGTCAGCCGGTCGGACCAGCTGATGAGCTGCTTGCGGCGCGCCGCCCACTCGGCCAGCCAGGGTCGCAGCAGGTGCCCGACGGCAAAGGGCATCAGCAGCTGCACGACCACTTTCCAGATGCCCGAGAGGGGAACGTCGCCGCTGCCCTGGGCGTGCAGCAATGCCCCTGCAATCAGCGGGGTGAATACTATTCCCAAGAGGTTGGAAGCGGCCGCGGAGGTCACGCTGGCCGCCACATTGCCGCGCGCCATGGACGTGAAGGCAATGGACATCTGCACCGTGGAGGGCAGCGCGCAGAGGAACAGCACCCCGGCCCACAGGCTGGAGGGCAGCAGGGACGGCCACAGTCTGTTGAGGCCGAGTCCGATAAGCGGAAACAGCAGGTAGGTGGTGGCCAGGATGAACAGGTGCAGCCGCCAGTTCACCAGCGCCGCCACCAGGTTCTCGCGCGGCAGCTTCACCCCGTGCAGGAAGAACAGCAGCATCACGGCGGCGGTCGCCACCATCCCCAGCTGCGAAGCAGCATGACCGGAGGCCGGGAACAGCGTGGCCAGTGCCACGGTGGCCAGCAGGATGGGAATGAAGGGGTCGGGAATGAAACGATTCATGAGGACTTCGCCAGGCGATTATGGCATGTGCTACCTTCTTCAGCCCCGAGGCCCGGTTTTTCGTCAATAAACCGACCGATCAGCCAACAACGATCAACCAAAATTTTGAGGGAGTCACGGACATGACGGAAGGTCGCCACAAGCACAGCCTGGTTGCAGCCGCCACGGCAGCTGCGTTCATGGTCAGCACCATCGCGATGGCCAAGGATGCGCCGCCGCCCGAGATTCCGAAGTGCGACAAGAAGTACGGCACGCTCGCGGTTAAGGAACCCGAGAACAACTGGTGGCGTGCGCTGGAACTCGAATCGCCCGAAGCCCTGATCAAGGTATTCGTTTCCCAGTCTGGCTGCTTCACGCTGGTGGACCGCGGCAAGGGCCTGGCAGCGGCGCAGGCCGAGCGCGCGCTGGCTTCCGAAGGTGATCTGCGCGGTGGCTCCAATGTGGGCAAGGGCCAGATGAAGGCCGCCGACTACGTGCTGATACCCGACATCGTCAACCAGAACGCCAAGTCCGGTGGCAAGAACATCGGCGGCATACTGGGCGGCGTGTTGGGGGGCGCGGTTGGCGCGGTGGCGGGCGGCATCAGCCTCAAGAGCAAGACGGCCGATGTGGTGCTCACCCTGACCGACGTGCGTTCCACCGAACAGGTCTCCCTGCAGCAGGGCCATGCGAAGAAGACGGATATGGGCTGGGGCGCGGGTGGTGGTGGCTTCTTCGGCGCGTTTGCGGCCGCGGGCGCCAGCAGCTATTCCAACACCGAGATTGGCCAGGTGGTGACGGCGGCGTACCTGGATGCCTTCGTCAAGCTGGTCAACGACGTCAAGCAGCTCGAGCCGGATTCGAAGGCCGACAATGTGCAGCAGGCGGTCACCATGGCCCAGGCCGGCAAGTTGTTCGAGAAGCCGAGCAACAGCGCTACGTCCCTGCGCGACCTGAAGGCAGGCGCCATGCTGTATCCCACCGGCGAGAAGCAGGGCCCCTTCTGGAAGGTGCAGGACGAGCTCGGCAACGAAGGCTGGGTGGCGATGGGGCTGCTGGAGCTGGCGAAGTAGTCCACTCGCACCGGCCGCAACAAATGTCCGCGCGGAGCGATTCGCGCGGACATTTTCTTCTAGAATGCGCGCCATGCATGCGCTGGCGGTAAAGGGTCTGACCAAGACCTACAAGAACGGTGTTCAGGCCCTGAAGGGCATTGATCTGGAAGTCGAGGAAGGGGATTTCTTCGCGCTGCTGGGCCCGAACGGCGCCGGCAAGACCACGCTGATCGGCATCGTCACCTCGCTGGTGAACAAGACCGCGGGCGAGGTGAGCGTGTTCGGCCACGACCTGGACGCGGAACTCGCGCGCGCCAAGTCGTGCATCGGCATCGTGCCGCAGGAAATCAACTTCAACATGTTCGAAACACCCGAGACCATCGTGGTGAACCAGGCCGGGTTCTACGGCGTGGATCGCCACGTGGCCCGCGAGCGTGCCGAGAAATACCTGAAACAGCTGCAGCTGTGGGACAAGCGCAAGGGCATTGCCCGCGCGCTGTCAGGCGGCATGAAGCGCCGGCTGATGATTGCGCGCGCGCTGATGCACGACCCCAAACTGCTGATCCTTGACGAACCCACCGCGGGTGTGGACATCGAGATCCGCCGCTCGATGTGGGAATTCCTGCGCGGCATCAACCAGCAGGGCACCACCATCATCCTCACGACACACTACCTCGAGGAAGCCGAGAACCTGTGCCGCAACATCGCCATCATCGACAAGGGCGATGTGATCCTGCGTGACCGGATGGCGAACCTGCTGCGCAAGCTGCATGTCGAGAGCTTCGTGCTGATGCTGCGCAATCCGGTGACCATGCCGCCCAGTCTGCCGGGCTATGCCGCCAGGCTGGTGGACGACCACACCCTGGAGGTCGAGGTTTCCAAGGAGCAGAGCCTGAACGACATCTTCGCGCAGCTCGCCGCGCAGGGAATCGATGTGATCTCGATGCGCAACAAGGTCAACCGTCTGGAAGAGATGTTCATGCGGCTGGTGGAGAACCGCGCCGCATGAGTGCCGAACCGCTGCCGATTTCCACCATCCGCCGGGTGGGGTTCATCACCATCGTGCGCCGCGAATACGGACGCATCATCCGCATCTGGGGCCAGACGCTGGTGCCGCCGGCGGTCACCACCTTCCTGTACTTCGTGATCTTCGGCAACCTGGTGGGTCGCCGCATCGGGGAAATGGGCGGATTCGACTACCGCGCCTACATTGCGCCCGGCCTGATCATGATGGCGGTGATCACCAACTCCTACGGCAATGTCGTGTCCTCCTTCTTCGGCGCGAAGTTCGGCAAGCACATCGAGGAGCTGCTGGTCTCGCCGCTGTCGAACTGGGTGATCGTGGCCGGCTATGTGTGCGGTGGCATGATGCGCGGCATGATGGTGGGGCTGGTGGTGACCGTCGTGGCATTCATCTTTTCGAGCCTTCATGTGCATCACCTGGCCGTGATCATCGGGGCTGCGCTGCTCACGTCGGCGGTGTTTTCGCTGGGCGGCATGATCAACGCCGTGTTCGCCAAGAATTTCGACCAGGTGAATTTCATTCCCGCATTCGTGCTGACGCCGCTGACCTATTTCGGTGGCGTGTTCTATTCGGTGTCGCTGTTGCCGGGCTGGGCACAGAAGCTGTCGCTGGCCAATCCGATCCTGCACATGGTCAATGCGTTCCGCTACGGCTTCCTCGGCACCAGCGACGTGAACGTGGTGGGCGCCTTCGCAATCATGATTGCGCTGGTGGTGGTGTTGTTTGCCTGGGTGCTGACATTGCTGAACCGGGGGAGTGGCATTCGTGACTGAGCCGGGCGGCTTCATCGCGCGGCTGTATGCGGCGGCCAGGCGCAACAACTCACTGGTGTGCGTGGGCCTCGATCCGGAGCTGGAGAGGATTCCCGTGCCTGTGCGCGCGTCGGCGGCGCCGATCTTCGAGTTCAACCGTCTGATCATCGATGCCACGGCCCACTTTGCCTGCTGCTTCAAGCCGCAATTCGCGCACTATGCTGCGCTGGGCGCAGAGGATCAGCTGCTGGCGACCATCCGCTACATCCACGAGAAGCATCCCGGGCTGCCGGTGATTCTGGACTCCAAGCGTGGCGACATTGGCAGCACGGCAGCGAAGTACGCACAGGAATCCTTCGAGCGCTACGGCGCCGATGCGGTGACGGTGAATCCGTATCTGGGCTTCGATTCGATCGAGCCGTACCTGAAGTGGCAGGATCGTGGCGTGATCATCCTGTGTCGCACGTCAAACCCCGGTGCGCGCGATTTCCAGGACCTGACCGCCGACGGCAAGCGGCTGTATCGCCATGTGGCCGAGCGTGTGGCGCGCGACTGGAATGGCGGCGGGCAGTGCATGCTGGTGATTGGCGCCACCTATCCGGACGAGCTGGCCGAGATCCGCGCGGTGGTGGGCGACCTGCCTTTCCTGGTGCCGGGCGTGGGTGCGCAGGGAGGCGACGTGGCCGCGGCGGTCCGCGCTGGTCGCACGGCGGATGGTCTGGGCCTGGTGCTGAATTCTTCTCGCGGCATCCTCTACGCCGGCAGCGGCGCGGATTTTGCCGACGCGGCGCGCGAGGCCGCGCGCAAGCTGCGCGACGAGATCAATCAATACCGCTGAAGCGGTTCACCTCGATGGTCACGTGCGCCAGCTGCGGCAGGTCCGCGAGCCGGGCCCGCAGCTGGTCCGGCGTGCCGGGGTCGGGGCCATGCAGCGAGACCATCAATCCGTAGTGGCCCGGCCCAAGCCGCCACAGATGCAGGTCGGTCACCGACGTCTGCGTCCCCGCGGAGCCCAGGCGCTGGCGCACCAGGTCCTCCAGCGCACTGTCGTCGTGGGAATCCAGCAACGTGCGCCCGGCCGAGCGCGCGAGGCCAATCGACCAGTGCGCAATCACCACCGCGGCCAGGACGCCCACGACGGCGTCCATCCAGATCCAGCCGAGGAAGCGTCCGGCAATCAGGCCGGCGATGGCCATTACCGAGGTCAGCGCATCGGCCAGCACATGCAGATAGGCCGCGCGCAGGTTGGTGTCGTGATGAGCGTGGTCGTGCCCGTGTGCGTCGTCATGATCGTGATGATGGTCACGGTCCTCGCGCAGCATCCAGGCGCTGACCAGATTCACCAGCAAGCCGACTACCGCAATGCCGCCGGCCTGCAGGAAGTCGATCTGCACGGGGTTGATGAGCCGGTACACGGAGCCGGCGCCAATCAGCAACGCCACGATGAACAGCGAGACGGCGCTGGCGAAACCCGCCAGATCGCCGACCTTGCCTGTGCCGAAGGCGAAGCGCGGGTTGTCGGCGTGGGCCCGCGCGTAGCGATAGGCCAGCATGGTGACGCCCAGTGCCGCGGCATGGGTGGCCATGTGCCAGCCGTCGGCCACCACGGCCATCGAGCCGTACCAGGTGCCACCGACGATCTCGGCCACCATCATGACCAGCGTGAGCGCCACCACCCAGCGGGTGCGCCGCTCGTTGCGGTCGTGGTGCTCGCCGAGCCAGGAACGCGGGCATTCGACGGGTTGCGACATGACGCCTCTATTGTGCACGCGCTGGGCTAGACTCGCGCCACGGTGAGAGAGTTCACGCCGCGCTGGCCCTGGAGCCACCGCCACTTTCAGTCGATCCTGCCGAGCATCCTGCCCCGCCACCGGCTCAAGGTGCGCGCCCGGCCCTTGCTCGCATCGACCGTCGAGCGGATCCTGGACTGCGGTGATGGCGTGCGCCTGCAGGCCTGGCACGCACGGCCGGAAAAGCCCAACGGGGTGACGGCCATCCTGCTGCATGGCTGGGAAGGCAGCGCAGATTCCTACTATGTGTTGTCGCTGGCAACGCGCCTGTACGCCGCAGGCGTGGAGGTGGTGCGGCTGAACCTGCGTGATCACGGTGCCACGCACCACCTGAACCAGGGCATCTTTCATTCCTGCCGGCTCGCGGAAGTCTGCGGCGCGGTGGCCGCCCTGGGCCCGGGCCTCGTGGCACCGCCGTGGCTGGTGGGGTTCTCGCTGGGCGGAAACTTCTGGCTGCGCGTAGCCGCCAGCGGCGATCCGCGTGTGCCGCAGCTGGCCGGCGTGGTGGCCATTTCGCCCGTGCTGCATCCGGACGGCGCCATGAACGCGATGGAAGAGGGCTGGCAGGTCTACCAGAACTACTTCATCAGGAAGTGGTGCGCATCACTGCGGCGCAAGCAGGCGCTGTGGCCGGATCTGCACATCGGCGCGGAGCTCTTCCATGCGGGGACATTGCGCGAGATGACCCGGTTGCTCGTGCAGCACCACACCGATTTTCCGAACATCGAGGCGTACCTGAATGGCTACGCAATTACCGGGGAGCGCCTGGAATCGCTGGCAGCGCCGGCGACCATTCTTTCCGCCCTGGATGATCCGATCATTCCGTCCGGGGACCTGGCCCGGCTGGCCTACGGGCCGCAGTTGAAGGTTCTGACCCTGCCGCATGGCGGGCACATGGGGTTCATGGAAAGCCCCTGGGCCGGCTCGTGGATCAACGCGTTTGTGGGCGAAGAGCTGGGTCTGTCGCCGCGCTGATCAGCCGCCGCGCTTCTCCTCGAAGCGCACGATGGGATCACCGCTGGTCACCTGCATCTCGCCCTCGATGACCGCGCCCTGGGCGATGGCCAGCGAGCGGGCGGTGACCTGGCCCTTGATGATGGCCGTGTGCCCGACTTCCAGCGCACCGCTGACTTCGATGCTGCCAGTCAGCGTTCCGGCGATGACAGCAGCCGCGGCGCGAACCTTGCCTTCCCACAACGCATCGCGCGCGATGGACAGCATGCCGCCGATGTCACCATCGCCGCGAATCGTGCCGGAGAGCACCACCGAGCCGGGCGCGATGATGTCGCCGCGGAAGCTCACGCCCGGGCCGATCACTGTCGGCGGCCCGCCGCCACGGTCTGAAACCCGCCGCTGCCGCTCGTCCTTGCCCTTGCCTGAATCTGTCATGGGGCCAGTCTACAGGCGCAAGAACTGCCCGAAGTTGGCGCGTGCTGCACCTGGCGGGTGCGTCACAGAGCCGACGACCCGGGAGTTTCTGGTGCCCGGTGGGTATTTGCGGGGGAGCAGGGGCCTGCGCAGGCTGGCACACAGCTTGCTAGTTACCAGGCGAGGCAAAGACAAGTTGCCTCACGCGAAGCGCCACTACCCCCCCCGTTGGTCTTCGCCTACTCGAGCGCCGCCGGATTACTCCTGCGGCGCTTTTTTTTTGCGCTACTCGCAGAGGCTTTCGAGCATGCCCTGCGCTGCCGGCGAGAGTCGCTTGCGGGCCAGCTCCCGCGCCTTCGGCGCATCCACGATGTGCTCCAGCGGACCCGACACCATCAGGCCGCGCACGGCCGGGCAGCGGGCGGAAATCCGCGCCATCTTGTTCAGCACGGTGAAGCCACGGTAGATCTTCTGGCGGGGCGCGCGGTTCTGTTCTATGGAGCGGGCCAGGTACTGGCCGAACCGGCTGTAGAGGAAGTAATCGTCATCACCAACCTGGAAACGGGCTTCGGCGAAGAAGTCGGGAAAGTTCTTCTCAAGATACTGAGTGACCGTCAGCAGACGGGGTCCAGGGTCTTCGTTACGAGACGATTTGGCTTTGTTCATCGTAGTGGTGCAAACACCTCCAAGGGTCCTGACAACCATTTCTGGGCGTCACGGGCGGTACCACACCCCGCAACGCGGCGCGAAATGTAGAGCTAATGTCTGCCGGATGCAATAGCTGAGGCGCGATGCGGCTCACACTCTGTTTTATAGGGTGCTGCCGCGCTGCTATGCTGACCGGCCCGCCCCTTGGGTTCGACGTCACTGACACCAGCGACCCGGGGGGACCTTGCAAGGACCAGGCGATGAGTACACCAGGCGAAAAGGGCCTCTACCGCGAGGCATACGAGAAGGACAGCTGCGGGTTCGGCTTGATTGCGAACCTGGATGACAAACCCAGCCACTGGCTGGTGAAGACCGCGATTGCCTCGCTGAATCGCCTCACGCATCGTGGCGCCATCGCGGCCGACGGCAAGACCGGTGATGGCTGCGGCGTGCTGCTGAAGAAGCCGGAGAAGTTCCTGCGCGCGGCCGCGAAGGACGCAGGGCTGAAGCTCGCGCCGCTGTTCGCGGCCGGCAATGTCTTCCTGAGCACGGATGCGGCGATGGCGCAGCGGGCCCGCGACGAACTCGTCGCGCAACTCAAGCGCGAGGGGCTGCTGCTGGCAGGCTGGCGGCCATTGCCCACGGATTCATCCGTGTGTGGCGCCGAGGCTCTCAAGACCCTGCCGGTCATGGAGCAACTGTTCGTGAATGCGCCGGCCGACATGGAAGCCGCCGAGTTCAATCGCAAGCTGTTCATGGCGCGACGCCGTGCCGAGAAGTCGCTCGCCAGCGATCCGGTGTTCTACCTGCCGAGCCTGTCGGCCGCGACCATCGTGTACAAGGGCATGGTGATGCCCACGCACCTGGGCGAGTTCTTCAAGGACCTGGCCGATCCGCGCGTGGAGGCTTCGGTGGCGCTGTTCCACCAGCGCTTCTCGACCAACACCCTGCCGCAGTGGCGGCTGGCCCATCCCTACCGGATGCTGGCGCACAACGGTGAGATCAACACCGTCGAGGCGAACCGCAACT
>CAYWDZ010000033.1:0-20298 GCA_964456255.1 uncultured Steroidobacteraceae bacterium | reverse complement strand
CCACGTCGCGGATCGCTGATCTGGGGCGGTAGCTGATCGCGACCGCGGTCAGCGCGGCACGCGCGCGGCCGTACTTGGCGTAGAGGTACTGGATCACCTCCTCGCGCCGCTCGTGCTCGAAATCCACATCGATGTCCGGCGGCTCGTCGCGCTCCTTCGAGACAAAGCGCTCGAACAGCATCTGCAGCCGGTCCGGGCCCGCCGCGGTCACCTTCAGGCAGTAGCAGACGATGGAATTCGCGGCCGAGCCACGCCCCTGGCAGAGGATTCCCTGGCTGCGCGCGTGACGGACCACATCGTGCACGGTGAGGAAGAACGGTTCGTAGGCGAGCTCGGCGATGATGGCGAGCTCCTTCTCGATCAGCGCGCGCACACCTGGTGGCACACCCTGCGGCCAGTAATCCGCGGCGCCCTGCTCCACCAGCTGGCGCAGCCAGCTGGTGGGCGTCTCGCCTGCGGGCACGAGTTCACGCGGATATTCGTAGCGTAGTTCGTCGAGCGAGAAGCGGCAGTGCGCGGCAATCGCCATCGTCTCTGCCAGCATCGCGGGCGGATACAGGCGGGCCAGTTCCACGCGGCTGCGCAGATGCCGCTCGCCATTGGGAAACAGCCGCCGGCCGGCTGCCTTGAGCAGCACGCGATGGCGGATCGCCGTCAGCACATCCTGCAATGGCCGACGCGAAGCCTCATGCATGTGCACGTCACCACAGGCCACGCAGCGGATACCGAGCCGGCTGGCCATTGCCTCGGAGGCACCCAGCAGCGCCGCATCGCGGCCGCCCCGCAGCACCGACACCCCCAGCCATAACGCACCGGCATGGCGGGCAGCGAGCCATTCGCCCTGCCCCTGGCAATCCGCGCTGTGGTCCAGCAGCGCCTCGCCCGGGCGCCAGATCAGCAGGCAATCGGCGGCGCCACCGGCGGGAGCAATGCAATCAGCCAGGTCCGCACGCGTCAGGCGATAGGCACCCTTGGGCGCCGCGCGCCGGCCACGCGTGATCAGCCGGCACAGCTGCGCGTAACCGCGCCGCGTGGCAGCCAGCACCACCAGCTTCAGGCCACAGGCCAGCGTGAACTCGGCACCGACGATGAAGGGGAGCCCCGCCTGCTTCGCCGCGACATGCGCCCGCACCACGCCCGCCACCGAGCATTCATCGGTCAGCGCCAGCGCCCGGTACCCGAGCTCGCTCGCGCGACCGACCAGTTCGCGTGCATGCGAGGCCCCGCGCAGGAAACTGAAATTGCTCAGGGCATGCAGCTCGGCGTATTCGCCCTGGACGGCACTGGCTGCGCCAGCGCCATCAGGCAAAGCAGCCATGCACGAACCAGCGCCGTTCGGGTGTGCATTCGCGGAAGATCCACCATTGCGCACCATCGGCCGTGCGCGCGATGTAGTAATCGCGCGCGGCCTCCCCGCCATCCCACCAGCCGGATTGAATACGCTCCGGGCCACTGACCAGCCTGAGCTCCTGACCCTGGTGCAGCAGGCGCTGCACCGTACCTGCCGCATCACGCCGGGTAACCAGCTGCTGCGGTTCAGTCAGCAGACCGAGCGGCCGCGCGGCACCCGCCGCCGGAGAACTCAATGGCGCAACGCGCGGCGACGTCGCCAGCGGCGCAGGCCACACGCCGCGGGACTGGCGCTCGGGCCGATGCTCGTCGATCTCTGCAAGGCCATGCACGGCACGCTCGCCCAGCCGCGCCATCAGCGTCTGCAGGAATTCCGGTGCCTGCCGGCTGTGCGCACCACCGCCGTGTTCCCCCGGTGCCCACAGCGACCCGTTGGCAGCGACGAAACGCCGTGGCCGGCCAGCGATGAGTTCCATGCGGCGCACCGGCCCCGCCAGTGCCAGCGCCTCGAGCCGCGCAGCCAGCAGCGCGGCAAAACGCGTCGCGTGGTACTCCGGCACCACGCAGTGCAGGACACAAGCGGTGGACGCACCACCGCGGTGATGCAGCGTGAGCCGCAGCGCCATGACACCGCGTTGCCGTTCACGCAGGAACTCTTCCAGCCGCGTGAGGGCTGGACCAAGCAGCGTCAGCAACCGCTCGCGGTCAGTGGTCTCGTAGTCAGGCTCCACGCGCTCACGGAACCGCTCGGCCGGTGTCAGCTGCACCCGCGGATCAGGCCGGCTGCCGGTGAGCCGGTCCAGCTCACCCAGCCGCTCCGCACCGATACGCCGCGCGAGCCCGTCACGCGGCAGACGCAGCAGCTCACCCAGCGTGGCAATGCCCATGCTGCCGAGACGGCCCAGCTCTTCTTCCGGCCAGCGCAGAGCCTTGAGCGGCAGCGGTGCCAGCCGCCCGGCCAGCCGCGCGGGACTCACGATGCAGCAGTTGCGCCCGGCGCGGGCCAGCAGCACCGCGGCCAGTGGTGTGGGAGCAAGTGCCAGTTGCAGCGGGCGCGGAAACGCCTCGCGCAGGGCCTTGAGCAATGGTGTCAATCCGCCGAACAGGCGCTGGCTGCCGGCCAGCTCCAGCAACACCGCATCGGAGGATTCCACCGCCACGCGCGACGTGAAGCCCTGCGCGCGTTTCACCAGCACGGCCAGCGCCGCCGGAAACGCCTCGCCCGGCAGGTCGTCCGACTCGTTCACCACCGTGCCGAGTTGCACTGCAGCCCACAGCTCGCGCGCGGCCTGTGGTTCAGGCAACGCACCCGGCGATTCGACTTCGCGCATGCGCGCCGGCGTGGGTACCGGTGAAACCGGTGCCGGCAGATCGAACATCCGTGGCTGCAACGGGTTCATGGCAAGGGCAGCTCGATGCTGCGTGGCGCGACGCCACGCCCCTTGATCAGTTCCAGCCGCAACCGCGTGGCCGTGCGTCTGGCCAGCAGGCGCAGACTGGCCACGCTCGGTTCCACCGCCGCACGCAGCGGGCGTATCAGCACGCACAGGGCGGCGCCACGTTCGGCGGCGAGCGCCAGGCGCCTGAGCTCAGTCATGCTGGCCCGCTCCTGCCACGCAAAGCCGATCGCACAGACGCCCGACAACAGGCTCTGCTCCAGTGCCCACAGCGACTCCGGTGCCTGCGCGATGAGCAGGCGATCGAGCCGCACACCGGCGGCACGCCAGGCTGGCGCGAACAATTCGAAGGGCGGCGCGATGACCGCGCAGCAGCGCGCATCTTCAGCCTGCGTGAGTTGCCGCAGCAGCGGCATCCACAGCGCCAGCTCGCCATGACCGCTGCCGGTGGTGATGATCTCGACCAGCCCCTGCCGCGGCCAGCCACCACCGGGCAACACGGCATCGAGCGCAGGGAACCCGGTGCGCAACCCCTCTGCGATGGCCGCACCGCGGCCCCGCCAGAGGGAGGGATGCCTCAGCAGCGTTTCAAGCTGCTCCTGTCGGGGTTGCGCGGACATGGCCTCATCCCATCGGTTGACGGATCACCGTCTTCCATCTGGCAGGTGCGGCACGCCGGATATCCGTCAGGTAGATCTCGTGGTGTTTGCCACGCAGACCGCCGTGCGCATCGATGTACGCATGCAGGCGCTCGATGGTCGGCCCTTCTTCGGAGAATGGCCCGACATGCAGAATCTGCGCACAGTGGCCTTCTTCGAAACGCTCGATGCGCAGCCGTGCAATACCCGGCAGCTGCTTCTTCGCTGCGGTTTCGGCCATGGCGGTGCGCAGCACTGCCGGCGTGACGAACTCCGGCTGCATGATCATCAGCGTCCACTGCCACTGGGCCCGGTCGCCGCTCCGGAAAGCACCCATGTCTTTCGCCCACCACAGCCCCTCGAGCGGCATCACGGCATAGTCCTGCTTCGACGGCCCCTTCTTCACCATGAACTTCACTGCATAGGACACCGCGAACAGTGCTTCCACTGCTTCGGCATAGGACTTCGAAGCGTTCGGATCACCCTTGCCGTCGATCATCAGGAAGGTGAATGCGGGCACCTGCACTTCCGCGACCGCTTTCGCCGACGGCTGGTAGAGCTGCTTCAGCTCCTTGCGAAGATCGAGCTTGGCCACGAGCCCTGCGCCCGCAAAGCGGCTAAAGCCCCAGGCCCTTGCCGCGGCGGATCACGCCGACCACCACGCCTTCGATCAGCATGTCCTGCTGCTTCAGGTCGACCTTGATCGGTTCGAAATCCTCGTTCTCGGGCAGCAGCCAGGCCACCGGGCCTTCCTGGCGGTAGCGCTTCACGGTGACGTCGTTCTCGAGCCGCGCGACGATGATCTGGCGATTGCGCACATTCACCGTGCGATGCACGGCAACCAGGTCGCCGTCGAGAATGCCGGCGTTCTTCATGCTCATGCCGATCACCTTCAGCAGGTAATGCGGCTGCGGGTGGAACACCGACGGATCGATCTGCACGTGATCCTCGATGTTCTCTTCGGCGAGGATGGGGCTGCCAGCGGCCACGCGGCCGATCAGCGGCAGACCCATCTGTTCGCGCAGGGAATCCTTCACCTGGATGCCGCGCGAGGAGCCGGGCAGCAGCGTAATGACGCCCTTGCGTGCCAGCGCGCGCAGGTGCTCTTCGGCGGCATTGGCCGACTTGAAGCCCAGTTCCCCGGCGATTTCCTTGCGGGTGGGCGGCATGCCGGTTTCCTGTACCGTACGCTGGATGAGCCGCAGTATTTCGCTCTGGCGGGGCGTGAGATCGGAGTCAGGCATTGGCTGAATTCCCGGGGCTGTTAATCCGTACAGTGTGCTGTGAATTTATACAGCCCTCGAAAGTATTTGGCAAATGCTCTGATCAAGCTTCGGCATCCGCATGAAAGAACAGGAAAAAGAGCTCGACGTCGCCATCATCGGGGCGGGCCACAACGGCCTGACCTGCGCGGCCTACCTCGCCCGCAGGGGGCTGAAGGTTGCGCTGTTCGAGCGCCGCGGCATCTACGGCGGCACCGCGGTCACCGAGGAATTCCATCCGGGCTTCCGCAACTCCACCGCCAGCTACACGGTCAGCCTGCTGCACCCCGCGGTGATCCGCGATCTGAACCTGCATCAGCACGGCCTCACCATCGTTGAACGTCCCCTGCTCAACTATCTGGTGGAAGGTGAAGACCGCGGCCTGCGCATTGGCCCGGACAGCAACGCCACATTGCGCCATCTCGCAGCGCGTTCACCCCGCGATGCCGAACGCCACGGCGCATACCAGGCACAGCTGGAAACCGCAGTCGCACTGCTCAGAGATCTGCTCACCCGCACACCACCCACCGATCTGAAGCGCTTCGGTGACCTGTGGTCGGCACTGTCCATTGGCCGGGCCTTTCGCGCCCTGCCAATCGAGTCGCAGCGCGTGGTGCACGAGCTGTTCACGCGCAGCGCCGGCGACCTGCTCGACGGCTGGTTCGAAGATGCAGGCCTGAAGGCCGCCTACGGCTTTGATTCCATCGTCGGCAACTACGCCAGCCCCTACACGCCCGGCAGCGCCTATGTACTGCTGCACCACGCCTTCGGTGAGGTGAACGGCAGGCGCGGCATCTGGGGCCATGCCATCGGCGGCATGGGCGCAATTACCCGCGCAATGGCCCGTGAAGCAGAGGCGCATGGGGCACGCATCGAAACCGATGCAGCCGTGAAACGCGTCATCGTGGAAAACAGCCAGGCCACGGGCCTGGAACTGGACAACGGCCGCGTGGTGCGCGCAAGACGCATCGCCGCGAACGTGAATCCGCGCATGCTGTACCTGCAGTTGCTGGACGCAGGCGATGTGCCGCCCGAGATCCGCACCCGCATGCAGCGCTATCGCGCGGCTTCCGCCAGCTTCCGCATGAACGTGGCGCTGTCCGAATTGCCGCGCTTCGACGCCACCGGCCCCGCGGGCAGCGACATCCACCGTGCGGGAATCCTGATCGGGCCCACGCTGCAATACATGGATCGCGCCCATCTGGACGCGCGCGCACACGGCATGTCGCGCGCACCGGTGATCGAGATGCTGATCCCCAGCACGCTGGATGATTCACTGGCGCCGCCGGGTCAGCATGTGGCGAGCCTGTTTTGCCAGCATTTCGCCCCCACCCTGCCCGATGGGCGCCGCTGGGAAGACGAAAGACAGCGGGCCGCCGATCTCATCATCGATACCGTCACGCGATACGCACCGAATTTCAGGCGCAGCATCGTCGGAGTGATGGCGCTATCGCCATTTGATCTGGAGCAGCGCTTCGGCCTGCCTGCCGGCGACATCTTTCATGGCGCTCTTGGTCTGGACCAGCTATGGGCTGCGCGTCCGCTGCTCGGCTTTGGTGACTACCGTACCTGTGTCGCAGGACTGTATCTGTGTGGTTCGGGCGCACACCCCGGTGGCGGCGTCACGGGTTTGCCTGGACGCAACTGCGCAGTGGTCATGTTGCGTGACTGCGGCAAGTAGTGCTTCAGGCTGATTACAGGCACGAAGACCAGCTGTCTGTACTTGCCGACAACTGCCCGAAAGCGGTTGCCGAGTACCAGGCAATTATGGTCAAGTTACGGCACCCGCAGCCCGTTGCGGTCCATTCCAGACCTTATTAAAGGGGTTACCAACAATGAAGAGCACTATGATCAAGATCGCCGCCGTTGCCGGTTTCATCGCACTTGCGGGTTGCACCGACCTCAAGCCTCTGCAGGCTGATATCGACAGCCTGAAGAGCCAGGTGGGCTCGCTGCAGTCCGACGTTACGGCACTGAAGAACGACAAGGCTGACAAGAGCGCGGTAAATGCCGCCACGTCTGCCGCGACGACCACGGCCAACAATGCCGCCTCGGCCGCCTCGGCTGCTTCGGCCAAGGCTGACGCTGCGCAGAGCACGGCCAACCAGGCCCTGTCGGCAGCACAGACCGCCCAGGCCGGTGTCAACGACCTGAACGAGAAGATCGACCGGATGTTCAAGCGTTCGGTTTCGAAGTAAGTCGCAAGACCTGCCTCGATATGGAAAAACGCCGCGCTTGATGCGCGGCGTTTTTCGTTTGGGCCGACCGCTCATCACCCCGGAGCGACCGCTCGTCGGGAAGCGGATCGGCCCGGGCCCGTTCTGTGCTGTATTTCACAAGGACGGCACGTACCCCTTCCTATGATCGACCCCGCAATGAATACCAACAGGACCCCAGGCATGCGCAAGATGCACGGCTTCTCGCTGATGGAGCTGCTGATCGCGATTGCGATCATCGGCATTCTGATGGCCATCGCAGTGCCCGGTTACCGCGAGCACGTGCGTCGTGGTGCCGTGGAAGAGGCGCAGGCACAGATGGCAAGCGGCAGGGTCGCGATCGAAAATTACTTTCTCGACAACCGCACCTACACCGGCGCCCCCTGCCCTGCAGGCACCGGGCGTTTTGCGATGACCTGTGTGTTCGGCGCCACCACTTTCACAATCACAGCGACCGGCTCGGGCAATGTCGCCGGATTTGTCTACACGCTGAATGAAGCGGGCGTACGTGCCACCACCGGTGGTGACTGGGGAACCAACGCAGCCTGCTGGATCATCCGCAAGGGTGGCACATGCGGCGGGTAAGCAGGCACCACGACCGCGGGTTCACCGTGGTTGAACTGATGGTGACGCTGGCCGTGGTCGGCATACTCGCGGCGCTCGCCGTGCCCACGATGCGCAGTGTCATCGAGAACAGTCACATCCGCGCCACGAGCCAGTCGCTGCAGAACGGCCTGGCCATGGCGCGTGCCGAAGCGGTGCGTCTGAACACACAGGTGGAGTTCGTGCTGACGGGGGCAGGCTGGAGCATCCAGCGCGTCTCCGACGGCAGTCTGTTGCAGCAGGCTTCGGGCAAGGAAATGGCTGTGGGCACCACGGTCACGACCACTCCGGTGGGCTCGAACCGTGTGACCTACGATGCTTTCGGGCGCGCCGTGGCCATCAATCCCACTGACGCCAGCGCCATGGTGACCCAGATCGACATCGTGGCGACCAACCCGTCCGGCACTCCCAGCTACAAGCCGCTGCGCATTCAACTGAACAACGGCGGCCTCGCCCGCCTGTGTGATCCCGCCGTTGCCTCCACGGAGCCCAAGGCATGCCTGTAATACCAAACAAGAAGGTCGGTGCCGCCCGCGGCACACGCCGCTCGGCACAGCGCGGTTCGATGATGGTCGAAGTGCTGGTCTCGGTGGTGTTGCTGTCGGTGTCGGTACTCGGCCTCGTGCGTGTACTTGCGCAGTCGGTGAAGGATTCCGGCGAACTGGAATACCGATCGGTCGCCTCCACCATGGCTGATGAAGCCATCGGTCGCATGTGGGTGATGAATGCTGCCGGCCAGGCTGCCTATGCGGCTGCCCAGACCGGCCCGATGAACGACCTGCCCAATGGCACGCGTACTGTCGCGGTGAATGGCAATGTCGTGACCGTCACCATCACCTGGCAGGTGCCTGGCGCCACGGCCAGCCAATACCTGACCTCGGCCACCCTGGCGAAGAACCCATGAACAGCATGCGTCAGAGAGGCTTTTCGCTGGTCGAGCTGATGATCGCGATCCTGCTGGCCGCGATCACGGCCGTGGTCGTGCTCAACGTGCTCACCAGCTACCAGAACCGCTCCAACACCATGGCGGGCCGCAACGATGCCGAAATCAGTGTCGCTGTGGGCCTGTATGCGCTGGAGAAGGAAGTGCGCATGGGTGGCGCCGGGCTCACGACCCCGCAGGGCCGATTGTGCCAGCAGGGTGTCAACATGGCCTGGGCCGGAGCAACGGTTTCCGATGGCGCGCCCCTGCTGCCGGTGCGCATCATCGACGGCGGCGCCGGCCCCGACATGATCGAGATCATTCGCAGCGATGCGGATTTCGGCGCGGCGCCCACGCGACTCATCGCCAACATGGCTGGCCCAACCGCGCAATTGAGCGTGGACGGCAGGGCCGGCCTGCAGAATGGCGACCTGGTGATGGTTGGCACAAGCGACGGCAGCAAGATCTGCACGCTGATGCAGCTCACCTCTGCACCCGCGGCCAATGGCACGGGCTGGCTGCTCACCGCCGGCGCTGGAGTTGGCAACTACAACCCCGCCGACCCGGCAGCCGCGTACACCACTGCGATCAGCTACGCGGTGCGCGACAACGTGATGAACATGGGCACGTACGGCGTGCGCCGCTACGGCGTTGTGTGCAACGGCGGTGGCGCCCCGTCCGCCACCAACAATTGCGATCTTGCCGCGTGGAATCCGCTGGCTGTGCCGGCGCCGACGCTCGCGGCCGTGACCAGCATCTCGCCGCAGATCGTCGAATTCCAGGCGCAATATGGCATCTCGGCCAACGCGACCAGCGATGTCGTGACCTCCTGGGTCGACGCAACCGGCGGCTGGGCGGCGCCCACGCTGGCCAACCAGGGCCTCATCAAGGCGGTGCGCATTTCGGTCGTTGCCCGTGGCGCGCGTGAAGGCGCCCAGGTCGCACCGGCGTCGGTCACGCTCTGGGACGACAACGATGGCAGCAACAACGACCCCCGCAACCGCAATTTCACGACCGCCGAGCAGCGCTTCCGTTACCAGACGCTCACGGTCGTGATTCCGCTCGTCAATTCGATATGGGCCCGCTCATGAAGAACCAACGCGGCATTTCGCTCATCGTGGTGCTGATTGGCCTGGTGATCATCAGCTTCGCCGCCGTGGCGCTGCTGCGCTCGACGGATACCGCCACCCTGATCGCGGGTAACCTCGGCTTCAAGAAGGCCGCGCTGGCTTCAGGCGATGCCGGCACCGAATCGGCCATCACCTGGCTGAATGCCAACTCGGCCGGCACCACCCTGCACCAGGATATTGGCGCCAGCGGCTACTACTCCTCGTCGCGCGACGGCTGCGACCTGACCGGCTCGCGCACACCGAACGACTCCACTGATGACGTCGACTGGGCAGGCGGCAATCCGCAGCCCTCGTGCAACGTGTCGGCTTTCGCACCTGTGGCGCCAGCCGGCGTGGCAGCAGGCTATTCCGTCAGCTACATCGTCAATCGCATGTGCAATGCGGCCGGCAACCCCGGTTCGGTGCTGGCCGCAGACGGCGTCACCGCCATGGTGTGCTCCAGCGCCGACACCGACAGCAGTGGTTCAGGCAGCACCCAGGTGGGCCCCGACTATTCGGGCTACGCCTTCACCGGCTCATCGAAGACTTACTACAGGATCACCACCCGCATCGCCGGGCCGCGCAACACCGTGCGCTTCACCCAGGCGTTCGTGGTGCTTTGAGAGGAGAAACTTCCGTGAAATCCCCCAATAGACTCCTGAGCCTCATAACCTGGATTGCGATCGCCTCCTTCGGCACGTCCAATGTGCTGGCAGGTGCCGTCGACCTCGCCACTGCACCGCTGGTCACGGGCCTGGGCAAGGTGGTGTCACCGAACATCTTCTTCATCCTGGACGATTCGGGATCGATGGGCTATGACTACATGCCCGATTCCGTGAACAACGACAACAGCAAACAGTGCTTCCGGAACTTCGGCTACAACACCATCTACTACAACCCGAGCACGACCTACACTCCGCCAGTGAATTCGGACGGCAGCTCGTTTGCGAATGCCACCTTCACTGCCGCCTGGAGCAACGGTTTCAATACCAGCGCCGGGACCACAGACCTGTCGAGCACTTCGCCGACCTACGCGACCACCACTTCATCGGCGGGCAGCCCTGCGATCGAGACTACCAACGGCAACAAGGTGGTCACCATCACCCATGGCGTGCTGGCTGACGGCCATGTCCTGGTAGCCGGCGACGAGGTAACCATTTCGGGCGTGACCGGTTCCGGCTCACCTTCCAGAGTGGGCAACATCAATGCCGGAACGTTCAACAACACCTTCACCATCGTCAGCATCATCAGCGCAACTCAATTCACGATTGCGGTCGGTGGCAGCCGTAACGGCAACGGCGGTACGGGCGGTGGCAGCCCCAGTCTCTCCTACAGGTATCCGGACGGGGGAACGACGCCCAATTATTACTACTACTCCTACACCGCGAACCCCACCGTGCCACCCAGCACCTGCGCCAGCGACGGCTCCTATACGATGAAGGTTCCCTCGGTCGACACCGCCATGGGCCGCACGGTAGCCGAGGAGAAGACCAACTTCGCCAACTGGTACAGCTATTACCGCACCCGCATGCTGATGATGAAGACGGCCTCGGGGCGCGCCTTCACCAGTCTGACCGACAAGTACCGGGTCGGCTTCACGACGATTTCCGAGACGGGCACGAACGCGAGCAAGTTCCTGGACGTGCTGAAGTTCGAAACCACGCACAAGAACTCCTGGTTCACCAAGCTGTACGGCATCAACCCTTCGGGTTACACGCCGTTGCGCGGCGCCCTGTCGAAGGCCGGTCGGCTCTACGCGGGCAAGTTTGCCGATGCGTCCACGGGTGCCCACGACCCGATCCAGTACTCCTGCCAGAAGAACTTCACCATCCTGACCACGGACGGGTTCTGGAACACCAACGATGAGACCTCCTCCTATGGCCCGAAGAAGGAGGACAACACCACCAATGTCGGCGACCAGGATGGCGCGACGGGCGTGCTCAAGCCCTACAAGGACAGCGCTGCGGCACAAAACACGCTGGCCGACATCGCCTACTACTACTACAACACCGACCTGCGCTCCACCGGCTCAATCGGCGGCGTGACGGACGAAGGCACACGCCTCGACGTGTCGACCAACAATGTGGCCACTTCCAACGCGGATCCGGCGACCCACCAGCACATGACCACGTTCACGCTGGGCCTTGGCCTGGACGGCACGCTTTCGAACCCCGGCGACTATGCAAACATCCTGTCCGGTTCGAAGAACTGGCCGGACCCCATCGCCTCGAGCTCCACCCAGGATCTCAAGCGCATCGACGATCTGTGGCATGCCGCGGTCAATGGCCATGGCATCGACACCGATGGCGGGAACATGAGCGCGAAGAACCCGGATGTCGTGGTGTCCGAATTGAGCAAGACACTGCAGTCCATCACGGCCGTGGTCGGCTCGTCGTCCGCGGCCGCCACCAGCAACCTGCAGCCGGTCAACGGCGACAACACTGCGTTCATCGCCCAGTACAAGACGGTCGCCTGGACCGGCGATGTGGTGGCGCGCACGATCGACGTCATCACCGGCGCGATTCCAAGCACGAACAACTGGTCTGCCCAGACCATACTCGACTCCACCAGCGCGGGCAGCCGGAAGATCTACACCTACAGTTCGACCAGCGGCACCTACGGTCACCGGCGTGATTTTGTCTCCGCCAGTTTCAGCAGCGGCGAGCTGGACTATTTCAAGTCCGACTCCGGCAATCCGGGTGGCGCGCTGCCGCAGTACTCGAGCTGGAACGCCACGCAGATCCTGGCGGCGACTCCGGCCAACATGATCAACTACCTGCGCGGCACCCGCACGTACGAGAACACGGGCGGGTTTGTGCTGGCAACGGACCTGTTCCGCCAGCGCGAAAGCGTGATGGGCGACGTCGTCAGCGCCGCACCGGTATTCGTGCGCAAGCCGCCATTCACCTACACGGACGCCGGCTACACCGCGTTCCTGACGACGCAGACAACGCGTGCGCCCACGGTCTATGTGGGCTCCAACGATGGCATGCTGCACGCCTTCGACGGCAGCCCCACCGGCCCCTCGAGCGGCGGCACCGGCGGCACCGAGCGGTGGGCCTACATCCCGAGCATGGTGCTGCCCAACCTGTACAAGCTCGCGGCCTCCGACTACTCCTCGGTCGGCCATCGCTTTTACGTCGACGGCCCGATCACCGTGGGCGACGCCTATTCCGGCAGCGACTGGGCGACCATCCTGGTCGGCGGCCTGGGTGGTGGCGGCAAGGGCTACTATGCGCTGGACGTCACAGATCCCGCCGCACCAAAGGTGCTGTGGGAATTCGGCACCGCGCAGGATGCAGACATGGGTTACTCCTACGGCAACCCGGTCATCACCAAGCGCTACTCGGATGACAAATGGGTGGTGCTGTTCGCCTCCGGCTACAGCAACTCGGGCGGCGACAAGAAGGGCCGCCTGTATGTGGTCGATGCCTTCACCGGAGCGAAGCTCAGCGAAATCATCACCGGCACAACGGCGGATGAGGACCTGAGCGGCATTGCCCGCATCTCCAACTACGTGGAAGACGGCCTGAAGAACAACGTCACGCAGTACGTGTATGCCGGCGACCTGAGCGGCTCGCTGTGGAAGTTCGACATCACCGCCAGCAGCAATGCGGGCACGGTCCAGAAGCTGGCGTCCACCTCGGCCACGCCCGGCAACCAGCCGATCACGATTCAGCCGGAACTGGCCAAGATCGACGGCCATACGGTCGTGTACTTCGGCACTGGCCGGTACCTGGGGCCAAACGATCTGGCGGCTGCCGCACCCTCCAGCTCGATTGCGCAGGCGATCTACGCGGTCAAAGACACCAACACCGACCTTGGCGTGCTCACCAGTGGCGGCGCCAACCTGGTGGCACAGACGCTGAACGCTGCGGTATCGCCACGCACCAGCACCAACAACGCGGTCGACTGGTCGACCAACAACGGCTGGTACCTCACGACTCCGGTTGGCGAACGCTTCAACATCGACCCGGGCCTGCAACTCGGCACGCTGGTGATTGCCGCCAACAAGCCCGTCACTGACTACTGTCAGCCTACCGGATCGAGTGTCCTGTACCAGCTGTCGTACAAGAGCGGCTTCGTTCTGGCCACCAATGTGTTCCAGGCGCAGATCGTCGGTAACACCCAATTGCAGCTGGGCGGTTCCGGCGATGGCGGCAGCGTCGTGGGCGGCAAGATCGTGATCGAGTCGGTGCTCGCCGACGGCACCACGATGAACACCGACCAGGCCAGCAGTGGCGGCGCGGCGGGTACCGCCATCCGCGTGAACTGGCGGGAAATCGAGTAGTCCCTGGCAATGCGCTGGTCCGTCAGTAACGGACCAGCGCTGCTCCCCACGTAAACCCTCCGCCGAAGGCCTCCAGCAGCAGCAGCTCGCCCTTCCGGATGCGCCCGTCGCGCACACCGGTATCCAGTGCCAGCGGCACCGAAGCCGCCGAGGTGTTGCCCTGCTCCTGCACGGTGACGATCACGCGTTCCATCGGCAGATCCAGTTTCCTGGCCACGGCCTGAATGATGCGGATATTGGCCTGATGCGGCACCAGCCAGTCGATGGCCGACTTGTCGAGATTGTTCTTCGCCAGCACCTCGTCGACCGAGTTGCCCAGCATGGTCACCGCCACCTTGAAGGTCTCGCGACCCGCCATGCGGATGACAGCCTTGTTGCCTGATCCGGGCGGATAGCCGGTGGAAACGCCGCCGGTGCAATAGAGCAGATCGCGGTAGCCGCCATCAGCATGGAGGTGGGTCGAAATGATCCCGGCTTCGTCGGAAGCCTCGAGCACCACCGCGCCGGCACCGTCAGCAAAGAGAATCGCGGTGGTACGGTCGCTGAAGTCGGTGATGCGGGTCAGTGTCTCCGAGCCCACGACCAGTGCGCGCCTGGCATCGCCCAGACGCAGGAACTTGTCGGCGATGGACAGCCCATAGATGAAGCCGCTGCATGCAGCTTCAACGCTGAACGCGGGAATGCCGCCACAACCCAGGCGGGCCTGCAGCAAGGTCCCGCAATTGGGGAACACCAGATCCGGCGTCGCGGTGGCAAAGACGATCAGATCAATATCGGAAGGCTGAAGACCAGCTGCTTCAAGTGCACGCCGCGCAGCCACTTCTGCCATGTCGACGGTGGTCTGCCCCTCGGCGGCGTAGTGGCGCCGCTCAATGCCGGTCCGCTCACGGATCCACTCGTCAGTGGTATCCATGATCTTCTCGAGATCGGTGTTATGAACCACCCTCTCGGGAAGATACGAACCGGTCCCGATGATCCGGGCGTATTTCAATCCTGATCGGCCGCGTCAGCAGGCGCTTCGATCACGCGCTTGCCACGATAGAAACCGTCCGGAGTGATGCGATGACGCAGGTGCGTCTCGCCCGACTGGGGGTCGATGGACAACGCGGGCTTGGCCACACGATCGTGCGAGCGGTGCATTCCGCGCGCGGAGGGAGTCTTGCGACTCTTCTGAACTGGCATATCGATGTCTCCGTTGAATCAGCGCTTCGAACGACCCAGCAGCTCGCCCAGATTGGCAAAAGGCCGCTGCGTCGATTGCGAAATATCTTCCTTTGCCTCGCTCCGTTCCGCGCCGGGACAATCGCCGGCGTGGCGCGGAACCGCCGGCAATGCCAGCAGCAATTCCTCTTCCATCAGATCAGCCAGTGGCAGTCGACCTTCCGGCGCCAGAGCTGTTTCCAGCTCCTCGGGAACGCCAGCTGCGGCCGCTTCGTCCGCCACCAGCGCCACACGCGAGTGGCTTTCGATGGGCAACAACAGCGTCTGCAGGCAGCGCTGACAGCGCACCGCCAGCGTTGTCGCCAGATCAACCTCGGCGACGATGCGCCCCTCTTCACGAGAGAGCAGCACGCTGCCAGTCACCAGGCCCTCCGGGCTGGTCAGGTATTCGGCGACTCGCTTCAGCTGCGCCACCGGAACCACCAGCTCGACCCTGCTTTCAGCATCGGCCAGAACCGCAACATTGACCGGTCTGGCGCCGTCCTGAGGCATGGGGCGCGTATCATAGGGAGCACCCCCGCCAGGGTGCAAGTTCTTGTTTATGTAGGCCCATGCCCCTCAATTCCACCCTCATCCTCGCCTCCACCTCGCCGCACCGCAAGGCACTCCTGGAACGCCTCAGGCTGCCCTTCACAGCCATCGCGCCCCAGGTGGACGAAGCCGAAGCGCACGCGGAGGCGCCCGCCACCCGCGCCGCGCGACTGGCTCTGGCCAAGGCAAGGGCGGTGGCCGCGACACATCCCGGCTGCATCGTGATCGGCAGCGACCAGGTTGCCTCGCTCAGGATCGGCCCAGACGCGGCCATCCTGCACAAGCCTGGCGACCGTACGCATACGCATGCGCAGCTGGCGGAAATGTCAGGGCGCACAGTGCGCTTTGACACTGGAGTGGCGCTCATCAGGGACCAGGTCGAGCTGGTTCACGTGGATCTCACCTCGGTCCGCTTCCGCGAATTGACCCACACTGACATCGGCCGCTACATCGACCGGGAGCCTTCCTTTGATTGCGCCGGCGGCTTCAAGAGCGAGGGCCTCGGCGTGACCCTGTTCGACTCGATCGAGACCCGCGACCCGAGCGCCCTCGTGGGTCTGCCTTTGATCTGGCTGTGCGGGGCGCTGCGCCAGCTGGGCGTGACGGTCTGAGGATTCGCTCGCTCGCCACGCCGGCGCGCACATTGCCCGCGGGCTTCAATGCGCCTGCGCCGGCGGCAAGCGCATCGACGACTCGATGCAGTTCCTCGGGCAGTGGTGCGCTGACACTCACCAGCCCACGCCCATCCGGATCCTCGAAACTGATGGTGTGCGCATGCAGGAACAGGCGCTTGAGCCCAAAGTCCTGCATCTGCCGATTGAAATCCCGATCGCCATACTTGTCGTCACCCGCGACCGGGTGCCCGGCATACGCGGCGTGCACGCGGATCTGATGCGTGCGCCCGGTGAACAGGCGCACTTCGAGCAGGGTCGCCAGATTCCCGAAGAACTGCACCACGCGAAACTCGCTGGCTGCATCCTTGCCACTGGCATCAACTTTCACCGTACGTTCTCCGCCGACGCGAATGTCCGTGCGCAGCGGTGCCTCGATGCGCTTTCTCCCCAGCTCCCACTTGCCGCGCACCAGCACCAGATAGCGCTTGTCGAAGCCCTCCGACTCGCCGGAGGAATCCTCGCGCAGCAGCGCGTGCAGGCTGCGCAGCATGGAGCGCTTCCGTGCGACCAGCAGGCAACCGCTGGTATCACGATCCAGGCGGTGCACGAGCTCCAGCGTCTCCTCGGGTCGTGCGGCACGCAGCGCCTCGATCACACCTGCGGACACACCGCTGCCACCGTGTACGGCGATGCCGGCAGGCTTGTTGATGACCAGCAGGCGCGCATCCTCGTGCAGGATCGCCCCCTGCACCTGCTGTGCAAGGCGCGAGGATACGCGCGGGGCCTGCTCGCCGACTGCCGCGGGCGCTTCCAGCCGCACCGGCGGTACACGCAGCACGTCGCCCTCGGATACACGCACCTCGCCGCTGACCCGCTTGCCGTTCAGGCGCACCTCACCCTGCCGCAACAGACGGAAGATGCGCGTCCGGGGAACGCCCGGCAGCAGCCGCGCCAGCACCTTGTCGATGCGCACTCCGGCATCCTCGGCGCCAATGACTTCCTTGCGTACCGCCGTACGGCCTGCGGACGCAGAATCAGGGCTCATGGGCGGAATTTGATGTAAGACCTTGTTTTCCAAGCACCTGCCAGTATACTCGCCGCCACGTGCCCCCACCGCGACGGCTGGAACAACAGTCTCAAGCCCCAACGAGCGGCACGGAACATTTGCGGTTCGACCGCATTATCCAGTTGATCCGCCGGTGCGGATCATCGTTTGGCAGACCGCAAGGCTGGCGGTGGTTCCCTGATTACCAAGGGTGAGCCCACAGTCTCCAGGTCGGCAGTAGCTACGGATTGCGCGGGCTTTCGTGTCAGAGGCGAAGGCCAGGTTCTTCAAAAAGTGCAAGCAACAATCCACGCCCTCCTGGCCAGCTTGCTGGCCCAGCTGGATGCGCTTTTCTGCCTTCCCCGGCTTCGGGTTGCGCCCGCGTTCGCGCGTGCGGCCTTGCAGCCTGCCTCACGGCACCCAATGAGTGGAATTCATGAAACGAATGCTCGTAAACGCAACGCAGCAGGAAGAGCTGCGCGTTGCTCTCGTCGATGGTCAGAAACTCTACGATCTGTCGATCGACATCCCGTCCCGGGAACAGAAGAAGGCCAACGTCTATAAGGCCCGTATCGCCCGCATCGAGCCTTCGCTCGAAGCGGTGTTCGTCGATTACGGTTCCGAGCGTCACGGCTTCCTACCGCTGAAGGAAATCTCCAAGGAGTATTTCCGCGACGGCCAGCCGCAGGGCAACCGCGGCATGCGCGAGATCCTCTCGGAAGGCCAGGAACTCGTTGTTCAGGTCGAAAAGGAAGAGCGCGGCAACAAGGGCGCAGCTCTGACCACGTTCATCAGCCTGGCCGGGCGCTTCCTGGTACTCATGCCGAACAACCCGCGCGCCGGCGGCGTCTCGCGACGCATCGAAGGCGAGGATCGCGACCAGATGCGCGAGACGCTGGACCAGCTGGTCGTTCCCGACGGCATGGGCACCATCATCCGCACGGCGGGCGTCGGCCGTTCGGTCGAGGAGCTGCAATGGGACCTCGACAATCTGAAGACGCAGTGGGACGCGATCGCCGAAGGCATCAAGTCACGGCCCGCGCCCTTCCTGGTCTACCAGGAGAGCGATGCCGTCACCCGTGCGCTGCGTGATTATCTCTCGGACGAAATCGGCGAAATCCAGGTCGATGATCCGGCGGCGTACCAGAAGGCGCAGGAATACATGCAGCGCTTCATGCCGCCGGAAGCACAGCGGCGACTGAAGCTCTACCAGGAAGACGTACCGCTCTTCACCCGGTTCCAGATCGAGAACCAGATCGAGTCAGCCTACGCCCACAAGGTGCAGCTGGCTTCGGGCGGATCGCTGGTCATCGACTACACCGAGGCGCTGGTGTCCATCGACATCAACTCCGCGCGTGCCACCCGCGGCGGGGACATCGAGACCACGGCGTTGAATACCAATCTCGAGGCGGCCGACGAGATCGCCCGGCAACTGCGCATCCGCGATGCCGGCGGCCTCATCGTCATCGACTTCATCGACATGGAGTCCACGAAGAACCAGCGCGAGGTCGAAGAGCGACTGCGCGAGGCGGTCAAGCAGGATCGCGCCCGCATCCAGATCGGCCGGCTGTCACGCTTCGGCCTGCTGGAGATGTCGCGCCAGCGCCTGCGGCCTTCGCTCGATGACTCCAGTCACGTGGCCTGTCCGCGCTGCCAGGGAATCGGCACCATCCGCAGTGTCGAATCCATGGCGCTGGCCATCCTGCGCCTGGCTGGCGAGGACGCGCGCAAGGAGCGCACCGGCCGGTTGATCGTGCAGGTGCCCATCGACGTCGCCACGTACCTGATGAACGAGAAGCGCGCCGCGCTGCACGACATCGAGGAGCGCTGCGGCGTGGATGTGGTGCTGGTGCCGAACAAGGACATGGAAACGCCCGAGTTCTCCATACGTCGCCTGCGCAATGACGAAATGGGCCTGGCCGAGAATGCCCAGACTTCCTACAAGATTCCCACCCCCGCGGAGACCGCGGATGTGGCGTTGCAGGCCAAGCGTCCACCATCGCCGGTGGCAGCCGTCACCACCATCATTCCCACCGCTCCGGCGCCTTCCGCACCGGAGCCGGCACCCGCGCCGGTGGTGGCTGCCCCCATTGCCCCACGCCGTGGCTTGTTTGGCTCCCTCAGGAGCCTTCTGTTCGGTGATCCGCAGCCGGCGGCGCCGAAGGCCAGGGAATCAGCCACTCCCGAACCGCGTTCCGAGCGCAAGGGTCGCGATGATCACGGCCGTGGCGGCCGCGATCGCAATGCGCGTCATGGCCGCGATCGAGACGGGGGCCGGCCGCGCGGTGAGCGTGACCGGAACGGCAACAAGGGTCGCGATGGCGAGCGTCGTCCGCCACGCCAGGAACACGAGGCTGCACGCAGCGAACAGAAGCCACGGCGTGATCAGCCACCGGCAAAGCCGGAAGGCGTCGCCGCAGCACCTCAGACTCCGCCCGTCGGCGGACCGCCCGAGGGCGCTCAGCGTCCGGAACGGGAGGGCCGCTCGCGACGCGGGGGCCGTCGACGTCGTGGTCGTGGTGGACGAGGTGGCGAGGGTGCCCACATGGGCGGCGCCCCCGCCGGCGGCGCGGACCACGTCAATGGCAATGGATCAGGCGGCTCGGCCGAGGTTGCGCAGCAGCCGGGACTGGACTTCAACGAGTCTCGCCCACCGCGCGAGCCGACTCATGTGAGCCCACCACCACCTGCGCCCTCCGCCCCACCGGCCCCGGAAGTGCGGGCCGCACCACCGCCACCGCCACCGCCGCCTCCCCCGGAGCGGCCATCGGTGGTCTGGTCCTCGTCACCGAGCACTGGTTCGTCTGGTGGAACCGACCGCAGCCAGCGCGAGGAATAGACCCGAGACGCCGGGACAGCGCGGCGCGGGCCGCGCCTCCGGCGCTACGGGTTGGTTGGGGCGCGTCGCAGCCACGCTCGTCACCTGCGTGCTGCTCGTGGCGGGTGTGATGTTCTCCGTTGTACTGCTTGCCGTGGCTGCATTGGCTGTGGTCACGGTGCTTGGCTGGCTATGGTGGAACATGCGCAAGCTGCGTCGGCAGATGCGGGCTGAGAACCCGGCGGGATTCGGTACGCCGCCGCAGGGCGGCACTGGTCAGC
>CAYWDZ010000032.1:0-20404 GCA_964456255.1 uncultured Steroidobacteraceae bacterium | reverse complement strand
AGGGCCGCGCCAATGCGCAGGCCTACGATGCCGCGGCCCGCAAGCGGCTGTGGGAGCTGAGCGAGCAGCTGGTAAAGCAGCGCTAGCGCAGCCAGGCGCCGCGCGCGATCCGCCTACTTCGCGCGGCCCGCGTAGCCCTTCGACAGCGTCGGAATCGCAATGATCTGGTTGCGCGCGGTGGGCGTGCCCCAGCCGCCGTAGAACACGATGCCGAACAGCGTCTGTTTGTCCTTGCCGCCGAAGGCCACACCGTGCGTGCCGCGTGGCGCGGGAATCGATCCGAGGAATTCGCCACTGGGTGCGAACACATCGGCCGAGGAACCGGTGGCCACGTACAGGCGACCCTCCGAGTCGACAGCAGCGCCATCACCGCCCTGACCGCCCTGCAGCTTGCCGAACTCGCGCTGGTTGGTCAGCGAGCCATCGGCCTGCACGTCAAAGGCAACCACTACGCCACCGTTGGTGACATAGAGGGTCTTCTCATCGGGGCTGAGGATGATGCCGTTGGCCTGCGACGCATCGCCGTACTTGACGAACTCACCCTTCGGAGTCGCGTAGAACACGCCGGCACCCGAGACCGATACATAGACGCCGCCACGCGCATCGGCCGCGAGGTCGTTCACCGTGCCGCCGGTGCATTCCAGCGGCTCTCCCTGGTAGTTTCTCGCGAACACCTTGCGCACGGGCTCGAGCTGCTCCACGCCGCTGAATCCCATGCCGCGCACGGCCAGGAACAGCGCGCCATTCCTGCTGCGCGATACGGCGCCGCCGGTGTGCGTGTTGTCGAATCGCAGTGTCGCAAGGCTGGTCACCGGGTCCAGCTCCAGCACATTGCTGGCGTCATTGTTGGCGAACAGCAGCGTGCCGTTGTCACCGGCAATCGGACCGTCGGCATTGTTGCCTTCCCAGGCCCACACCACCTTCCAGCTCTGGCCCTCGGCCAGTACACCAGGAATCGCATGCGTTGCCGGCAGTTCCGGCGCTGGCGGTGCCTCGGTGCTGGCCGCGGCACCACCACCGCGGCGCGCGCGCACTGGCGGCGGGTTCTTGCAGTGGGCGGTGAGGTACTCGGCGAAGCCCGGTTCCTGCGAGGGTTGCAGGCTGTGGCCCCGGTCAAAGGTCGACGCCGGCTGTCCGGCCACCGCCGCGCCAGTCAGGCCGCACAGGCCAAGCGCCAGCAATGCTGCCCGCATCACTGGAAGCACCCGCCCGTGGCCGACGCCTTGAGGTCATGCAGTGCCGCTTCGAGGCGGGCGCGCCCGGCCTTCGCCTCGTTGGAGCCGGCTTCGTACAGGTTGTTCTGTTCGATCTGGTCGGCCGCAAGGTTGTACAGGCCCCAGCCGTCCTTCTTGTCGAAGATCAGCTTGTGGGTGAGGTCACGAACGGCAAAGCGGGCCGAGTTGCCGGCGCAGAGCTCGGTGAATGCGAACCTGCGCCCGGAGGATACCCGCGCGCTGCGGAACAGCGGAGTGATGTCGTAGCTGTCGTTGACGTGCGAGACGCGGATGCCCGCCGCGGAAGCGATGGTGGCAAACATGTCCGTACCGTTGACCAGTGCCGATTCGCGCCCGGTGCGCGTCACTCCGGCGCCGGCAACCGTCAGCGGAACCCTGGCGCCGCCTTCCCAGGCACTGATCTTGGAGCCACGCACCTTTGAGCCTTCGTCCTTGACGTTCGATTGCGTGCCGTTGTCGCCCAGGTAGATGACCAGCGTCTTGTTCAGGTCGACGTGTTGCAGCAACCGGCCGATCTCGGTGTCCAGCGCCTGGATCATCGCCTTGTACACCGGCACGGAGTTCTCCTTGGCGCCGGGAGCCAGTCCGCCGACATCCACCGAGTGCAGGTTCGCGGGCGGAACCTGGAACGGTGAGTGCGCGGCGTTGTACGGCAGGTAGACGAACCAGGGATCCTGCGGACGCGCGGCCTTGTGCTTCTCGATGAAATCGATGGCCCAGTCGGTCAGTGCGGTGGTGCTGTAGGTGGTCATCTCCTGCGATGTGCCGGTATTGCCATCCCAGGCTGTCCACTTGAAGTAATCGCTCACGCCCACGCCGAGGATGCCGCGGAAATTGGGTGCGCGCATGGCCTGCACGTGCTGGATGTCGCCCCCATTGCCACCCAGGTGCCACTTGCCGAAGACGGCCATGTCGTACTTCGCGGGGCTGCGCTGGTTGATGTAGTCCCAGAGCATCGTGGTGTCGGGCGGCAGGACATCACCGGCCGTCAACACGCCGTTGTGATGGCCATACAGTCCCGTGAGCACGGTGGCGCGGGTGGGCGAGCACATCGGGTTGACCCAAGTGTTTTCGAAGGTCAGGCCGCGGGCCGCGAGCTTCTCGATGTTGGGCATCGGCGCGGCGCCATGGATGCCGGCCAGAGGATACAGACTGGAAGCTTCAGCGCCGATGTCATCGGCGAGGATGAACAGGATGTTGGGCTCGGTCGCTGCCAGCGCGATGTTGCTGCCCAGGGCGGGCAGCAACATCGCAGCGATCCTCAGGCGGAAGGCCCGGCTACCCCGGCGTCGGCAGGCTTGCCGGCGACCGGAGTGAGCGCTCGTCATGTGGCATTCTTCCGGAACTTGAAGATGACCCTGTCCGCCAGATCCGATTCAGCCTCAGTGAACACCGGGCTCTGGCGATCGTCACTCAGGTTCTGGAGGAAGAAGTCTTCGCTCTCCAGCGTGAAGCCGGAAGCCTGCAGCTGCGCCCGGACGATGGCCTGGTCGATGCGGTGCAGGGGTCCGGTGGATTCGGTTTCGGTTCCGTCGCGCGCCTTGAAGAAGACGACCAGGATGATACCGCCCGGCTTCATCGCCTTGTACAGCTTGGACTGGAAGGGCGTGAGCTGAGTGCCGGTCAGCAGCAGTTCGTGGTAGCAGGCATAGCACCACACCATGTCGATGCCCTTGGGGAACTCGACCTTGTTGTGGTCGACGATCTCGTAGGTGGTGTTCTTGTGTGCGGCGGCGAACTTTCGGCCCTGCTCGGCAAATGGCTCGGCGACCAGATGGTCGTACATGTGCAGCTCGCCCTTCTCGCTCACGATGCTGGCGATCATCGAGGACCAGTAGTTGCCGTAGGAGGAGAGCTCCACGACCTTGCTGGTGGGCTTGATGCCGGCCAGGTCGAACAGCTCGGCGGGCAGGCGGTAGGCGTCGTGGATGGCGTGGCCCGGCGGGCGGGCCGGATTCTCCACGGCCTTGCGGATGTAGTCCTTGATGCCCTTGGCCGGAATCACGTAGGGCTTGGGCGGCGGTGCATCAATCTTGGGTGCCTCGCCCGCAAACGACTGCGTGAGCAGGGTCGCTGCAGCAAGGATGATGGTTGCGGCCAGTGGCCGACTGATGAACCTTTTCATTGGGAACCCCATGTGTCTGTCGAAATTCCGGTCAGACCGCGGCCGACCTTCGCTGCCAAGGATACCTGCGTGCCAGCCGATGCGCACCCGCACAGCGCGAGATATGCGGGAATTCTGGCCCTGTTGGCCATTCGGGAATCGAATCGAGGGTGGTTCAGCGCAAGTTCATTCCGGAGCAGTGCCTTTCAAGCTGCCGCGCCCCGCAACGCACGAACCTTGACCTCGAGTCCTGCCGCGTTGGCGGCAGCAGTCTGGATCCTTGCAGAAGCTCGTCGCGTGCCGATTGCCAGCCGGCCGAGCACCAGCGCGCCGAGCAGCGCGAGCACCGGCCAGTCGATGGCGCCGCTGCCGCCGGAACCGCGGTTCGCGATCTGCACCCGTGCCGTGCCCTTGCGCACCTTGTCCTCGAAGCCCAGCAGCTCGGCATCGAAGTTTTCAATCATGCGGTCGGCCGCGGCCTGGATGCTTTCCACGCCGCGTTCGCGCAACCGGCTGGACGCTCCGATGCCAGTGGAGATGCCCTTGCGGCTGTCCATGCCGGCCGCGCGCAGCACCAGCGAGCGCGTGGCCGGATGCACGACTGCCAGGTCGACGATCGTGCTGACGTCCTGTGAGGTGCCGGGAAAGATGTACGAGCCCACGATGGTGAGGTAGGTCAGTGACAGCGCGTTGTCGTCCTGTCGGGCCACCTGGTCGTAGGAAACCAGTGCGACGAGATCCAGGTTGTACAGTCGTTGCAGCGCGGTCAGACCTTCGAAGCCGCGCTGGTTCGCCAGGTAGTAGTCCGGTATCGGCACGATCTCCCGCACGAAGCGGCGTTGCTCGAATCGCTCGCGGATCTTCTGCAGGATGGCGCTCTTCTGGCTCTCGTCCAGCGCGCCCACGGAACCCTGCCGGCCGGGCAGGAAGGCGACGCCGACAGTCAACGGCAGATTCAACACCGGCACGACATCCTGCCGTGGCAGTTCGCCTTTGGGGTAAAGATATTCCACCAGGCTCGAGTTGCGTTCATTGCGCTGCCAGCCGTGGTTGAACATGCCAGCGCAGCCCGCGAGCAAGGAGAGCGCGATCAGCGCCGCGGCTCCGGTTACTACCTTTCGCATCTGAACCTCCCGCAAGAGTGAATCGTTGCGGGTGGCATCTGACCTGCCGGGAGCGCTGCGGGCCAGCTTTCCCTGTGCGGCCTTCAGGCATGGAACCGGCGGTATCGGCAGGCGATACCGCCAGACGAAAGGGCTGGCATGTGCCGGCCCTGGAGTTCGCTATGGAGTGTGAAAGCCCGCTGGCGGCTTCACGGCTATTTCCCGCGGCTTTGCCAGCTGTGGAATCCACTCGTACGGTACGCGATACGCGCGATACACCGTGGACAGTGCGCCGTCCTGCGCGGCACTCATGTACTCCCACACGATCTTCTTGTCCGCGGTCACTTCGAACACGCGACTGCCGGCGCCTTCGGTGATCAGCGTGTTGCCATTGGGCAGACGCTGCGCACCGCTGATGTTGGTGCTGAAGAAGCCGCTGTTCGTATAGGACCAGACGGTATCGAGCTTCACCGGATCGATCTCCAGCACGCGCGAGGTTGCGCGGGCCAGACCGCCTTGCCCGTTGCGCTCGATGGGTGAGGCGAAGCCGTAGCCGCTGCTGCCGCCATTGTCGAACACCATCAGGTTGCCGGCTCCGGGCAGGCCCTTCGGGATGAAGTGCGCATGGTGCTGGCCGATGATCTGCCCGATGCGCTGCAGTTCCGGTGAATCGCGGAAGTCCGGGCCAATCCGCCACACCACATGTCCGTCGCGCGCAATGATGGCCAGGAAGCTCGCCTGGCGGCTGCTGATGATCACGTTCTCCGGTGCAAAGCGCTTGTCGCCGGCGTCATACCACTTGTTGGGCCCGAGGTAGGTCGCGGAATTGATGTGCAGCCAGTCGTAGGCGCGCGGGGCCGCGGGCCCACCACCGCCGCGCGCGGGGCCGCCGCCGGCCCGCTGGGCCTGGCCAGGTCCACGGCCACCCGGTGCGCCGCCAGCACCGCCACCGCGGTTTGGAGCCGCACCACCACCACCTGGGCCACGTGCCGGGCCCGCGCCGCCGGCCCGTTCGCCGCCACCCGGACCGCCACCACCACCGGCAGCCCCTGCCTTGATGGCGGCAAACGCTGCGGGCGTGAAGCCGAATTCGTCCTTGTGATCGCTGGCGAACCATTCCCAGCGAATCTTGCCGTCCGGCCCGTATTCGATCAGGTGGTCGTCCTGGATCAGGCCATTGGCTATCGCGGGCACGGTGCGATCAGTGTGCGCCAGCACCAGTGTCGCGGCGCCAGTGGAGGCCGGCTTGAATTCCGGCGAGTAGTAGCCCGCCGGGAAATCCGCGCGCTGCCAGTCATGGTGCTGGCGCAGGGACTTCTGCGTTCCGCCATCGGGTGCCTCGATGTCGGAATTGCCGGTCAGTGTCCAGATTTCCTTGCCGTTGAAATCCTGCTGCGCCAGGCGCAGCGATTCCTGCCGGCCCTGGCGTGCGCCGACCGGCGCGATGATCTCGCCGTTCGGCAGGATGCGCGCCGGCCCGCCGGCCGAGTCATTGAAGTCGCCCCATTCCTTGAGGATGTGGCCGTTCATGTCGATCACCACGGGGCCACCGCGCAGCAGGCTGAGCACGGTGTAGCCATTCCAGGTCTGGTCCGGCTCGTACAGGGTGACGCCGACGGGAAAGACGGATGGTGCTGCTGCGGCGCCGGCCATGATCAGGCCGCCAATTCCCAGCATGGCAATGCAACGCAATGGCTTCATGAGCCCCCCTCTTTGTTCTGCCGTCAAAAAAACTGCCCCGGAGCGGCAGGACCGTCCGGGGCAGGAATTATGCGGGCGCCGGGCTGCGAAGTCCTATCTGGCGCCGGCCTTTGCCATCGCAGTCTCGAGCAGCTGCACGAGTGCGGCGCGACCCCCACCGGCGCCGCCTCCGCCAGGAGGCCCACCGCCCGGAGGTCCGCCCGCACCACGAGCGCCTGCACCGGCGCCTGCCGCGACCGCCTGCCCGGCCGGAGCAGCAGGCGCAGCGACGTTGTTGCCGGCTGCAGCGGCAGCGCCAGCCGGAGCGGCCGGTGGAGTCTTGGCGAAGTCGAGCGCGGTCTTGCCCTCGGCGTCCTTGATGGTCGGATCTGCACCCCGTTCCAGCAGATGCTCCACCACTGCCGTATTGCCACCCTCGGCGGCGGCCATCAGTGCGGTCTTGCCTTCCTGATCGCGGCCGGCCACATAGGCCATGATGGTGCCGGAGCGATTGCGGCTGCCGATGACCTGCGCGTTGACGTTCGCGCCCGCATCCAGCAACAGGTCGACCATGCGGATCGTGCGCGTCGCATCGCCGCCGCCGGGTCCACCGCGGCCGGCGGTTGAACGCATGCCGACGGCGATCATCAGCGGCGTCATCTGGAACACATTGGGCAGATCGACCTCGGCGCCATGCTTGAGCAGCACTTCCGCGGCCTCCTGGTCATTCTGCAGCACGGCCAGGAACAGCGGCCCCACGCCATCGCGCATGTCGTAGTCCTGGAAGCGGCCACGGCCCTGGCCATACGGGCGCTTCTGGGTGAGCTGATGGTTCACGTCCACGCCCATGTCGATCAGGCGGTTGATGACCTGCATGGCAGTCACCGTCGGGCCGCGCTGCGAGCCGCCGCTGGGACCACCGAATCCGCCCGGGCCACCAGGGCCACCGAAGCCGCCGATGGCTCCTGGCGCCGCGCCGGGATTGCCGGCACCGCGACCACCCGGGCCGCCGCCACGTCCGCCCGGAGCACCACCGGGACCGCCACCACGGCCACCACCAAATCCGCCGCCACCGCCACCACCCGAATTGCGGTCAACCGCGACATAGATCGGGGTGCGGCCATACCGGTCCCAGACATGCGGATCCGCGCCCTTGTCGAGCAGGAACATCGCGACGTCGAACTTGCTGCCGTCCAGCGCGTTGATCAGTGGCGTGATGCCATCGGGATTGGGCTTGTTGACGTCGGCGCCAGCCGCGACCAGCGACTCGGCGCAGCGCAGACAGCCCGAGCGCGTGGCGAACAGCAGCGCGGTCAGGCCACCGGTCTGGCGTGAGGAGTACTGGGCGCGCGGCTCGGAGGTCTGCTGGCGTTCCCAGTCATCGAACTTGGCGCGCAGATTCACCTGCGAGGCCGCACCTTTTTCCAGCAGCAGATCGACGATTTCCGGCTGACCCGCGCCTGCCGCCCACATCAGTGCGGTCTGGTCGCGGAAGGTCTCCATCGCCTTGACGTTCGCGCCACGCTTGATGAGTTCCTTCGCCATTTCCACCTGATTGCCACTGATGGCGAGCATCAGGGCCGTCTGGTTGTCCAGGTTGGGCGACTCGATGTCGGCACCGGCATCGAGCAGCGTCATGAACAGGTCCATTTCGCCGAGCTTGATCGCCTCGCTGAGCGCGGTGGCGCCGAAGTTGCTCGTGACGTTGGCCTTGGCGCCGCGCTTGAGCAGGGCCTGCACCAGTTCCAGATCGTCGTTGTACGCGGCCCACATCAGCGCAGTGGAGCCATCCGGCGCCTTCTCGTTGACGTCGACGTCCGGCGAGGTGATGGCGGCCAGCACGTTGGCCCGCTTGCCTTCACGCACCAGATCGCCCAGCGTGCGCTTTGGGGCCGCCGATGCGGCGACTGCCAGCATCAGAAGGCAGATGGTGCCGATTACCCGAAGCCCCCGGGCGTGGGTGAATTGCTTAGACAACGTTGCCCCCGAAATTGGTGTAGTGGGCCTGGTAACCCTTCACGGCGTCGTACAGGAAACGGAACGGGTCCTGGAACGTGCGACCCACGTCGTTGAGAACGCCTTTCTCCAGAATGTCCTGCGCACTATGTCCCTTGTGATAGAGCGCCGAGGTCAGGTCATAGAGCTTCACGATCAGGTCGCGTTCGGCCTGCAGCTCTGCGTAGGTCATGACCTTGCCGTAGGCGGGAACGACCATGGTCTTCTCGTTGGCCAGCTTGACCAGCTCTTCAATCGCGTCGGCGCGGGCGCCCAGCCAGGCGCCTGCGTACCAGTCGAGCACCGGGTCGCGCAGTGGTGAAACCACATCGCCGGTCGCCAGCACATTGGAATCGCGGAAGAAGATGTAGGCATCGCCGCGGGTGTGGGCTTCCTGCAGGTAACCGAACTCGATGGTTTCGGCGCTGGCCTTCATCTCGCCCTTGCCGCGGAAGGTCACGGTTGGCACGGCTTCTTTCGGCGGCGCCTTCACCCAGCGATCTTCCGCCGGCACGTAGTAGTCGGCCGCGAGCCACTGTCTGGTGATCGTCTGGGCATGGATTTGCGCGCCGGCGCCGGCAAACAACGCATTCCCGCCCGTCTGATCGGCGTGGTAGTGCGTGTTGAAAAGGGTGCGCACGCTGGCGCCGGCCAGGCTCTTCTGCACCGAAGGCGCCATGTCCAGCGAGCCGGCATCCACCAGCAGCACGCCGTCACCCGTTGCCAGCACGACCACGTTGCCAGGGGCTTCGGTGATGACGCTGATCCGCTCGGTGACCTTGTTGACGGGCAGCACCCGCGCGGGGGCCACCTTCGCCTTCGCTGCCGCGCCGGTCGCGCCGGCGGGCATCTGCTGGCAGCCAGCAAGGCTGCCCAGCAGCGGCAACGACGTCAGCCCGGCGATTCCGCCCAGGGACGTCTTGATGAACTTTCTGCGCTCGTTGGTCATGTCAGATCCCGGAAATCACGCCGGTGCTGTTGCCGAAGCTGGGCTGCGGGATGCCGAGCCGCTCGAGAATGGTCAGGTGGATGTTGGCCAGCGGCGTGCGCTCGGGCAGCGTGAGGTTCTTGCCGCCCTTGTGCTTGCCATTGGCGCCACCGATCAGCACTTCCGGAATCGGATAGTTGTCGTGCTTGTTGCTGTTGCCCATGTTCGAGCCGTACAGGAACAGCGACTGGTCGAGGATGCTGCCGGCCCCTTCCTTCGTATCGGAGAGCTTCTTCAGGAAACCAGCGAACCGCTCCATGTGGTAGTGCTGGATCTTGCTCAGCGCCGCGATGCGGCCGGGCTGTTCGGCGTGATGGCTGGTCGGGTGGAAGCCGTCGGTGTCGCCGAACTGCGGGTAGTTGCGGTCGGTGCCTTCGGCGGCCATCACGAACGTGCCGACGCGGGTCAGGTCGGCCTGGTACGCGAGTGCGAGCAGGTCGAACATCATCTTCAGCTGTGCATCGAAATCCTCCAGCTGGCCGATCGGCGCATCCGGGACATCGAACTTGCTCACGTCGCTCTGGGCGGCCAGCTTCACGCGGCGCTCGAGTTCGCGCACGGTGTCGAGGTAGTCCGACAGCGCGCGCTTGTCGCCGGGGCTGAGCGTGGCGCTCAATGACTTGGCGCGGTCGTTGATCAGGTCGAGGATGCTGCCGTTCTTGCGCAGCATTTCATCGCGCTCGGCCGCCGAGGCGTAGTTGCCGACCAGCTGGATGAAGACCTTGCGCGGGTTGTATTCCATCGGCAGCGGCTTGTTGGGCGCGGCGAAGGAGGTGGTAACGGCGTAAAAGCCGCCATTGCCCGCCGCGATCTGCACGGTGGTCTCCGAGGCCAGTTCCAGCGAGGGCAGGGCGGTCTCCTGGCCCAGCTTCTGTGCAATGACCTGGTCCAGAGTCGTGGCGAGGCTGGCGCCCTTGGCCGAAGTATCCGGGCGCACGCAGGACAGCCACGTGGCCGGGTTCAGCGTATGCACCGAGCCCATTGCGGTGTTGTTCTCGACGTTCTCGAACGTGGTGACGTACTGCTTGAATGGCTCGAGCGGCGACACCGTCTTGCCCAGGGTGAAGTTCGCGCCCTTGCCGGAGGAGGTCCAGACATCGACCTCCTTGCCGAAGGACGTGTTGTTCTGGATCGCGCCGTGCGGCAGGTAGAAGAAGCCGGCGCGCAGCTTGGGTGCGGCGGCGGTCTGGGCCAGCGCAGTGCCTGCGGGCACCATGGCGTCGAGGAACGGCAGGCCCAGTGCCACGCCGCTGCCACGCAGGAACGTGCGCCGGGACAGGTACTTCTTGGTGAGGAACGTTGCCATTGCCGATCTCCCTTAGGGGTGAATTGCCGCGGGTGCACCGCTGCTCAAATTGGAAGCCGTGGTGTGCCCGCTCTCTTCGGGTCCCTGACGCCGGAACGCGTCACTGTTCACGATGCCGTTGATCAGGTCGCTGAACCTGTAGTTGCTGGCCGCGGCATCCTTCACGATCTGCCGGACCTGCGGCATGTCGAAGTATTCGACCTCGCGGTTCAGCGCATACATCATCAGGCGCTTGGTCACCGTGGTCGGGAACTGGTCCTTGTGGCTCAGCAGGTACTTGCGCAGTTCCACCGGGCCGTTGATCTTCAGGCCGCTCGAGAGCTCGGTGCTGGCATCGATCGGCGCGCGGTTCGCCGCCACGTCCACTTCGCGCCAGCGGCCCTGGTTGTCGAAGTTCTCCAGTGCGAGGCCCGGCGGGTCGATCAGGCCATGGCAGGCCTTGCAGGTCGGGTTCGTGCGGTGCAGCTCCAGCCGCGCGCGCACCGTGGTGGGCGCTTCGCCGTCCTTCACGCCGATGTCGGTATTCACGTTGGGGGGCGGCGGATGTGGCGGCGTGCCCATGATGCGATCCAGTACCCAGGCACCGCGCAGCACCGGCGAGGTGCGGCTGCCGTAGGAAGTGCGCAGCAGGAAGGCGCCCTTGCCCAGCAGGCCCCAGCGCTTCTCGTCCTGGAGCGTGATGCGGCGGAAAGTGCCGCCCTTCACGCCCTGGATGCCGTACTGCTGGGCCAGCGAATCATTCACGAAGGTCCAGTCCGCGCTCAGCAGGTCGGTCACGCTGCGATCCTCCAGCAGCACGCTGGCCAGGAACATGCGGATCTCGGTCTCGTAGTTCTTGCGCATGGCGGCGCTGAACTGCTCGGGCTCGACCTGTTCGAGCTCATCCAGGTTCAGCCACGCCAGCGCGAAGTTCTCCACCAGCGTATTGGCGCGCGGATCCTTCAGCATGCGATCGATCTGCTCATGGATGACCTTGCGGTCGGACAGCTTCTTCGCCGCCGCAAGATCGATCAGCGTCTGGTCAGGCCCCGTGTTCCACATGAAGAAGGACAGGCGCGTTGCCAGCTCGATATCGGTCAGCAGCCGTGACTGGCCCGCCGTGGTCGGTGCCGGGATATCGCGATACAGGAATTCCGGGCTCGACAGGATGGCGATGACCATCTCCGAGACACCGGCTTCGAACCCGCCGGCTTCCTTGCTCCACCGGTCGTAGAACGCCATGTAGGGCTTCATGTCGGCTTCGGTCACCGGCCGGCGGAAAGCGCGTGTGGCCATGTGCTCGGCAATCTGCTCGGCGCAGGGCCGTTCTTCGGCTGCGCTCTTCGGCATGCACACGAAGATCCTGGCACGGCTCTCGTTCATCGACCGGCCAGTGGGTGAGTACGGGCCTTCCACGTCAATGGAGGACTGCAGGATCGGCTGGAACATCCGGCCGTTGCCCGTCGGGTCGTTGCTGAAGCTGCGGGCGCGTTCGATGAAAGTGATGGTCACCTGATGCTTGCCGGCCGTGACCGGCACCGAGCTTGCGATCTTCTGCAGGATGACCTTCTTGCCGGCGGGGCCGTCGCGGTCGGCGATATCCAGGTATTCCTTGCCACCAATCTGCTTGCGCACGACTTCCACGCCGTCGATGAGGATCACCATCGTGGCCGGGTGCTCCGCGCCGCGCGGGTACAGGCCCATGTCGACGAAGTCTTCTTCAGGCACGTTGAAGTGATATTCGCCGTCGGCCGGGAAGATGTGCGTGAAGCTCATGCCCGCGCCGCGCCCGCCCACGGCGCCGCGTGTTCCGAGCGGGAATTCCGACGCCGCCGCCGGCGTGACCGGGATCGTCACATTGGACAGCGTGGGTACCGGGTCGCCGATCGCCAGCTTCACGGCCTTGCGCGTCAGCGCCATGTACTGCTCGAGGAAGGCGGGGGATACGCCCAGCGCGCTGGCGATGTTGCTGAACCCTTCGACTTCAACTTCGATGGGCAGGGCTGTCTTGGTGTCGATTTCCACACCCAGCAGCTGCTGCAGGGAGGCCTGGAACTCGGTGCGGTTCAACCGCTGCAGCGGGACATGGCCCACCTGCTGGTTCTTGGGCGATGCGTCGAGGGAGGTTTCCAGGAAGCCGACGAAGGCATCGACATCGGCCTGGGAGGGTTGCTTCTTGCCAGCGGGGGGCATGAGCCGGCCGCGCAGCTTGGTGATGGCCTGTTCCCAGATTTCCGGATCCTCGCCGGTGTGGGCCAGGTCCAGGGTATCCATCGCGACCTCACCAGCCCAGTCTTCGGTGTTGTGGCAGGTCACGCAGTAGGTGTTGGTCAGTTCGGAGAATCGCTTGACGGCATCGGGGCTGGCCGCCGCGGTCTGCGCCAGTGCGGCGGGACCGGAAAAAGAGAGCCAGACCAGGGGCAGACCTGCACTGGCCAGCTTCAGCGCGTAACCCTTCAAAGATCCACTCTTGCGCATTACCCCATCCCTCGTCATGTAGCCTTTGATTATCGCGTCTTGCCGCCGCCCAAAGCGACTGCGCCAGTCCTGGGGCGTCCAATGCGGTCAGCCGGAAGCCCAATTCGCATCGCGAATCGGCCCTGACCAAGCGTTTAGGAGGCCCCGCTCTTTGATGCCCGCGTGCCCGGAAGGTTCGCCTCCCATTGCATGCGGGACGGCAGATCATAGCTTTCAGCGGCGACACCAGGCGAAGCCGGGGACTGGCCGCAGATCTTGGCGATGTGGTGGGGCTGCAAGAACCCGGTCAGCGTTCGGGTTCGAACTCTTTCAGCACCGACTGCGCCATGACCACGACCAGGGGGTCGGAATCGTAGGTGGCGGCTTGCATCGCATTGCGGATCCTGACGTCATCGCCATCGTCCCGTTGACGCTGGCGCAAGGAAGAGATGGCGGTCGCCCGCTCGCGCGGATCGGCGGCTGCGGTGACAGCCGTCAGCAGCGTATCGAAGCTTTCGCGCGAGGAATCATCACTCAGTACCTGAATGGCCAGGATCCGGTCTTCGGCATCCAGCGCCATGGTGGCCGCGACCTTTGCGGTCGCGATGTCGGGAATGTCGGCGGAATCCTCAGTCGCTGCAGGTGGGAGTGCTGCAGCCGTCGTCTGTACAGTCAGCTCCGGCATGCGCGAGGCGTGCGCTTCAGGCCAGGTGACCAGCGTGGCTGAAGGAGCGGCAACCCGTGAAGGGTTGCCGCCCAGGGTCAGAATCAGCAGTGCGACCAGGAACGACCCCGCGAACAGCAGGGCGGTGCCGCGCAGTCCTGGTCGCACCATGCTCATCTCACCTCCAGCCGGTGACCTTCAGGATCACGCCATGACCGGTGATGTTGTGCTGCACGCTGAAGTAATACTCCTTGCCGGTTGCATCGAACACGCCACCGGTGGACTCCGCGCCCAGGTCGTTCAGGGTGATGACCTTCACGCAGGCATCCGACAACAGGTCCGCATCATCACCGTCATCCAGGCAGGACCAGATGTCGTTGTTGCGCGCGGGCGTGTAGGTCGAGCCCTCGCCGTCTTCCTGGATCAGCCAGTTGCCGCTGCCTGGCTGGTAGGCGATGTTGTCCGGCATGCCGAAGTCCAGGAAGTGGTTAAGCAGGAACTGGTACTCGGGGATGGCGCCATTCGTGGCCGCCTGGGCCAGCGTGCCGTCGGTGATGCAGAAGGATTCGCCGAAGAAGTTGTCGCCATTGGGCAGGTCATCCGTGGTGTCCTGTCCCGTGTTGGTGCCACACACGCGCACGAAGCCATCTTCCAGCGCGCCCATGTCGATGTCCTGGTCCTCCGGACGATAGCCAACCGACAGGCCCAAGCTCTTGCCCAGCGCGGCGAGACCCAGCGGTGCGGCATTGGTGCTGACCCCGACAGAAACCCACACGCCACGGCCGGCGTGGGTCGCGAGGCCGATGTCGGTGTTGTTGCTGTTGCGGCCCAGGCGCAGCCCGTAGATCGTTCCCGAAGCCAGTGGTGAGTTGGCGAGACTGGCGATCGGTGCGCCACCGGTCCAGAGGTTGGTCGGGATGAACTTGAAGTAGCCGCCACCAGGGCTGGAAGCGCTCGGGCGATTTTCGTCCTGGTAGTAGACGACGCCATTCGGCAGCACCGAGATGCCCTCGAAGGAGAGTTGGCCCAGTGCGCCCAGGCGCTGGACGTGCGTCGGGTCGGAGATGACCGTGGCCGCGCCGGCCCCGGTCACGGTTACGCCCGTCGTGCCCAGCGGATCCAGGATTTCGAACATGCGGCCGTTCGAGCCGGCTTCCTCGCCGACGATGACCGTGCCCCACGGGGTGATCTCGGCCGGGTCGCAGCTCGACAGGCCCGAGGCGATGATGGTCTCGGGAATGCCGGTGGCGAGGCTGATGCGCTGCACGCCGACCTGGCCGGCGCCCTGTTCGTTGCAGGCGATGATGTGGGTCGGGTGAACGTCGTTGGGCCACAGGACCATCATGTCGATGTTGGCCCCGAGATTCGCGTGTGCGCTGACCACGTTGACCTTCAGACCCTTGGCAACCGTGACCAGAGCCTTTGGATTGGCGTTCGCCTGGTCCGCAGTGATGCTCGCGGTCGAAGAGGCGCCGAGCGGCGCATAGATGCCGAACAGCTCTTTCGCCTGGATCTTCGCCAGGGCCTCGACCTGCTCGCCGAAGTCGGCATGGTTGCGCCGGTGGTGATAGCGATAGTCCTCGTGATCATGCGCCGCCACGATGGTGCACGCGCCCGCCAGCAGGGAAAGTGCTCCCGCCTTCATGTACTTGTTCATCGGATCCTCCAGGTGGATTGCGCGGTGGGCCGGCGCCCTCCCGGGGGACATGTGCGCCGACTTGCAACCGCCGCGCGATCCTGTTGGTGTCAGATGAATCCGGCGTGAAGGATCCGTGAAGAAATTGCTGGCGAAGCTGCATCGCCAGTCAGCAAACCCACCCAAGTCAGCGGATCTTCAGGGTGTATCCACGATGTGCGCCGGCCGGCGTCCGGCAAAATGTTCGGCGAGGCTGGTGAGCACCATCGCGCCCATGCGCGCGCGCGTCTCGCGCGTTGCCGAACCCAGGTGCGGCGTCAGGAATACTTTCTCGGATTTCCGTAACGATTCGGCAACATGCGGCTGCTCTTCGAAGACATCGAGTGCAGCACTGCCGAGCCGGCCCGATTCCAGCGCCGCGATCAGTGCCGCGGTGTCCACGATCGATCCGCGCGAAACATTCACCAGCACGCCTTCGGGACCGAGTGCCGCCATGACGCGGGCATCCACCAGGTGGCGCGTGGCCGCGCCGCCGGAGCAGCAGACCACGAGTACATCCACCATGCCGGCCAGCTCCACCAGGTCGGGCACATACGGCAGATCGACCTGCGGTTTGGGCCGTGGGCCGTGCCAGAACACCTGCATGTGAAACGCCGCGGCACGCGCGGCGAGGCGTGCCCCGATCGCACCGAGGCCGATGATGCCGAGCTTGCGGCCGCCCACCGTGCGCGCCAGCGGGAACGGACCCTTGGGCCAGTCGCCGCGCACCAGGTACGCGTTGCCGTCGCGCACGCGGCGCAGGCGTTCGACGATCATCATCATCGCGAGGTCGGCGACGTCATCGGCATTGACGCCCGGTGTGTTGGTCACCAGCACGCCGCGCTCGCGCGCGCAGGCGAGGTCGATTGCGTCGAGGCCAATGCCGAGGCTGCCGATGATCTCGAGCTTCGGAAAGTACTCGATCAGCGCGCGGTCGGCGCCCTTGATGCCATTGGTGATGATGGCGCGCACGCGTTCGCGCGCTTCCGGCGGCAGATCCGGTGGTCGGCCTTCGCTCTGATGCACGGTGTAAGGCCCATCGCGCAGTGAGTCCAGTTCCGGCGGCATCGGAAAGGTCAGGAATACTTCAGGCTTCACTCGTACTTCCACTCCACTGCGCCAGCGTGGGTGACTGCGCCTTCGGCAGCCGGCCCGACCAGCTTCTCGTATTTTTCCAGCACGCCGGCGAGCGGGGCGCGTTGCGGCGGCCGCCAGTTGCTGCGTCGTGCAGCCAGGTCGGCATCGGGCAGATCGACGCGCAAGGTTCCCGCCGCGGCGTCGATGTGGATGCGATCGCCATCGCGCAGCAACGCAATCGGTCCGCCCGCCGCAGCTTCCGGCCCCACGTAGCCGATGCACATGCCGCGCGTGGCGCCGGAGAACCGGCCATCGGTCAGCAACGCGATCTTCTCGCCCATGCCCTGACCGTAAATGGCTGCGGTCACGCTGAGCATTTCGCGCATGCCGGGTCCGCCGCGCGGGCCTTCATGGCGCACCACCAGCACTTCACCTTCCCTGTAGGCACGGCTTGCCACCGCGGCCATGCAGGCCTCTTCGTTCTCGAACACGCGCGCCGGGCCGCTGAACTGCAGGGACTTCAATCCGGCGGTCTTGAGCAGCGCGCCCTGTGGTGCGAGGTTGCCCTTCAACACGCGCACTCCACCGGTGGGAGAAAAAGCCTTTGCGCAACTACGCAGCAGCTCGCCATCCGGTTCTGCGGCATCGGCCAGTGCATCACGCAACGGGCGCCCGTCCAGTGTCAGCACATCGCCATGCAATGCGCCGCCATCGAGAAGCGCGGCGAGCACGGCAGGTACGCCACCCGCGTGGTGCAGGTCGCGCGCCAGATACCTGCCGCCCGGCGCCAGGTTCGCGATCAGCGGTGTGCGTTCCAGCACCCTGGACACATCGTCCATCGTGAAGCGGATGCCCGCCTCATGCGCGATGGCGGGGATATGCAGCGCTGCATTGGTGGAGCCGCCGGTGGCCGCCACCGCGGCGCAGGCATTCTCCAGGCTCTTCACCGTGACCAGTTCGCGCGGCAGGGGTCCGCCGCGCGCCAGTGCCTGCATGACGGCCTCGCCCATGCGCCGCGCCAGCGCCAGCCGCTCGGTGTATACCGCCGGGACCATGGCCGAGCCCAGCGGCGAGAGGCCGAGTGCTTCGCCCACCATGGCCATGGTGTTGGCGGTGAACTGCCCGGCGCAGGAACCAATGGTCGGCGTGCAACTGCGTTCAAGTATGCGCAGTTCGGCCTCCGACATGGCCCCGGTCTGCACCGCGCCCACGCCTTCGATCACGTTCTGGATGGACGCGTCGCGACCATCGGGCAGCCGGCCCGGCAGCATCGCGCCGCCGTAGAGGAATACCGACGGCACGTTCAGCCGCACCATGGCCATCATGATGGCCGGCAGCGTCTTGTCGCAGCCGCCGAAGCCGATCAGCGCATCGTAGCCGTGCGCGCGCACCGCGACCTCGATGCTGTCGGCGATGACTTCGCGCGACACCAGGCTCATGCGCATGCCGGCGTGGTTCATCGAGGTGCCGTCGGAGACCGATATCGTGGTGAAGCTCACCGGCACGCCGCCGCCAGCGGCCACGCCCAGCCGGGCCTGGTCGGCCTGCGGTGCCAGTGACATCGAACAGGGCGTGTTTTCGCCGGCCGTGGTGACAATGCCCACGAAGGATTTGTCGAAGTCGCGCTCGTCCAGGCCCGTGGCGCGCAGGAAGGCCCTCTGGGGCGCGCGGGCCAGTCCTTCGGTGATGAACCGGGAGCGGTGCTTGTGCAGCGACATGCCGCGAGTCTACTGGAATAGGGCGTTGTGGTAGGCTGCCAGCGGCTCTTCAGGAAGCCACCGTGTCCGCGGAAAGGACTGCGTCCCCTGACGTCGAGCGCTCAAGGCCAATCGATGAACTCTTTTCAGCCCGAGACAGCGGACACCGGGTGACATGAAAGGAGCTCATTGTGAACAAGCCCATTCCGGCTCGCGTAATGCGCGAGCACCCCGATATCGATCAGCTCAAGCGGCAGGCGAAGGAACTGCTCGAGGCATTCCGCGCCTCCTCGCCGGAGGCCGTTGCCGAGGTCGCCGCCCATTTCAGCGGCGCTTCGCCCGCGACATTCGCCCTGCACGATGCGCAGCTGGTGCTGGCGCGCGCCTGCGGCTTCGACAGCTGGCCGAAGATGAAGGCCGCGGTGGAGGGCGTAACCGCCGCGCAATTGCACGTCGCCGTCGGGCAGGGCGATGTGCCGGCCGTGCGCGCCCTGCTGGCGCGCCGTCCGGAACTCGTCAAGGCGAGCGTCAATGAAGTCACGGCCCTGCACCTGGCCGTGTTCCGTCGCGACCTGCCGATGGTCAAGGCATTGCTGGAGTGTGGCGCCGATCCGGATGCCAGCATCTGGCCGCATCGCGACGCCACCACGCCGCGAATCATGGCGCGCGACCGCGGCTTTGAGGAGATCTCCGAGGCAATCCGTGCGCTCCGTGACCAGCATGGCCAGCGCTCTGCCGACATCAGTCCCGAAGTCGGCCGCAAGCTGCACAAGGCCTTTCAGACCGGCCGCGAAGAAGCCCTGCTGGAAGTGTTCAACGAACATCCCGAGTTCGCGCAGATGTACACGGAAGACCGCGGCACCATGCTGCACCAGACCGCGACCCGTGGCGCGCTGCTGCTGACCCGCTGGCTGCTCGATCACGGCGTGGACGTGAACGCACGGATGCAGGGCCATGTGTTCTGGAATGCAACCTTCGTCCCGGGATTGCAGAGTGGCTGGACGGCGCTGGACTTTGCCGCCGTAGGGTGCGGGGAAGAATGGCTGTTCGACAACGACAGGTTCCAGCGCGTGGCGGCGCTGCTGCTGGAACGCGGCGCGGAACTGGGGCCGCTGTCGGCGGCGGCGATTGGCCGCTGGGAATACCTGGAGCAGTTCACCGCGCGGGACCTGTCGGGACTGGGCGTGCTGGAAGCGGCGGTCCGGGGCAACCAGCCCGAGGTGCTGCGGCGGCTGCTCGATCTTGGCCTTGATCCCGACGAGCGCGTCCAGGTCGGTCATATCGACACGCCTGCCTGGTCCCACGGCGGTCCGTTGTTCCAGGCCGTGGCGCTGAAGCACATCGACATGGCGCGGCTGCTGCTTGAGCGCGGCGCCAATCCCAACGCGGATGTATTCACCGCCGGGTCGGCGGCGTTCCGCGCGTTCAGTGGCGACGATCCGGAAATGATCGCGCTGATCCAGAAGCATGGTGGCCGGCTCGATGCGGGTTCGGCCGGCTATGCGCGGCAAGTCGAGATGGCGCGCCGCATGCTTGCCGGCGAGCTCGATCCGCATCTGGATCCGAACGACATGTCCGGCCACACGGTGGCCGAGCAGTTGCTGTGGGGCGGGGCGAGTTCCGGCACGGTCGAGATCGTGCGCATGGCGCTGGAGCGGATTCACTGGCCGCCCGAGGATTCCCGCTGGCACGGCACGCTGATGCGTCCGTTGCACAACATCGACGACTACGGCCTCGAGCAGCAGAACGGTTGCGTCGAATGTTTCAAGCTGATCCTGGCCCGCTGTGGTCCGCATCATCTTGCCGACCATCGGGGCGATGGCCTGCTGCATGAAGTGGCTTCGGGCAGCTATGCCACCGCGGTCCGGTTTGCCGAAGTCCTGCTCGATGCTGGCGCCCGGCTGGATGTTCGCGACCGGCTGCTTGCCAGCACGCCGCTCGGCTGGGCATGCCGGTGGGGGCGCATCGAGATGGTCCGGCTGCTGCTGGCGCGTGGCGCGGATCCGGTCGAGGCCGATGCGGAACCCTGGGCGCGGCCGCTGGCATGGGCCGAGCGGATGGAGCATCGGGACATCGCCGCGTTATTGCGGGCGCGCGCCAGCCTCTGACCTGGTTCGAGAGGCGGGCGATCCAGCGTGGTGAGCCGGCGGCCGGAAGAGGTGGATTCAGGCGATCAGGCCCGCCGATTTGCTGCAAGGGGCCTACGGTCGCAACCCTCGGCCTCGAGATATGACCCATTGTGCGAATTTGACACCGGCAACCATGCGGGCTGAAAGTCCTGTCCGCGGGCATTCCTTGGGATTGCTTCGCCGGTGATCTTGCTCACTGTTAGACCGTCCGGATACGGAATAGTGTTCCGGCCAGGCGGGAGCATGCAAACGTTCCCTCAGGAGGAGCCACGTGCACGCACGCATCGCTGTCTTGGCCGTTGCCACGGCCGTTGC